>JAHRFX010000073.1 GCA_019084405.1 Methanobacterium sp.
CCAACAAGTCTTTAATTACTTTCGCCGAAAGATTTAATACATCACCATTCAATAACATACCATGCAGGGTGTTTTTTTGTGTCATAATAAAATATAACACCCTGCATAATATAATACTTAACTTTACGATCTACTGATAATTAAAATGAATTAAAATAAATTTTGACAGTTTTAATCCCGGTAAAAATTAAAAAAATAAATATTTATTAATAATATAAATCCGGATTTATTTAATCAGTAAAACCGGTATATCTGAAGTTTTCAGTGTATTTTCAGCTACACTACCCATTAATATCTTTTCCAGGCCAGTTCTACCATGTGAACCAATTACAATTAGATCGGCTTCTGTCTTATTGCTTATCTTTTTCATGTCATGACCGGGATTCCCCAATAATAGTACTTCAGATACCTCTACTCCGGCAGATTCTCCTTTTTTTTGTATCTGCTGCAGCATTTCCTTACCCTCCTTTTCCAGGACTTCAAAGGGCTGGATTAGTTTCTCATCAATCACATGCACTGCTACAATCCCGGCACCTAATTTTTTTGCAAGTTCAATAGCCTTATCTGCTGCTTTGGTGGCATGTTCTGAGCCATCGGTAGGTACCAGTATTCTTTTAAACATTATTCCACTTTCCTTAAGTGATCCCCTACCACAAAAGAGGTTCCTCCTAAATGTAAAAGGGGCTTCACTTTTTCCACATCCAGCAAATCTTCTTTCATACAGTTTTCTTCCACAGAAGCATGCATCACTCTACCCAAAATCAATAGATGGTCCCCTACTTCCTTAATTTCCATTACCTCACACTCTAAATGGGCCATGGATTCTTTTATTCTGGGGGGTGAAACCATTTTAGATTCCAGAGAGGTTAGTCCTGCCTTTTCCAGTTCACTTTCGCCATAGGGAATCTTTTCACCAGTTATCCACATTTCATTAATTATTTCTGCAGGGGTTAAATTAATAACAAATTCACTATTTAACTGGATATTCTTACTGGTATCATGGGAAGGCGCAGAGGCAAATGCCACAATAGGGGGGTCCATGGAAACCGGCATTACAAATGAGAAAGGGGCACCATTGACCTTACCCTCATCATTAATGGTAGTTATGATTACAGTTGGTCGGGGAGCCAGTATACGGTTTGCTTTTTCAATGGGGAAATCTTTAAAATCCATATAAATCAATTCCATCAAATCTTTAATTTATTTATATGGATTTTAAAGATTTCCCCATTGAAAAAGCAAACCGTATACTGGCTCCCCGACCAAATGTAATCATAACTACCATTAATGATGAGGGTAAGGTC
>JAHRFX010000105.1 GCA_019084405.1 Methanobacterium sp.
AATCCCCAAAGATTACAATTTTAGTTTCTTTCTTTTTTCCGTTCATATTCCCATCCTTAGGGTTTTTGAGAAATAAAAATCAAGATTTATTAAGAAAAATTTAACATATCACTTGAAAAATCGATAGTGCCCATCATATTAAATAACCATATTAAATTTAAAAATTCAGGTAGTATTAATAAATTAATGATTTCATTTCTCAAAAACCCTAAGGATGGGAATATGAACGGAAAAAAGAAAGAAACTAAAATTGTAATCTTTGGGGATTATAACTCTGGAAAAACCACTACTCTGGATAATTTATGCCAGAAAAAAGTGAAAGTGGAATACCGGGGCACCACCATATCTATGGACTATGGCAATACCTTTGTTAATGGAGAAAAAATACATCTTTTTGCATCTCCTGGCCAGGAAAGGTTTCGCTTCATGAGAGAGATACTCTACAATGGCATAGATGCGGCAATAGTGGTGGTGGATATTTCCAGGGGTGTAAGCAATATGGAAAGAGAAATCATCAATCAGCTGGAGTCAGGTAATGTACCTTATGTTATTTTTGCCAATAAGCAGGATATAGGTTCAGCTGATCTGGATTTTGATCCTGAAATAACCATAATTCCCACCATTGCCCTGCAGGGGCAAGGATTACAGGAAGGTCTGGAATGTCTGCTGAACATGATATAATACCTTAAAACTTTATTCATTTAAATTTTAAATACTCTTTTTATGGGATTTGGGTAACTCAGGGGGGGTCATAAAATACCCGAAAGGATAGAATTTATTTTAAATCGATTAAAAGAACTATATAAATTAAGGATTTTTGAAGAAGGGGATCCTTACCGTGTATTAATTAGAACTATCCTTTCCCAGCGCACCAGGGATGAAAATACAGATCATGCCAGTGCTCAGCTTTTTTCCAGATTTCACTCTATGGAGGATATTGCCCATGCCCGGCTGGATAATCTGGAAAAACTCATCAAGCCTGCCGGATTCTATCGGGTTAAATCCCGGCGAATTAAAGAAGTATCTCAAATACTTTTGGATGACTATCAGGGAGTAGTTCCAGATAACCTGGAAGAACTACTTAAATTACCAGGGGTGGGGCGTAAAACAGCCAACTGTGTACTGGTTTTTGCTTTTCATAAACCGGCAATTCCGGTAGATACCCATGTACATCGTATATCTAATCGCATAGGGTGGGTGGATACTAAAAATCCAGATGAAACAGAAAAAAAGCTGGAAGAAACATTCCCTGAAAAATACTGGATTGAGCTAAATGATCTTTTGGTGCAGTTTGGTCAGGATATTTGCCGTCCTATAAGTCCCAAACATGAGGAGTGCCCTATCAGTGAATACTGTGATTATTATCATGGTATTCTGGATAAAAAATAATTGCACTTCTATTTAATTTCATCAGAGGTATATATTGGCAAAAATTCATTAATTATTTTTAAAATTAAAAAAAGATGAAAGGTCTGCTTATCTTTAAAAAAGAAATTTAATTAGTTTTTACTTTTCGTCAGACCCTAAAATGGATACTTCATTTGCAAATGCACTTAAAACTTCTGTGGAGAGTCCTTCCAGGAATTTAAGTGAACCGGCACATTCATGGCCTCCACCATCTATACCTGCTTCTGGAATTTTATCTGCCAGTTTCCAGACTATTTCATTGAGATTAAATCCGTATATCTCATTTACCTCGTCTGTGGCCCGGATAACTCCAAAATCAGGACCATAAGCCAGGGTTATTATGGGTTTACCTTCTGCATTTTGCTGCACCATATGGTCATGTACAAAACCACAGGTCTTACCCGGGGCAGGGAAGGTAAAGCGGTGGGAGTATTTTTCAACATCAAGTACATTGAATAGTACTCCATTAGGAAGGTCCTGAGACTTAAGATTGGGTAGGGCGGCTTTTAATTGATTTTTAACTCTTTTCTGGTATTCATTGTGCAGTGCATTTATCAGGGCAGGATGTTTCTCCTGATTTTCCAGATCAAGTATGGTGTCCATTATGCCTCTTCCATGCATAAAGCGGAGGAAGTAGGCCTCAAAATCAATACATGATGCTATTCGATCTAGATTTTCCAGATCATATCCCTTTTCTTCTGCCAGCTTAATGTACTGCTCTACTTCCTTAGAATGGGCATGATCTCCCACTGCAGCTATCCCGGGCAGGTGCTGGATTTTATCCCGAACTTCAGGATTCACCATACAGGCCACTTCTACAGCTAATGCTCCGGCAGTAATCTGGGAGTCTCCACCTACCAGGTAGGGATTCACATGGACATCCACGTATTCATCCACTTCCACTTTCCCTTCTTTAACTTCTCCCGGGAAGTGATGATCAATAACCACAATTTCAATGTCATAAATTTTGGCTTTCATCAATGCCAGGATGTCTTCTTCGGTGGATCCATTATCCAGTAAAACTATAAGGGGTAATTTTTGACCATGACGTTCCAGATCTTCTAAGGCATATGATAAATCCTTTACCACATCTTCCAATTCATAGAAGGGGGCTTTACTGGGGGCTCTTTTGAAATAATGCCATTCCGCATCACTATCGGCGTTAATCTCTTTTAAAAGGGGAATTACAGCTTTTTCCATACCCACTCCTGCACAGATACCATCAGCATCTGCATGGTGCCTTACCAGGATAGATCGTCCATCAAGAACAGCTCTACGGATGGCCTTGGCAGCCTTCCTCATGGTGGGCTTCAGCCTATTTAAAATCTCACTCTCAATTAGAAAATTGGTTTCTGCGGGTTCGGCTCTTTCATCAATGGCTTGGTCAATTAGTTTACGGGCTTCCAGTGCTTCTTCACCTTCAAGTAAATCAATGGACTCTGATTCAATTTGAATCTTACCACTGTGCATATTCACCTCACCCATCACTTCCACAATGTCTTCCACATTGATATGGGGGTAAACCCTTACTCCCGGTTCATCAAAGGCCGCACACCAGGTGGTTCCGGTTTCATCAGAGATGGTGAAGATGGTGGGTCCAGAAGTTTGCTGGATTTGAATAACTTCACCAACAATACGCACTGTTTTGCCCATGGTTTTACTGTTAATATCATCAATTTTAGTTCGGGCCAGGTTCTTTTTTAAGTTCACCAGTTCATATTCTCCTTTAAAGGTGGCAGGTCCTAAATCAACTTCCCCTCTTTGTGGTTTTAATTCAGCCACTTTCACGAAAATATTATCTCCCACATTATGCCCCGGCATTCCGGTACGCATCAAACCCCAGACCTGATTATTTAAACTTACAAAGACCCCGTATTTTTCTACCCGGGTTATGCGGCCCTTGTAAGTGGATCCTACTTCCAGATCACTCATCTCACAGGCAGGGTGCAGAACATATATTATTTCTTTTTTCTGGCACTGGGAACAGTAATCTGAGCTATCATTAAGCACTTTACCACATTCACGGCAGACATTAATTTCCCCTTTACCTTCACAGGACGGACAAGTTTCTGTGATTTCAATTTCCCCTTTACCTTTACATTTATCACAGGGAATGTCCTGGTCCTGGTCTAAATCAAATTTTTGGCGGGCTTGAGTATTAACTCCTTTAAAATGCCCTTTTACGTCCATAGTCTCCTGTAATCCGGTTCCATTACACGCATCACATGTTTTATGATCTTTAATTTTATAACCTTTTCCTTTGCAACTTATACAAGCTTTATTCATTTTTTCCCTCTTTGATGTAAAATTAAGTAGTTAATTTATTGTATATTCTAAAAAAAATTATATAAAAATGATTTTTTATCAGGTATCTTTAAATTTCGCTGGGTTTTGACTGACCAGGGTTTCCCTCTCTTTTTGATACTTCAGTGCATCCTGCATCAAACCATTGGCCATTTTCAAATTAGTGTTTCCGGTTTGATTTCTCCCACTCTGGAAAGATTGGGCTGCACTTCTAAGTTCAGAAGTTGCATTTAATTTCGCATCTATTTCTAAAACTGCCAGTTCTATATACTGGATGAAAACATTGTCCTTAGAGTTCTGGGCATAAATTAGTGCTTCTGAAGCAGAAGATCGGGCCATATTAAATTCATTGGTGGCTTGATTTGAATTTTCAATAGCACTATTTATATTAAAATTATTCAAATCCTGCGCAGCCTGGTTATAATAGCCATCTCCCTTTTTTAAATGGTCATTAATCTGGGGTGTTAACTCCTCAATACTGCCTGAATCAGATTGTATGCAACCAAAAATGAAAGTAATCAATACAATGGTTATAAAGACAGTTAATTTGCTTTTCATTTTCCCACTTAATTTATTCTTCTAGTTTTAATGACTTATTTATTATAGAAAATAACAATTACTTTTATTTACTTACTCCCTACTATCGGGGCACAGTTTTCTATTTACCATATATACACTATTAATTTCTATTAAGATATATAAATGGTGAGATGATGAAAGGCCATATAAATAATCAGGGGTAATTTAAGGAAAACTAGAAAAGAACTTAAAAAGGAGGTTATTTCCTATTTTCAGTTCATTATTATGCAGATTATATTAAAAAAGAATATAATAAATAAAAAATTATATCAGGGGTTTTCACATCTCAGGAATGCCACAATCCATGAATATTGCAGTATTCTCTGACTTTTAAAGTTGAATCTTCTGGAATATTCAAATTGAATTCTACTTCAGGATTATCTCCAGGTTCTAAGAATTCACGGTAGGCTTTCCCATCTATAATTAATTCCACCCACTCAATATAATGATTTTCTTCCATAGGGTGCGGTACTTCTCCTACCTTAACTTTAATCCCCTTTTCGGTTTTTTCAATGATAGGTATGTGTTTTTCAGGACCTACATCAGTTTGCCTTTCAATTAATAGTTCCATAGGCTGCCCACAGCATACCAGTTCACCGACACCGCCATGAACCATTTCTACTATATTGCCACATACATTACAACGATATATTTCTTTTATTTTGGTCATTTGCTACCCTTGTAACTTTTTTAATTAATATTCTTCACAAACAATTTCAAAGTATTTGGTAGGATGATCACAGGAAGGACATTCTTCTGGGGGAGTAGTCCCCTGGTGAGTATAGGCACATTTTTGACATATCCAGGTGACTTCTTCGGTTTTTTCAAAAGCAGTGCCGGATTCCACTATCTCCAGTAATCTTATATATCTGGCTTCGTGGTGTTCTTCTGCTTTGGATATGGCTCTTAAACGTTTAGCAATATCTTTATATCTTTCTTCTTCTGCTACTTTTGCAAATTCAGGATACATTTCGGTATTTTCATAATGTTCGCCTTCAATCGCGGCTTTAAGGTTTTCAACAGTAGTCCCTAATGTGGTTGGTGCTTCTGCTTCCACAATTATAGAATCTATGGGTTTTCCTGATTCTTTTTTAAGCTCGTTTATTAAACGGAACAACCATTTGGCATGTTCTCGTTCATTATCCGCAGTACTAAGAAATAGCTCAGAAATTTGAGGGAATCCTTCTTTTTTAGCAGTTTTAGAATAAAAAGTATATCTATTTCTAGCTTGGCTTTCTCCAATAAAGGCTTTGGTTAAGTTTTCCAGGGTTTTTTCCATATTACCACCTACAAATTTATTCACTAATAATAATTATATGAACCCTATAATGTATTTAATTTATGGTTTTATGGAGGAATATTATTAATAAGAAAATAAAAAATGACCTTTTTTTAGTATATAATGACTGAAATAGTCTATTTTCTTTTTAATGTTTAAATTTTCATTATTTGTAAGAAAATTTAATTAATTCATATTTTTCTAAAAATATCATTAATTATTATCCCTTCCCCGTAACTTTGGCGGGTTGAATTTGAAGAGCTGGGCATTTAAAGCAACAATAACCGTACTCAGAGACATTAAAATAGCACCCATTGCAGGGCTAAGTAGTATTCCCTGGTAATAAAGCACTCCTGCTGCCAGGGGTATGGCAAATGCATTGTATCCGCTGGCCCACAGGAGGTTTTCCCACATCTTACGATAGGTGGCAGAAGAAAGCTCTATCAGGGCCACCACATCTAGTGGATTACTCCTCACCAGAATAATATCTGCAGTTTCCATGGCCACATCTGTACCTGCGCCAATGGTTATTCCCACATTCGACTGGGCCAAAGCCGGGGCATCATTAACCCCATCTCCCGTCATAGCTACTTTAAAACCCCTATCTTGAATTTCTTTGACTTTTTCTGCTTTTTCTTTAGGAAGGACCTGGTAGAAGTATTCATCTAATTCTAATTCATCAGAAACCCACCGAGCCACACCTTCGGTATCACCAGTAAGCATTATGCACTTTATTCCTTTGTTTTGAAGTTGCTTTATGGCTTCTGCGGATTCTTCTCTAATAACATCTGCCAGGGCGATGCAACCTGCCAGTTCGTCATTAATTAATATGAAAACCACAGTTTTTCCCTGAGAAAAAAGATTTAAGACCTGTTCGTCGTCTGGTTCTATTCCTCTTTCTTTAATAAATCCCGGGCTAACTACTTCTATTTTTTTAGAATCCACCATCCCTGAAATTCCTTTTCCAGGATGTGATTCAAATTCTTCTACCTGAAAAGTTTCCTCCACTGCAGATACAATACCTTGAGCTATGGGATGTTCTGATTTAGATTCTACAGATGCAGCATACTTTAAAAGATATCCTTCATCGTATTCACTGTTAAGTGAATAAATATCACTTACCCCCAGTTCTCCCCTGGTTAGAGTACCAGTTTTATCAAATATGACCGCATCAATGTCCCTTGAATCTTCAAAATTACTTCTATTTTTAATTAAAAATCCATTTTTGGCAGATATTGATGTAGAAACGGCTATTACCAGAGGTATGGCTAATCCCAGGGCATGAGGGCAGGCAGTTACCATTACAGTCACGGTTCTTTCTAAAGAAAAGGCCAGATTCATATTGAAAATAACAAACCAGACAAGTATAGTAATGGCCCCGGATCCTAAGGCGATAATGGTAAGCCATAAACCCTCCCGGTCAGTTAAATCTTGAGTACGTGATTTTCTTGCCTGAGCCTGATTAACCAGATCAATAACCTGAGATAAAAAAGAATCTTTACCCGTTTTTTTTTATTTTAATGGTAATAGAACCTTCACCATTTATGGATCCGCCAATAACTTCATCGCCAACTGTTTTATCTAAAGGGGTGGACTCTCCAGTAAGTAAAGCCTCATTAATGAAACTTTTACCGGCCATAATTTCCCCATCAGCGGGAATTTTTTCACCAGGCTTAACCAGTACTTTATCATTAATCTGGAGAGATTTTAGAGGCACATTCTTTATTTTTCCATCTTCAGTTATGAGGTGGGCTTTTTTGGGTAATAGTTTTGCTAATTTCTCCAGGGCTTTAGATGCGCCCTGGATAGATCTCATTTCAATCCAGTGACCCAGAAGCATGATATCTATTAATATTACCAGTTCTGGAAACAGGGCCATACCGGGAAGTCCAAAAATAACCGCGGTACTGTAACCATAGGAGACAATTATTGCCACGGCTATCAGGGTCATCATCCCTGGTCTTTTGTTTTTTTGATTCTCTAATAAAACCTTTGATGAAAGGATAACCACCGTAAACAAATACTAAAGAGGCTAAAATGAAAAAACATATTGATCTCCAGGAAAACTTATAAAATCCCATATACCTATTGCTTCTTGAATCATAGGGGATAATAAAAATACAGGAAATGTCAGTATCACCGATACCCAGAATCTTTTCTTATAATCCTCCATCATATGTCCGTGATGAGACTTATGTGTTGGTGCCGATTCTTCTGATGGAACTTGATCGACGCCATGGTTATGGCCGGAATCTTCTTGTTTTTCCACTGATTTTTCCTTTTTTCCTTTTTGGGGCTGAGGTTTGTGGGTTTTTTCGTGTTGGTGGGAATTGTGTTGTTTTTCATGAGGGGTTTTATTTTTTTCAGGTTCATTATTATCAGATCTCATTTAAAACCTCCTTATTTTATTTTTGATGCGATTTTAATCTGGAACAATCAGGATACAGTTTTAGGATCTATAAAACTTAATAATTCACCTATTTGAGTTGTTGGATTTTTACAATCTTTATCTGAACATAGATAAGCAGTGCATTGGTTTTCGATGGGCTTTTTTGCCTGGAAAGAGCCTTGAACTTTAAAAGGCCATTTTTCTTCTAAATCATCTTCTTTTAAAACCATAGTAAGGTTCGGCAGGAAATAACTACTCAGCACACGGCTTATTTTTTGAGAGTTCTTTTTACCCGGAGGACAGGCAATTACCAATTCCCAGCAAGTTCCCCATTTAAAATCCAGGGCATTTAAAAAGTGGGTGTGCCCCAGGGGTGATCGATTTATTTTAGATGAAAAATAATTCAGGCAGCCCTGGGCAATGTCCTTCAACTTAGCATCTTCACTTAAAAGACTCATTTTTAAGAGGTTGAGTGTTTGCACCGAGTTTCCAGAGGGTATGGCACTATCATAACTTTCTTTTTTTCGTAATAGTACCTTTTCTCCGTCTTCAGGTGTAAAATAAAAGCCTCCCTCACTTTTATCTAAAAATTGATCCAACAACGACTGATTTAATTCAAAAGCTTTAGAAAGGTATTCTACTTTGAAACTGGCCTGATAAAGTTCTAGAAGTCCCCAGATAAGGAAGGCATAGTCATCAAGATACCCATTTATAGCCCCTTCACCTTCTCGATAGCGATGCATCAATCTTTGTTTAGAATACAGGTTCTTAAAAATAAAATCTACTGCTTTTTCAGCAGCTTCCAGGTATCTTTCTTCCTTAAATACCTGCGCACCCCGGGAAAGGGCTGCTATCATAAGACCATTCCAGTCGGTGAGTATTTTATCGTCTTTATGGGGATGTATCCGGTTTTCCCTAAACTGGAACAACTTTTTACGTGACTCTTCTATTTTTTCTTCCAGTTTTCTTAGACTTATTTGCTTTTCTTTAGAAATTTCTTCTAAAGAATTTTTCAAAACTAAAATATTTTTTCCTGTTTTTTTGCCGGTGGCTTCTTCTGCAAAGTTTCCTTCTTTTTGCACCTGGAAAATATCACATATAAAATCAGAACTATCTCCTAAAATAACATCAATTTCTTCTTTACTCCACACATAAAACTTACCCTCAACTCCTTCACTATCCGCGTCTTCGGCTGAGTAAAAACCACCCTCTGGAGATTTTAAATCTCTTAAAACATATTCAAATATTTCCTTTGCAGTTTTAGCATATTTTTCCTCCCCACTTATTTGAAAAGATTCCATATAGGCCATGGAAATTAAGGCCTGGTCATAAAGCATTTTCTCAAAGTGAGGCACCAGCCATTCATGATCCACTGCATAACGGTGAAAACCAAATCCCACCTGGTCATAAATACCTCCCTGTTGCATCCGGTCCAGGGTTTTTTTTACCATCTCCCAGGAATAAGTGATGGAACTTCTCTTCCAGTATCTCATTAAAAAGTAAAGGTTATGGGGGGTGGGGAACTTTTGTATCATCCCGAAACCTCCATGGACATCATCGAATGAATCTTTTAAGGCATTATAAGCATTATCTAAAAGGTCATTATTCAGATCCTCTGTATTTTCAACCACTGATATTTTTTCTAGCAAATTTACTATCTTATCTGCCGATTCAAGTGCCTCTTGAGGGTTATTTTTCCATAACTCATCCACTTTCAAAATAATGTCTTTTAGCCCTAAACTCCCGTAACGACTTTCTTTAGGAAAATAAGTTCCTGAAAAAAATGGCTTCTTATCAGGGGTCATTATAATAGTTAAAGGCCATCCTCCACTACCGGTCATCATTTGGCAAACATTCATGTAGGTACTATCAATATCTGGCCTTTCTTCACGATCTACTTTTACCGGTACAAACACCCGGTTTATCAATTCACCTATTTCCGGGTCTTCAAAGGATTCATGGGCCATTACATGACACCAGTGACAGGTTGAATAACCAATAGATAAAAAAACAGGTTTATTCTCATTTTTAGCTTTTGAAAACGCATCTTCGGTCCATGGATGCCAGTCTACAGGGTTATGGGCATGCTGGAGTAAATAGGGGCTTTTCTCATTAATCAGATGGTTTTCAAATTTTTTTTCCTTATCCCGGGAGACCATTTAAATTCCTCATTTAATCAAATATTCCCTCAGGGATTAGACCTACCCTGAGCAGAATTTATTTAAATTGATTATTATTATGGATTTAATATAAGGTAAATTTTTCTTTAGTAAGATAAGGTGAATAATGTTGTAATTTATTGATTAACCATTATTTATGGCTTTTTTATAAATGCAGGTTCTTAATTAGCATTAAAAAAGATATTCAATCTTTAAATTCAATAGCATAAATTTTTATTTAAAAAATAATAAAATCAAAAAAAAGTCTTTATAATAAAATTGATTAGTAAATATAATGAGTGGATTTATATTTTTAATATAAAATACTCTAATGAACATATTTATCCCCTTATAAAATACATTTAAATATATAAAAGGTGTAGTTATGAGTCTCATAATAACTTATATTGGTGCCCAGGGCTGTGTCATGGCTGGAGATAAACGCAGGATAGCTTTTTTTGGAGATAAATCCAATCGTGAAATATTAGAAGATGAATTATATTCTGGCATGATTGAAAATGAATCTCAATTAAAAAAAAGAGCTGGTGAACTGGAAATAACCTTGAAACTTACTGATGATGCGGTAAAATTGCGCAGTCTGGGTAAGGTGGTGGTGGGGGAAGTAAGTTCAAAAAGCTCCTTTGAAACTAAAAGGCGACGAATATATGCCACTACCAATGGTTTTCAGATAATTGAATTAACTGGTTCTAATATCACTAAAATGGATAAGGGAGAAAGTTCCATAATTGTATTTGGTAATAAATTCACCAAGGAATCAGCATCTAAGATTTTAAAAAAGTACTGGAAATCTAAAACTACTTTAAAGGAAATTGAAACTATTTTCCAAAAAGTACTCCATGAAGTTGCTCAAAAAACACCTTCAGTAGGTAGTTCTTGTGATCTATTCATAAAAACTCCGGCTTTAGATAAGAAAGAGTCACAAAAAATACTCCGTGAGACCGTGGTCCGGGATGTAAAATTACTACAAAAATGGAGACAAAAACTCAAAAAAGACCTTCTGGAAAAAGCAGAAGCCATTAACCTGGTTTCCCGGATACTTACTCAAGGAGAAGTGGGCCGGATTGTTACTGTAGATGAAGATAGGTTGGAAATAGTATTAGGAAAGGATGTTCAGGCATTTGATGTAAACTGGAGGCAGCTGGCCAAATCAGGGGATAAGGTCATGATGTTCTCCACCGGAGAGGGGGATATTTTAGAAGGAGACCTGGTGGTGATTGAAAATGAAAGCCTGTGCTTGAAGCGTAATCAATCTCCTCTTCGATGTGATATAATATTATGTAATTCCGACTGATTAATAGGATTTAAATCCCATTATTATAATTATTATAAAAAAAATCAGGTGATAATATGGACTTAACTTTTTTAGGAAGTGGTGGTGGACGGTTTCGCCACCATTACCCAGAAGAGGATGACTGGTGGATTTAGAATCGATGGAATTTCTGGGAAAAATTTACATGTGGATCCTGGGCCCGGGGCACTGATTAGAAGCTATCAGTTTGGTTTGAATCCTTTAAAATTAGACGGGATTTTAATATCTCACTCCCACACCGATCATTATGGTGATGGGGAGGTCATGATTGAAGCTTTAACCAGAGGCATGACCCGTAACCGGGGGGTAGTTATTGGAAGTAAAAGTGTTATTCAGGGATATAAACACTGGGGTCCCTGTATCTCTAGCTATCATCTTGGAAAATCTAAAGTAATGACCATGGAACCCCATAATGTAACTAAACTTGATAAAATTAGTATTAAAGCAACTCCAACCATCCATGGTGATCCTACTACTCTGGGATTCCAATTCCAGCATAAGGACATAACTATATCCTATACTTCTGATACAGAATACTTTGAGAAATTATCAAAATCTCATCAGGGGGCGGATATATTAATAGCAAGTGTTATAAGACCACATAATGAACATATCCCGGGGCATATGTGCAGTGATGATTTTGCCTTGTTAGTGGAGGAAGTATCCCCTCGTTTGGGGATTATGACGCACCTGGGGATGAAAATGATTTTAAATGATCCCGAAGGGGAAGCCCAAAGAATTAAAAAACAAACGGGAATTCCAGTTTTAGCAGCCCGGGATGGAATGAAAATTAATTTAGATGAAATTATGAGTAATCAGCAGTCTCTGGACGATTACTGATATAATTCTTTGCCTCGATAGCTTAGCCGGTATAGCGCGGGATTCGTAATCCCGAGGTCGCGGGTTCAATTCCCGCTCGAGGCTTATTTTTATTTTTAATCAATTAACCGACTTTAATTCAATCACATGTATTTGGGGTTTTGCAAAAAACCTTATAGGTAATATTACAGTACCTAAACCATTACTAACTATCATGGTGCTGCCATTTTCTTCAATTACTCCTGTAATATACTTTTGTCCATATATGGTGCGCATAACAGGTGCCCATAAACCAAAAAAGGTGACCTGTCCTCCGTGGGTATGGCCTGCAAGAACCAGATCCACCATGGAGTGATCCAGCTCCGGAAAATAGTCAGGATTATGGCTTAATAAAATAACAAAGTCTTCTGCAGCAGCATCACCCAGAGCCCGGTCTATTAATTGCTGGCCATTATTGAAGTCTCCTACCCCTGCCACCCGGATACGTGAATTATTTATTTGAATCCATTTACCGGTATTACCAATATAATTTAAGGGTGATTCATCAAATGTTTTTAAAGTCAAATACTGAGGATCATTATTACCTAAAACCCCATATACTCCCATAGGGGCATTTAATTTTTCCATAGACTCAAAAACTGGGGAAACATACTCATATTCCCGGTCAATATAATCTCCTCCCAGTAAAATGAGGTCGGGTTCCAGGCTATTAACTTTTTCTACCACTCCATCCACTCTTTCCGGGGAGAAATAGGAACCAGCATGGATATCGGTTATAAATACTATTCTTTTACCATCAAATTCAGGGGGGATGTCCGGGGATTCAATAACCACTTCTTTAGTTTCCACCCAGTAGGTTTCGGTGTACAGGTAAGAAAATAGAACCACTAAAAATAAGAGAGCTAAAATTAATTTGCTTTTTTTCATTTTTTTTCCTGATTTAATTTCTACCTGGTAATTTTAATAGGGTATATATTAATTGTTGCCTAACTTAAAGTCTATCTACGCTATCTTTACATTTATTTTATTAAAATATTATACCTAATAAATTAGAAATTATTTTATTAACATTGACTCTTAAATAAACCTTTGCCTCTTAAATATTTTAATCAGGGTAAAAAAAATGAAAGGAAATTATAGAAAAGACATAAAAAAAGGCTCTATGGTGGACATAGTACTTAAAAAAGATCAAAGATCAGGTAAAACTACCAGGGGTATTGTTAAAGATTTATTAACACGCTCCTCATTCCATCCCCATGGTATTAAGGTCCGGCTTGAAGATGGAAAGGTGGGAAGGGTTAAAGAAGTAATAAATGATTCAAATTAGTTTAAATATTTAAATGCATTTTTGATAATTCTTCTTCACCACATGGTTCAAAATGAATTTTATAGACTCTATAAAAATCATTATGATATAGACTACCATGCCCAGGATTAATGCCAGTAAAACGCCCCAGGTATATATTTCCTGACTAAATGAGAAGGGGAATACCTGATAAAAAGCACTGGCCACCAGTAATCCTAAAACATTCAATAATATTTTTAAAAGATTATGTAGCCAGCCATGGTAATAGGCCAGGAATATTATATTGGCCCCAATGGTACTCAGGATTAAAATATTCAGAATACCCAGTACCTGACTAAATTCAGAGGTAATGAATGAAATATTCCAGTTTAGTATATTGTTGGCAATATACCATATGATTATATTTACTATAATGGCCACTGCAAAATCTGTTTTTTTACTTTCTTATCTTTAAATATATTTTTAAGAAATTTTTTACATTTTCATCCGATGATTCGGGCAATTAAATCTCTCCCATACTCTATTGATTAAAATCTGTCTTATTCCTCCAGGAGATGACAGATTCCCGCCACTCGAGAAACATCAAGTATAAATGCTATTCCCTTTCCGGGTGTTTCCAGTCCCCCCTCTTCTACCACGGCTTCAAATACCATATTAACCAGTTCATCTTTAATCAATATCATCACCACTTCTTTTTCTGGCTCAATGGGCATCCCTAAAAATTTTCCGTGCTCATGAATGCCGGTACCACGACCAAAATACATGGTACCTCCTTCTGCCCCGGCCTTACGGGCAATCTTCATGATGTAACTTCCACGTCCGGCTTCCACAATAGCATATATTAGTTTAAATCCAGAACAGGTACTCATAATTTTTCCTCCTTTAAAATAGTTTTATTCATCTTTTTCCCTCTTTTTTAAAATAATTCCTAAAACCAGAATGAATATTATGGGAAACATGGCCACCAGACCCACCGTACCCAGGCCCAGTAGTCCAGAATCCTCCCCCTTCAATCCAATGGCAATGCTGGTCATAATAGGCAAAGCAAAGGTAACCACCATAGGGCCGGTGGCCACTGCCCCGGAATCAAAGGCAATAGGGATGAAGTCTTTAGGTGTAAAAATAACCAGGCACAATATTAGCACATAACCGGGGATGAGAATCAGGGCCAGAGGAATCTCCAGATAAATCCTCAAAGCTGAAAAAAATAGGGCGAAACCCACACCCAGGGCAATACTTAATATCATCAGATTTTTTCTAAGATATCCTGATGAAACTTTCTCTACTTCGTAAACAAATACATTAACAGCAGGTTCAGCTAAAATTGAAAATATTCCCACTATAAAAGTGAATATGATTACCCAGGTGTAATTAACTCCAGATAAATAATTTCCAATCAGAGTACCCATGGGTATCAAACTGAGCTTCGCTCCCCAGAAAAAGAAGAAAAACCCAATTATGGTCATAAAGACTCCAGATAATAGTTCCATTATATTTTGGGGGATTTTTCTTAAAATTAAAACCTGAAAAATGAAAAACAGTATCAATACAGGTAATATGGCCTCTACCACTTCTTTAAAAATTTCCAGAGCACCCAGAGGATCCATTAAATCCCCCCTCTAATTAAGCTCCAGATTAATATGGCCAGTACCGGGCCAATTGATCCAATGGCCATAATTCCAAAACCAGATTCTAACCTATCCCTTCCACCTAATACTGAAGCAATACCTACACCTATAGCGATAAGGAAGGGCACGGTCATGGGTCCGGTGGTTACAGCCCCCAGATCAAAGGCTTTGGCTATGAATTCATCTGCTGTTAATATGGAGAGGACTATGGCTGCACCATAACCAGGTATCAGGATGTATATTATGGGGAAATCTACCATGCTCCGTAAGATAGCCAGTGTGGTAAAAAAACCCAGACCCAGGGCAGTTACATAGATTAATTCATTTTGACTTATATTCAGAAGTGTTATCTGAGTTATTTGAAAGGCTACCAGCCTTACATCTGGCTCGGCCAGGGTCAGGGTCAGGCCTAATAGAAAACCAAATAGCATTATCATAATGAATGCTCTTTTTTCTATAAAAGAAGATCCCATATTCTCTCCTAAAGGAAGTAATCCTTTTTTGGCCCCCTGTACAAAAAGAGTAAATCCTAAAATGGTTGATAAAAGTCCCATACCCACCTGCAAAAATTCCATCCAGGGCATCTTAATTAAAAACACCTGGAAAATTAAAATCAAGATTATGGCTGGTGAAAGGGAGCGTAATGTTGCTTTAAATTCTCTTTTTAAATCTTCAAGATACATTTTTCCTCCCTTTTTAAATACCTATCTTATTTATAATTTATATTGCTAATTCAGGGGATATTACTCTTCCCTTAGTTTATTTTTATAAAAAATATTATTATTAAAATGTTTCTAACCTGGTGGGATGTATATATCCACTTCTTATCAAATGATCAGTTAAAACCATGGCCACTGCAGATTCAGCCACAGGAACTATACGGGGGCAAATGCAGGGATCATGTCTTCCCTTAATTTCAATTTCAGTTTCTTCTTTTTTATCCAGATTCACTGTTTTCTGCACCATGGATATGGAAGGAGTGGGTTTAACTGCCATGCGCATTATAATGGGCATTCCACTGGACATCCCTCCAAGTATACCTCCGGAGGTATTGGTGGTGGTTTTAACTTCATCCCTTTCCATATAAAACTCGTCATTAATGGCGGAAGCAGTATATTCTGCTACTTTAAATCCGAATCCTATTTCCACACCTTTGACTGATCCTATGTTCATTAATGCCCGGGATAAGTCACCATCCAGTTTATCAAAAACCGGCTCACCTAAACCAGCAGGAACTCCCTGGGCAATAATTTCCACCACACCCCCCAGGGAATCTCCTTTTGATTTAGCATCAAGTATGGCTTTTTCCATTTTCAGGGCTGCCTGGGAATCAGCACATCTAACTGGATTCAGGCTAGAATATTCTTCAACTAAATTTAAATTCACGGTATGGGCTTTAACTTTCCCTACCTGTGTTACGTGGGCCACCACCTTAATACTCAATTTATCCAGTAGTTTTTTGGCTATACTTCCACCAATAACATGACCAATGGTATTACGGCCGCTCCCCCTACCTCCTCCCCGGTAGTCATAATGGCCATAGCGACTTATCCAGCAGTAATCACCATGCCCGGGCCGGGGCTTGTTTTTGAGATTTTCATAGGCAGATGAATCTGCATCCTTATTATATACCACGGCGGCAATGGGAGTTCCATCGGTCAGGCCTTTAAATACTCCTGATAAAATTTCTAATTGATCCTTTTCAGCTCGTGGGGTGCTTAAATGACTACTACCTGGTCTTCTTTTATTTAATTCTACCTGTATATCTTCTTTACTTAATTCCAGCCCAGCCGGGCATCCATCAACCACAGCACCTAAAGCTCTACCGTGGCTGGATCCAAAGGTGGTTACGGCGAACATTTTACCGGTGGTGTTTCCTGCCATTTTTAATTACTCCCAATTAATTTTATAGTCCATTTTAATTAGTTTAAGGTAAATCAATTAACTTTATTTGATTATAAATTCAAATAATCCATAATTCTTATATATCCATCATTATTATTAAAATTATAAAGTATGATTCCCATGCTGGAGATTATATTTTTCTTAATGATATTTTTTATCTTTGCCCTATTTTCTAGAAAACTGGAAAATAATTCTATAACTCAGATATTTTTGGTGCTAACCTCCTTAATAACCGCCTTATTACTTTTTATCACATTTAATTTCCAGGATTCATTCCCTTACATACTTATCGTGGCGGAACTGGCCCTGCTACTGGTTTTCAGATGCCTCCCGAATTGGGCTTTCTTATACTATAAAGAACATGATTTGACTCTAAGCTATTGGGTGTAGGGACGCCTCCAATTTGTATGCACACTGGATTAAGAAGAACCAGAATATTTGAATTTACGATGAGTGATAACTTATGAAAGCTTTGAAAATAGCCAAGTCTTCTATCTTAATGAATATCTATGAAAGATTACTCTCTTTATATGGGCCCCAGGGCTGGTGGCCATTGATAAATTATAAAGGTTCCCCACCCACCAAAACCGGTTCTATGCAGGGGTATCATCCTGGTAATTATGATCTCCCTGAAAATAATAAACAGATTTACGAGATTATGTTAGGGGCCATACTGGTTCAAAATACTAACTGGAAATTAGCTGAACAGGCTTTATTACGATTAAATGATGAAACAGGTATTGATCCTGAAAAAATACTTCAATTAAGTGCCAGTGATTTGAAAGAGACCATAAAATGTGCTGGATTTTTTAATCAGAAGGCAAATTATCTAAGGAATATAACTGAGTTTTTTATAAAATTAGAAGGACGCACTCCCCACAGAAAAGAAATCTTAGCTATAAAGGGTGTGGGGGAGGAAACTGCAGATTCTATTTTATTATATGCTTACCATAAACCTGAATTTGTGGTGGACGCATATACCAGACGTATATTCCATTATCTGAATTTTACTAATCAAAAAGCAAAATATAAGCAAGTTAAAGAACTATTTGAATTAAATTTACCGGAAGATGTGCCTCTTTTCCAGGAATACCATGCACTTATTGTGGAACATGCTAAAAGACACTACATTAAAAAACCATTTAAAGATGAAGCCCTCCAGGAGTTCAAGATAAATAAATAGATTTATAATTAAATCACCATGGAATCTACTATGTAAAAGACTTTTTTTATATGTTTCAGGAAGTTTTGATATATCTTCACCAGTTTAAAATATAAACAATGCTGATATCCCGGTAGATTTAAAGCCTAAATCCGGAGCAGTATATAACCTCATAAATCTGGTAAAACATTTTAAAAAATTCTTAAAATTTATATAAAAAAGATAAATTAATAAAAAATCAATACGATATAAAATATTAATTCTTTTTATAAAACCTTTTTAAAAGGAGAAAATGTAAAATGCCCCTTAATTTTTCAGATATCAGTGTTTTTATTATTAAATTAACCTTCAAATCCCGCTTTAAACTATCAAAACTCTGCAAAAAAATACCTCCTCTGGCCCGGGCAGCTGATATTTTATTTTTCCAGGGTGACGATATCCTGGTAATCCCCCGGGATAATACCATTAATAAACAATACACCGCAGTGGAAATAAATCATGATATCCCGGTCCCCCAGAAAGAAACAATACTACCTGGCCAGGTATTAAAGGAAATAATACTAAAATCCCGTTACCATGTTATTATGGATAAGTGTATTTGTCGTGTATCCACTGGTTGTGAGAATTATCCCCATGAATTGGGTTGCTTATTTTTAGGAAGGGGAGCCCTAAAGATTTCTCCCAAATTAGGGAAAAGGGTTTCCACTAAACAAGCTATAAAACACGTTGAAAAATGCCAAAAGGCAGGCCTGGTTCATATTATTGGTAGAAATAAAATAGACAGTGTTTGGTTAAATACAGGGCCTAAAGAGGATCTTTTATCCATTTGTAACTGCTGTCCCTGTTGTTGTTTGTGGAAGATGACCCCGGAACTTCCAGATAATATTGCTAAAAGTATAGTCCCTATGAGGGGCATAGAGATCAAGTTCCAGGAAGAACTATGCAATGGATGTGGCCAATGCTTCTCTTCTATCTGTTTTGTAGAAGCAATTACTTTAAAAAGTGATAAGGCTATAAGAGACCCTGAAAGATGCAGGGGATGTGGTAGATGTGCTGAAATTTGTAATAGGGGGCTTTCCAGGTTGAAATAAAATCAGATGCAGTTAAAAATTCAATTGAGCATGTGCAGTCACTGGTAGATGTGGAGTCTGATTAAGATCAGGACATTACAAAAGATATATAAAAATTTAAGGACTACTCTTAATAATATTTAGATAAATAATCCTGATATTTAATACTGTTTTCAAATATTAAAAATGGGATTAAACTATTATTATTAAATTTTAGTAGAACAAAATCATTTAAATTAAATTATAAGGTGATTAAATGGAATTTCCAATAACCCGGATGCGCCGACTTAGAAAAAATTCTCAAATAAGGGACATTTTACAGGAAACCCGTTTGGTGCCTGAAAACTTCATCTATCCTGTTTTTGTTAAAGAAGAACTTAAAAAAGGTCAGGTAGAATTAATCGACACCATGCCTGGACAAAAACGTTACGCCCTGGAGGATATGGTGGATGAGGCTAAAATTCTGGAAGAAAAAGGATTAAAATCAATATTATTATTTGGTTTGCCGGCTATAAAGGACGATTTTGGTTCTTCAGCCCATGATCCCCAGGGAATTGTACAAAAATCCATAAAACTTCTAAAAGAAGAAACCAATCTGGTGGTAATGACCGATGTTTGCCTTTGCCAGTACACCAACCAGGGTCACTGTGGAATTGTGGAAGATGGAAAAATACTTAATGATGAAACCCTGGAACATTTAGCTCAGATTGCTTTAAGTCATGCTGAAGCAGGGGCAGATGTGGTGGCTCCTTCTGATATGATGGATGGAAGGGTAGATGCCATAAGGGAAATGCTGGACCTTAATGGATTTGAAGATACCTTAATCATGTCCTATGCAGCTAAATATGCTTCTGCATTTTACGCCCCCTTCCGGGACGCCGTATGCTCCGGGCCCTGTTTTGGGGATAGAAAAACCTATCAGATGAATCCTTCCAATACTCGGGAAGCACTCCGGGAGGCGGAACTGGATTTAATGGAAGGTGCAGATATATTGCTGATTAAACCGGCCCTGGCCTACCTGGACATTATAAAAATGATTAAAGAGGAATTCAAAGTACCCACCGCTGCTTATAATGTAAGTGGGGAATATTCAATGCTCAAAGCAGGAATAGAAGCAGGATATCTCACAGAAGAATCTGTATATGAGACCTTACTTTCTATTAAACGTGCCGGGGCAGATCTAATTATATCTCATTTTACCCCTGAATTTTTGGAAATATTATAATATTATAATAGAGGTTTAATAATGGATCGGGATTATATTGTCAAAGCTGCCCAGATAGCATCGGTTTTAGAAGTAAGCGGCCATCCAAAGCCGGGAAATGTTCACCGTAATCGTGATTTTCATGATATGGTATTTGAGGATTTCTTAATAAGCGGAGTGGTTATTGGGGATATCATGAGAAAAACAGCAAAAAAAGGCGAAAGACTCAGCCTCGACTCTGACCTATCATCACTGGGACTGGGAAAATTGATTTTAGAGGCAGTTCAGGAGACAAATAAATGGGTTTTGAATAATACCAATCTGGGTATTGTAATGCTTTTGATCCCTATTTCTGCTGCAGCTGCCATGAGTGATAGTTTCCTCCAATTAAGGGAAAATATTCACCTTTTACTGATTAACACCACTCCTAAAGATGCTGTAAATTTATATAAAGCCATTCATTTGGCTGATGCAGGGGGAATGGGCAAAAGGGATGATCTGGATGTTACCCATGAAGATTCCCATCAGGAACTGTTGGATAAAGAGATTAACATGTTCCAGATACTGGAGATTTCTGCCCGATGGGATTTACTGGCCAGGGAACTAACCACTAAAATGCCGGTTACCTTTGAATATGGATTTAAAGTTTTTAAAAAAATAAAAAAGTATCATAATATAAACTCTGCTACGGTACAGACCTTTTTAACTATCTTGTCCTGTTTTCCAGATACCCTTATCTCCCGTAAATATGGAATGGATATATCCCGGGAGGTTTCCTGTGAGGCCAAGGATATATTAGATAAGGGAGGAATATTAACCAGAGAGGGCTGCCAGGAACTGGAAATTTTTGATGAGAAATTATTCCAGAATAAATACAATCCCGGCACCACTGCTGATTTAACTGCTTCATCTATAATGGTGGCATTATTAGAGAATTATGATCATGAAAGCTGGACTAAAGATTAATAACCTCTTTATTAATGGGAAGTGACTCTAATGAGCAAAGAAAATGCTAGGATCATCAATGAATTACATATTTACGAAAAAAAAGTTCTAAAAGCCCTGGAAAAATCCAGGCAATCACTTATCCCCGAGGATATAGTCCAGTCTCAGAACCTGGATATTAAATCGGTTATGAGTGCAGCCGGGTCACTGGCTTCTAAAGGCCTGATTAAAGTTCAAAAGGATACCGATGAAATTTTAAGTTTATCCCCTGATGGAGAGACATTTGCCCGGGAGGGTCTGCCTGAGAGAAAGCTACTGGAAATTTTATATTTACAGAAAAATATCCCTATGAAAGATATAGGAGATGAAACTGGATTAAATCCAAAGGATGTTAAAATAGGAGTGGGTTGGTTAGTAAGGAAAAAATGGGCTAACATAGATCAGGGTGTTGTAAAAATCACCACCCGGGGTGAGGATTCTCACAGAACCCCTCAAATAGATGAAAAACTTCTCCATATACTTTTAGAACAGTGTAAACTATCTTCCAGCAACCTGGAAGAAGAACTAAAAGATGGGCTTAAACTTCTAAAAAGTCGTAAAGGCTTAATTAATTTTGATAAAATTACTGATCATACTATTTCTATAACTAAAAAGGGCCAGAACCTTTTAGAGGATGGTATAATAATTCAGGAAGAGGCCACCCAGCTTACTCACCATCATTTAAAAACAGGTAAATGGAAAAACCTCAATTACAGGGGGTATGATATACAGGCTGAGTACCCGGAGTTCTACCCTGGTAAAATGCATCCTTTAAGACGGATAATGGAGGAGATAAGGAATATATTTTTGAATATGGGGTTTACTGAATCCAGGGGACCAATTCTAGAATCAGCATTCTGGAATTTCGATTCCCTTTTTCAGCCTCAGGACCATGCTGCCCGGGAAATGCAGGACACTTTTTATATTAAAAATCCATCTACTTCCCGGCTGCCTGAAGAAGGGCTGGTGGATAAAGTGAAACAGGTTCACGAAGACGGGGCCCGGACCGGTTCTGAGGGGTGGTGCTACCATTGGGATAAAGACGTGGCCCGTCAATCAGTACTGCGTACCCATACCACCTGTGTTTCGGCACGATTTTTAAAAGAAAACCCTCCTCCTTTAAAGATGTTTTCAATAGGTCGGGTTTTCAGAAGGGAAACCATTACGTACAAGCATTTACCGGAGTTTAATCAGGTGGAAGGTATTGTGGCTGCAGATGAAGTTAATTTTAGAAATTTACTGGGAATATTAAAAGAATTTTATAAAAAACTGGGCTTTGAAGTGAGATTCCGTCCGGCGTACTTCCCCTACACCTATCTTTCCATCGAGTGCGAAATTTATCTGGAAGAAAAAGAAAGCTGGATAGAACTGGGTGGCGCAGGAATGTTCCGTCCGGAGGTTCTAGAACCATTAGGCGTGGAAACGCCTGTAGCGGCTTTTGGACTGGGTATAGAAAGATTAGCCATGATAGAATTAGGAATTAAAGATATAAGGATGCTTTATAAAAGTGATATAGGTTGGCTGCGAAATCTACCTCTTAAAAATGGAATAAACCTGGAATGATTAAAAAAAATAAATATTGCTGTTTTATCGGGATTAAACTTATTCAATACTGTACCTGGTAGTATTCTCCATCATCCTTTTTTAATTTTCTTAAGATCTTTTTATTCTCTAAGGAAATAATTATATGATACATCCTGAAATTACTTACCTTCAAAGGACCATATAATAGATTACCCTCTAAGATATATCTGGATATAATTCCCTGGGGGTTAGCTATTTTTCTTATAATTTCCAGGGCTTCTAGTTCTAATTGGTTCAATTCAGCGGTTTTAACATCTTTCTGAGTATCAACCACTTCTATTTCATCATCCAGATAATTGGCCTTAATTTTCCCTTCATCTCCCCGTGAAACAAGACCTTTTTTTTCCAGATTATCTAAAACCTCTTTGATTTCGTGTTCAGATAAATCAAGATCCATCTTTAGTATATTTTCTGAAAGGCCTCCAGTATAATCCATCTGAAGATATTTAAGTTGGTTAAACACACTTTTTTCTTTCTTGGTAATGGTAATCATGATTTGCCTGGAATATTTTTATTATTCAAGAAAAATTAACAGGATACTGCTTATACTTAATTAATTAGAACCAGAAAAAAATAATAATTTAATATATTCAGGAGGGTGTCAATAATTCGGCAGCTACCATCCTACAGATATCTGTTTTAGTTATAACTCCCACTGGTTTATTGTCTTCCATAACCAGCAAACCGGATATGTCTGCTTTTAACATTAAGTTAGCTGCATCCTCGATACCATCATCAGCAGAAATGGTAATAACATCTTCTACCATAATTTCGGCTATTGTTACTTCTTCTATTTCAGATGGACCGGGTTTAATGGTTCCTAATACTCCAATCAAATCAGTATAAGATACCACTCCCAGGGCCTTATCATTTTCATCCAGAACAAATAACCTTCTGACCCCATGTTTGTACATTTTTTCAAAAGCTTCTAAAGGTAAGGTATAATGACTTATAGTTATAACTTCATGATTCATGGCTTCTTTAACCTTCATATTATTTCCTCTTATAATTAATTTAGAATCCAGTACCTTTATATTTTTATATTATAATTTAACTTAATCCTTCCCCTTACCTAAGGCAAATTTTATATAGGGCTATGAACTTTTTATATAGATATATTTTTACCAAAATACTTATTACTTAATTACTATATTATAATTATCAGTGTGCCATAATTTGATGATTTATATTATTTGATTGTTCATGGCAGACAATATTGCTCTGGTAAAAAAGTATAAATATGATGTATTGGTATTAATATAATAACTACGGGGGAACATTATGATGAGAATAAGCATGTCATTACCTAAAAAATTGTTACATGAATTTGATGAAGTTTTAAAAGATAGAGGATATCAATCCCGATCTAAAGGAATACGTGACGCCCTTAAAGATTACATAGTCCGTTATCAATGGATGAATGAAATGGAAGGTGAAAGGATTGGTGTGGTTGCAGTAATATTTGATCACCACTACACCGGTGTAATGGAAGACCTGGCGGATATTCAGCATGACTATCGAGACGCCATCAATGCGGTGATGCATGTACACATGACCGATAAATACTGCCTGGAAGTAATTGTGGTCAGGGAAAATGTGGATAAAATACGCAACCTGACTGAAAAAATGATGAGACTCAAAGGGGTCGAACACGTAAGACTAACCAGTACTGCTACTGGAGAGCACATAGATCATGATTAATTAAAAACTCATTTATGAAATTCTGGGCTACTCCCTATCATAATAATCTCCTGAAAGACCAGGAGAGGTTATCTGCTTTTTATGAAGCAATAAAAACCAAATCAAGGGGTATAGTTTTTGATTTAGGTTCGGGAAGTGGGATAATGTCCTGCTTCGCAGCCCCCTATTCTGATTTTATTTATTCTATAGAGATTCATCCCCAATCGGCAGCATATGCTGCAGAAAACCTCAAGGGTTGGAAAAACATTAAGATTATAAATTCTGATGTCACCAGGGTTAATTTCACCTGTAAAGCGGATGTAATTATATGTGAAATGTTGGATACGGCATTAATTGACGAAGAACAGGTCCCGGTATTGAATCATGCCTTAAAATACCTTAATTCGGGAGGGGTTGTTATTCCGGCCGGGGCCTTAAATGGTGCGGAACTGATCAGCATGGAAAACCCTCGACTGGTTTATGAAGATCAGGTTAAAATCGATTACAGGGTGCTGGGTTCTCTGGTAATTTATGATTCCCTATTTTTTAACCAGGAAATTATAGAAGAAGTGGATGAGGATATTGATTTTCCCCTAAAAAAATCAGGAAAGATAAATGCACTAAAACTCACCACCTTCACCTTACTTAGTGAAGATTTAATATGCGGGCCTACTCCCATGTTGAATCCTCCACTTTTTATACCACTGGATGAATTATATGCAAATAAAGGAGATAAAGTGACTGTAAATCTTGCTTACACCATGGGGGGTGGTTTAGATAGCATTCGAACAAAAATTAAAAACATTTCTTAAAAGTAGTAAAAAATTAGTAATTCTAACTATGGGAAATGAGTTAAGAGGTGACGATGGGTTGGGCCCCTGCATTGCTCAAAAATTATCTCCACTGATTGGAGATAGCCCATCCACCGTGGTAATGGATGGAGGAGCTGTACCAGAAAACTTTACAGGAGCCATCAGAAAGGAAAAACCCAGCCATATACTGATAATTGATGCAGTAGATATGAAAGAGTTGCCTGGGTATATCAGAATTATTAAAACAGAAGAAATTGCTAACTATAATATATCAACCCATGCCATGCCCCTTTCCTTTTTAATAAAATACATACAATCTGATATGGATGTGGAAGTTATTATACTGGGTATACAACCGGGTAAAATGGAAATAGGTCTTAAAATATCCAAAGAAGTTAAAAAAAGTATAGAATATCTAATTAATTTTTTTAAATCTATTTATACCGGGAATTGATTATTTAATGCACCTATCAATCAGAATCATTTTATAGAAAGTAATATTCTTTTACCAAAAAATAAAGGAATTATATAGATGGAAAACTAATCATATTGTGTATCCAGGTAATTTAGCTTATTGTTGTTGTAATAGTACTGCAATTCTGAAATATGGGATAATTCGTAATTAGCATAAGGACTATTCAAATAAGGGAATAGGGCTCCGGTAATAACATGATAATAGGCAGGCAGTCTACCGTATTCATGTATCAAGATGAGATAGTAAAGCGCAAACCCACATCCCTGGTTTATAATAGGACTTCCACTACGTACTGAACCATGATAAAAGAGGATTTTTTTACCCTCCTGCCCATTTTCTTTAGCTTTCTTATCTAAATATGCCAATGCATCATCCAGATGTTCGAAGACTATACCATCCGACACGTAATTATACCGCTCATCAGATACACCGAATATAAATCCATCTATAACATCTCCCCAGTCCATATCTGGCTGATATCCTCTTTCTTTATCTAAAACTCCCAGTTCAAGAATGTAAACGTCATCTTCATGATAATTGGGATAACCTGTGGTATGCCCTGCAACATGTACCACCAGCGCAGTATTGGATCCTTTTTTTTCAGTGTAGCTGGCCACAAATTTGGAATGGGGATTGCCTTTGTACATGTCTGGGTTTTTAAGTTTTACAAATGCTGCTCTTCCAGCAGGCTCAAAATCACTCATAGACTGCGCTACGGCAATATATGAACCAAATAATAGTATTATGACCAGTAGTATAATTTTTCCTTTCATAAAAAAATCCTCAGGGATGATAAGTTCCAGATCTAACCACCGGGGGGGTGGGATTAAGGATTTATTCCATAATATCAAATTAAATTTTATTAGAATATAATTAAGTTGATTACTTTTAAGTCTTTGGGGTATTATTTATTATTTTCTATATTTAAAGAATGAAGTTGAAATAGTTTAAAATCTTATAAAAAAATAGATTTATAGAAATAAATATCTAACTTCTTGAATAAATGAATTGATTATTTTCATTTTGATTATTTTCATTAATATTATATATTGGCAACATGGTTATTATTTGTTTCGGATAGAACGAATATAAAAAAATAGGAAATAAACATTCTTATAATTTTACCAAATTATCAATAAGGGATGATTTTGAACAAATTTATAAACTATACCTGATTACTAATTAAATATTAAAATTTAGGGTAATTTATTTAATTGATATAATTTCAATTAAATAGAAATAGATTGTTGTGGTTGTTATTTTAGTTTAATAAGGTTTGAGAATATAACTATATTTCAATAGATAATCATTGAGGATATAATGAAGATACTGTTTATAGGTGCAAGATTATTTGACGAAGTTGCTTTTTATGCCCGTGAAATGGGGGTAGAAACTATTTTATCAGAATCAAGCCCGGATTCAACTAACTTAAAATTAGCTGATAAATATTTTGTAGTGCCACGGGGAATGGATCATCCCATGGAAATTGCCATTAAAGAAGATGTTGACGCGGTTGTACCTCTTATTGGGATTGACACTCCCCTCTTGGAAGTGGCAAACTTGAAAGAGAAACTGGAAAGAGAATATAATTTACCAGTAATTGCATCAGGATTATCAGCCACTGAAATTGCCATCAATAAATTAAAAACAAAGAAATTTTTAGTAGAAAATAACATAAAAACTCCTGATTATAGAGAAATATCTCAAAAACATTATTATCAAAATAATAATGGTCAAAAATCGATTTCATCTAAACTAGAATATCCTGCAGTTTTAAAACAAGCTACTGGCCAGGGTGGTTTGGGTATTAAGATAGCTCTTTCCAGAGAGGATGCGGATAACTACTTTGAGCAATATCAAAATGCCATTGTGGAACGATTCATTAAAGGTATAGAAATATCCATAGAAGTTTTATGTTGGAATGGAGAGGCCATCGCCCTTACACCTGTAGATAAAGGAGAAACCACCCTGCAAGGCACACACCCTTTAAATAAGATTAAAAGGGCTCCAGCCCAAATTAAAAATCTGGATAATGAAAAAATAAGAGTGCTGGCCGGAGATATTGTACATAAATTAGGAGCAAGTGGAACCATAGATGTTGATTTCATTTTTGATCCGATAAAAGGGGAATTAAATGCTCTGGAAGTTAATACCCGCCCCAGCGGCACCCGTTATCTTACCCTGACTACTACTTCTATTAACCCCTTACATCAACTGGTAAATATGGCCCTGGGGGAGTGGAGTACAAAAAATGTTGATGCTGCCCTGGAAACTAATGCTGCCCTGGAAATGATTATACCTCCCCATCGCAAAGTAGAATTAAATGAAATTTTTAAAAAAGATCAAAAAAACCATTCCGTGATTGATCTATTTTCAAAGGAAAGGCCCTGGGTAGTTCATGGGCATGAAAAAGCTCAAAGGATAACTATAAAGGCTAAAAATAACAATGAAGCAATTAAAATTGCAAAAAAACTCAAAATAATGGAGTAGTGATTATTTGATTAATTATAATGGATTAATTACAACTTTAATACCGTTCATACTCGCTTTTTTACTAACTGCTTTTTTCACACCCTTCATTCGGCGGGTGATGAAGATGGCGGATATTACAGACAAGCCTATCATCTCGGAACACAGCCATAAGAAAGGAACCCCCATAATGGGTGGACTAGCTATCCTGTTAAGTGCTCTATTTGTTTTGAATGTTTATCATGAAATTCCCATCCTGGTTTTAACCGTGGTTTTAATGGTAGTATCCGGTATTGTGGGACTTTTCGATGATCTTATAGGTCTAAAAGTAAAAGAATTTCAGAAAGTGGTAAAAAACAAAGTTAATGAACCATTTAAATTAGGAAGATTAATACTAAAACCAGGAGACGAAGTAAGAGTAGCAACTCCCCAGGCAAAAAAAGAGGTTCAAAATCTCCTGAATCAGAGTAAGCTTGAACTGATTCGTGAAATTCCCATTAAAAGTGAAATAAAAGAAAGTGAAAAAATATTCTCCCAAATCCTCATAGGAATATTTTTAATAGCTTCTGGTGCAGTTAGTTTCACTATATTTGGTATAAATCCTGGTTTACTGGTAATTCCAGTAGCGGTACTGGGTATAGTCGGTGCAATCAATGCCGTAAATCTTATTGATGGGATGGATGGTTTGGCTGTAGGTATTATGGGAATCGCCTCTTTTTCATGCGCCATTTTTGCCTTAATGACAGGTAAGGCTGACGTAGCATTAACTTTCTTTGTGTTGTCTGGACTTTGCTTCGGGTTTTTAATATATAATCGCATACCGGCTTCTATATTTATGGGTGACACCGGTGCTTTTGCTCTAGGTGGTGGGTTTGCTGTGGCAGCTATGCTGGGAGATATTATCCCCTTTGCAGTGGTTTCTCTATTTGTACCTATACTTTCTGTAGTGATAAGTCTCCTGCACCGTATGAAGATTATTAAATTACCTGTGGAACCACTACACCATACTTTACATTACCGGGGATTCTCTGAAACCAGGATTGTAATCTTATACTGGTCCATTACTACCATAGTATGTTTAATGGCCCTTACATTTACCCTGTATTCTTGAATCTCAAACTTTTTTAATAACATGTGAAAGGGAAGAAAATGAACCATCTTGAAACATATTATCTGGCACGTGAGATTAAAGGAGAACTCATTGGAGATAATAAAATCTTAAAAGGAGTTTTTAATCTTCTAAGCGATGCTAAAGAGGGTGATATGGTTATAAGGCATTGGGTGGATGAGAATGGAATTAAAATAGCTGCAAAAAAGAAAGTGGGTTGTTTTATTGCCCAAAACCCTCAGGGTAAGGCCCGGGAAATGGCCCTGAAACTGGGTTTAAATCTAATAATAGTGGATAAGATAGAACTGGCTAATGCCTTTGCTTTAAAATGGACTATTGAAAAATTTGCCCCGGATTCTAAAAGGGTGGCAATTACAGGGACCAATGGAAAATCAACCACCACCCATTTCATTTACCATATTTTAAAAGAAGGAGGATATGTTGTATTTACCAATACTGATTCTAAATCTGAATTCAACACCTTAATTGATCCCATGGTGGCTAAGAATATTTCAGATTTTTACCAGGAGCATCAGGGTGTAAAAATTGATTATCTGGTTATCGAGGTTTCTGAAGTTCAGGGCTGGTTTGACAAAGTTATGAAAGACCATGCCCTCCTTATGACCCGGGCTATAAATCCCCAGGTAGTGGTTATTACCAATGTTGCCCTGGACCATATTGGCCTGGTGAATTCTCTGGATGAAGCATTTGAAGAAATATCTGGGGGTATAAAGGCCCTGGATAAAGGTGTTGCTGTTTTAAATCACGAAGATGAGATGGTGGTTAAAATGCAGCAGCTTTTAAACTTTTCTGTTGAATCCTTTTTTTATGGAGAAGGTTCTGAACTCGAATTTAAGGATTCTGGTATTTTTTATAGGGGTGAACTCCTACTGGAAAAATCCCGGTTGCCTTTTACCAGCCCCCACTTTATTCAAAATACCTTAGCAGCCATTTCTGCTTGCATTTCACTAAATATTCCTTTAGAAACTATAAAAAAAGGAGTGTATACTTATAAACCTCTTAAACGAAGATTCTCTATTCTAAATTCATCTCCCACCATCATAGATGACTTTGCCCATAATCCTGATGGAATTAAAGCCACCACTAAAAGTGCGTTAGAAATCACCTCAGGAAAGTTATGGGTGCTGTGTGCTATTAGAGGTTCCAGAGGTAAGGAGATCAATTTAATCAATGCCCGGGCTTTAGCCAAGACCATATCCCATCTAAAAAATAATAAAAAACAGGAGATGGAATTTGAAATCTATCTCACCAGTAGTAATGATGTGGTAGATCACCTGAATCAGGTGGAGGATGAAGAAAGAGAAATCTTTTTTTGGACCCTGAATGACTTTAATTTAAATTTTAATTTCTTTGAGAATCTGGAAGAAGCATTAAATGATATTTTAAGGGCTGCCCATAAAAATGACACTATTCTGCTTATGGGAGCACAGGGAATGGATCCTGCCTCAGAAATTCTGGATGAATTATTATGATTTCTTGAAATATCATTAACTTAATTGATGAGGTTACAGTAGCTAAAATATTATATTTGCGAAAGGTTTTTATAGTTTAATAAAAATATAGTCTGCTAATTCCCATTATATCTATTTATCATTATTCTTTATCATATCCCTGGGTTCCTGTCACTGATGGAATCCAATAAAAATAGTTTTTTATATTATTAATCAACAATACTAAATTAGATTACCTGAAGAAGTTTTTAAATTTGGTCAATTTATTTTTTTGGACTTGTTTATTAACTTTTATAATTAACTATAAAAATACAAATTAATATAATATCTGATTAAATTATAACTTAAATTAATTAAATTTCCATACACATATCAATTATTGGGTGAAAATGAATGTTCCTGAAAATTAGAAGAGATACTCTAATTATATTATTACTGGCATTTATGCTAATTGTTTCTGGTAGATTAATGACCTACATGGCTTTTGCCTCATCTACCGAAGAAGCGGAAGGTGTTCCCATATCTGGAATTATTATAAAAGGAAATGATATTGTTCCTCTGGAAACTATAAGGAGCAACATGGCCGGGGCGGGTTTCAGGACTGGAAGTTATATTAAGGGTGATGTACTGGTTACATCTAAAAGGGAACTCCCTTTGAATGAGGCCATAAGTATGGCTGAAGAATTTGTTACTCTCAGTACCATTCCCGGAACCCGGGTTACACCAATTGTGGCCGCTGATGTAAAGGTTGATGTTAAAACAGGAATCGTTACCGTTAATGTTATAGAAGACTTTTCCACAGTGGATGTTAGGGGGACCAGACCTTGAGAAAAAATTACAGAATTTTAGCTTTCTTTCTGGTTTTACTCCTGGCCATGAATACTGTTTCGGCCACCATGAACGTTATTATAATCACTGACCCCACTGGTAAAGATCCTAACGGGGCTGCAGGGGGAAGTATGTCCTTTGCACAAAACATGTTCCAATCCACTTTTCTTATGTCCAAAGAAAAACAATTTGTGGTTCTCTCTGGTGGGGAAGGGGATGCTATTAATCGTTTAGGTGCTATTGTGGAAACTATTAGTCGTTTAGATAACGGAGCTACTGCTTCTGAGGCAGCTGCAGTAGCAAGCGGGTTTCAAGGAATAAGGGTAATGACGGGTGGGCCTAAAATTGGGGCGGCAGTAGGTGGAACATTTACTGCCTATCTGGTGGTAGTAGAAGATGATGGAACTATCAAGGTTACTCCCCAATCCGGAGGAGTAGCTTCTTTAGCTCCCGGTCAAAGAGGGGCCATAATCCACTTAAGAAATACAGCGGGTAATCCCCAATATGGAACTGCTGAGAGGGTCAGGCGAGAAACAGCGGTTAATATAGGAAAGATGATTCGTGATGGTTATTCAGCCACAACCATTATGGGTAAAGTATTTGAAGATGTATCCAAGAATGCTGGAGAAAAATATGGTGGTGGTGCGGTGAATTTGAATTCCGGACTAACCACAGGGGACATGTTCACTCCAGCAGACCTTAATCAAACAGGTTATCCTATGAATGAGCCTTATACCAAGGTATGTCCGGTGGATGGATGGAGTGCTGGTTATCCCACTGCAGAAAGTTATACTCTCTGTCCTGTAGATGGTACTCCCCTGGAGACCATTTATGCCTATGATGCCCTGACCAATGCCATCACCGTAACTCAGGACAGTGTTTATGTATCAGTGTATGGTAGTGATGAGGTGGGTGTTAGTGAGACCACCAAGGAAATAGTCAGGGCCTCGGTTAAAAGAAATGGATACAATGCCAATGCCATTGCAGAATCTTTAAATCGGGCTATTAAAAATGGATACATCGTAGGAGTAAATTACGTGGAACCTAAAGATATCAATGCAGCTGAATCTTCCAGAGCAGTGGGTATTTATTATAATCCCCTACCCGGTGGTAGAACTTCACCACCATGGGAACTTCCGGTAGGTGCTAATGTACTGGATGTGGTGGGTAATGTTCAGACTGCTATAGGCTTTGTACTGGTATTGCTGGTACTCTTTAGAAGCACACTTTTGACCTCCTTTAAAAAGAGATAACAGGGGGGTTTTAAAATTTCTTTAATCATAATACGGGCAGATAGTAATAAAAAATTGTTAAATGCAATGGCAGATATTGAACGCCATGCTGGACTGAAAGTCCAGGGGAAACCTAAAATACTGGATAATAATTATGCGGATAAAATGGTGGAAAGCATATTAAAAACCAGGTTGAGGAACCGTTCTCAGGTGGCAGTAATGGTCAAGCTGGAACAGGATGCTACTTTAAGTATAATGAAAATAAAAAGCATCCACCCCCCGGCTCATGTAGTAGTGATAAGTGAAGAATATGCAGAATATGAGACTTTAAAATTAAAAATGCAGTATGCACCTGATTTTAAAGGTTATTATTCTCACAAAAAGAAGTAGAATTAAAAATGCAGTATGCGCCTGATTTTAAAGGTTATTATTCTCACAAAAAGAAGTAGAATTAAAAATGCAGTATGCACCTGATTTTAAAGGATATTATTCTCACAAAAAGAAAATTAAAAAATACTTTTTTTTATTGACTAATCTATTCACCTATCAAACATCCACCTGAACCATCTTAAGGTGAATAGAGATCTATAACCTTTTCATGAGCCAAATATTCGATTTTATCATCAAGTTTATCTAATGCCTTTATTTCATACTTTTTTTCCAGTGCTTTCAATATCATGTAATCTGCCAGGTGGGGATTTTTAGGTAGCACTGGCCCGTGTAAGTAGGTTCCAATACAGTTTTTATATACCATCCCCTCTTTTTCATCTTTTCCATTGTTTCCATGTCCAGATATGACTTTTCCCAGAGGTTGCAGGTCATGATAAGTCCGGCCACCATGGTTTTCAAATCCAACCAGAGTATCTGGCTTCAATCCCAGGGTGTTTTTTGTGATTATATTGCCAATTAAACGTCCTTCTTCACTTTTAGTTTCATAATCAAATATTTCCAGACCAGGCATCTTATTTCCTTCAGCATCAATATACTTATTTCCTAAAAGCTGATATCCGCCACATATGGCCATAAATATTTTCTCGTCCTCTATTAATTCTTCCAGCTCCTTTTTATATTTCAGGAGGTGGGAATAAATCAAACTCTGACCCCGGTCAGATCCCCCTCCTATGAAAAAAATATCCCCGTCCTGGAGGGATACTTCCTGGTTTATACTGAAATTCACTATATTAGGTTGGATACCTAACCATTCACATCTCCTTTTAAGACAGGTAACATTACCTAAATCTCCATATAGATTTAAAAGGTCGGGGTACATTTGAAATATGTTAATCTCCATATCATCCTCTCAATATTTTTATTTAAGATTTTGGTAATTTTAAATTCTTTAGAAACTCTCTAAAATAGGATATAGTCCTACCTTTACCTTCAATCCGGGCATTTAGAAGTTCTCTTAAATGGAATAAGGCAGTGTAAGTAGGTAATATGTAAATGGTTTCCACATCTTCATACAGGATTTTATCCAGTGCCTGGTCTATATTTTCATGTATATGGAAGTTTTCTGTGGATATCCCGGCATACTTGAATCTTAATGCCATATCATGGGGTCTTCGACCTGCAAAATGTATATTTTTTAGATTTTTAGCCTGAAGCACATTTTCTATTTCTGCATCCCATATCCAGGAAACATCAGCACCATCGGCTGGATTATCATTTAATATCATTAACAAACTTTTTTTAGAATCATCCATGGCCAAAATCTTCAACACTTCTCCTAAACTAATAGGATTTTTTACCAGCACCACTTTAACATTTTTTTCATTAATTAAAAAATTTTCCATCCTTCCCAACTTATATTCAAAACTCTCAATTCGTTGGGTAACCGTATCCAGATCCATGCCCATTTCCAGAGCCGCGGAAGTAGATGCGCAGCAGTTATAAGCATTGTAAACACCACCATATTTGAATTCAAAATCTTTCAAATTTTGGTCTGCATTTAAAACAAATCTGTAATTTTCTCCTTGATATTGTATATCCGTGATTTCATATTTCCTTTCTGGATTTTCAAACCCACACCGGGCACAACTATAGCCGCCTAACTGCCCATAATTAAAATAAGAATAATCTAAATGTTCATTACATCCCGGGCAGAAATTGGTTTCAACCACATTTTGATTGCTATCGCAAAACTGGTTTTCTAAGACCCCATAAAAGATATTTTTCTTACCTAATTTTTTAAAGTTAGAAACAAGTGGATCATCTGCATTAAGTATCAGGGTGGTATGGAGTGGCTCCAGAGATTCATAAATATCCTGGAATGCTTTCTCTATTTCCCCATAACGATCTAATTGATCCCGGAAGAAGTTGGTTATAACCACGTAATCGGGTTTCAGGTCTCTTACCACTCTTTTAAAGGAACCTTCATCTACTTCAAAAATTCCCCAATCATAATCCTCTTTTAAATCATTTATAAAAGCACTTACTAGTCCTTGAGGCATGTTAGCCCCTCTTAAGTTGGATAAAATCCGGGGATATTTCCCTTTGACTATATGGACTAAAAGGTTGTTGGTGGTGGTTTTACCATTAGTTCCAGTTATAAGCACCGTTTTCTTACAACGATGGTCAACTTCTTTTAATATATCCGGATAGATAGACATGGCTACTTTACCTGGTAAGGCACCGGCACTACTTTTTAAAAAGATTTTAAGTATAAATGATATGGATCTTCCTGCAAAAATTGATAATTTAAATTTAAGTTTTTTTATTTTAATCTTCCCCACCTCAAATTTCTAAAAAAGCCAGGAACTTTTTTTAGGAAATTTATAATATTTTAATTTTATAATTTAAAATTTCATAAGTTCATAATCAGGATTAAAGGCAACCCTCTAAGTAAGAATATATCTTTAACTCCTAAAAAATCCCATTAACTTTGACTTTAGGGAATAAGTTTATTCTTCACATTGATTTTAAGGGATATTTAATATATAAGGCTCCTGAATTTCAAATAAAATACAATAATGCCTTTTTAATAGGGCATAAATCCTGATACCTCATAATAAATTATTTAAAAATTAAGTATGGAGTTTTTTAATGTTTTTTAATACGGGCTATATCTCCAATAGTTGCCCCTTTCATGGTAGCCGATTTAAAATCTTCCCCACCGGCATCTTCTATTTTTTCTATAAGGGTAATTTTAAGGATTTTTTCCATTTTTCTGGCCAGTTTGATATCCGGGACCATTTTTCCACTTTCTAGCCTGTTAATTACCGAAACTTTTTCATAGATTTTTTCACCTAAATCTTCACGTGACCAGCCTTTTTTCTCACGGGCTTCCCTTATTATGGTCTGATAGTCTTCTAAAATATCATAAATGGTTTCCCTTCTTGGAGGGGCCGTTTGGCGTGGGCGCGGTCTACTTGGTTTTGGCGGTTCTCTTTGAATTTTACCAAATTTAGAACAGTCAGTACAAACATTCATAACTGATCCATCTATTTTAGTTTTTATAGGTTGCTCTACAATCTTTTTCCCACAAATCTCGCATCTCATGTAAAATCCCTTTGTTTTTTTAATTATATATCATTTATTGGATTTTTAATTCAAGTTATTAAATTAGATTGCAGTTTTTTTAATTATTAATTATTTGGCTTAAATATGAGATGATATTTATATTTTCCTTTTCTTAAAGGATATTAATTATATTATGCAATAAATCATTTAATTGAGATTTTTTATTTTCAGTCTTTACTTAAAAAAAGGATATAATTTAATTTGACCTCAATCTTTAAATATTAATAAAACAAAGATAGTATTATTAAAATTTATATAGGAGTGTTCTCGAACTATGGAAAATTCCTCCCAAACTATTTTGAAGAAAATTGAAGACCTTAAAAAAGAAATAAGATTACTTAAAGAAGAAAACACTAAAACTAAAAGGAATCTGATGTGGAAAGTCAGAAAACTGGAAAAAGACAAAGTTTTAATTGAAAATGAAAAAATCCGGCTTGATAGGGAAGTTAAATCCTTAAGGGGAGAAGTGGAACGATTTAGATCCCCTCCATTAGTGATTGCTACCATTACTGAAGTTTTAGATGAACACCGTATTGCGGTTAAAAGCAGTACCGGACCTCATTTTGTAATTAACTATTCAAGATTCTTAGATGAAAAATTGTTGGAACCTGGTGCAAGGGTGGCCCTGAATCAACAGTCATTCAGTATTGTTGATGTATTACCATCTGAAAAGGATCCGGTGGTTACCGGGATGGAAGTTGAAGAAAAACCAGATGTTTCTTATGAACAAATTGGTGGTTTAGCAGAGCAGGTAGTGGAAGTAAAAGAAACAGTGGAATTACCACTGAAAAAACCAGAGCTCTTTAAAAAGATAGGTATTGAACCACCTAAAGGTGTTCTTTTATATGGCCCTCCAGGTACTGGTAAGACTTTGCTGGCTAAAGCAGTGGCTCATGAGACCAATGCTACCTTTATTAAAATCGTTGCTTCTGAATTTGTAAGGAAATATATTGGAGAAGGAGCCCGACTGGTTAGAGGTGTATTTGAACTGGCCAAGGAGAAATCACCCAGTATAATCTTTATTGATGAAATTGACGCGGTGGCTGCCAAAAGATTAAAAAGCTCCACCAGCGGTGATAGGGAAGTACAAAGGACTCTAATGCAATTACTGGCTGAACTGGATGGTTTTGAAGCACGGGGAGATGTGGGGATAGTGGCCGCAACCAACAGACCGGATATTCTGGATCCCGCTCTTTTAAGACCAGGACGTTTTGACCGATTCATTGAGGTCCCCATACCTAATGACATATCAAGAAAAGAAATTTTAAGAATACACACCAAAAACATGGCCTTAGCTGAAGAAGTGGATATTGAACTTCTATCCAGCCTGACTGAAGGTGCATCTGGTGCGGATCTTAAAGCCATTGGTACAGAGGCAGGTATGTTTGCCATTAGGGATGAAAGAGAAGAAGTTACTATGAATGACTTTCTAGACGCCGTTGATAAAATAATGGGTGTTGAAGCCGAAGAAGAGTACAAAAAAGAAGCAGGAGTAATGTTTGGTTAAATCTGCTTTCTATTCTCTTTTTTTAATATGTTGGCCAGTGATGAACCCTATGAGCTCTGATTAGTGATGAATGATGGGCGATCTGAGGCTAACTCTTAAATTTAGGATTTTTAATTATTTTTATTGATATAAAATTCAAATTTTTTTTATTAAGCTTATTTTAATTTTGGTGGGGGTAATCAATTTTTAAACTTCAAAGAGATCCCCTAATACTCTTTTTTTATCAGTCTTAACCAGAGTTGGAATTTTACCCAGGGTTCCGGCAGATTCCCCCACAATAACCAGTACTCCCTGCAGGTATTCTTTAAAATCATCAGCCCTTTCCAGACTATTTTGGACTGCATCATGGTCCAATTCACCATTTGCCTCATTAGCAATACTACTAGCAAGTGCATCAGCAACACTGGCTTGTCTGGCAAATACAGTAACCGAATCAGACCTCCCAAAGCTAATGGAGTGACCTATTGTCCCGGATGAAGTGCAGATGCCCTGAGCTCTACCGGCCTTAATTTCAAACCCGATTTTACCTGAAAGGGAGGAATTACCTGCATAAAGTCCAGAAACTATTTTTTTATTCGTTTTAAGGGCAATATCTCCTCCATTATCGATTATGCTATATTTAGAACCTTTTTTCAACAGTAAACTTAAGGATAATTCTGCTATTGTTCCTGCCACCGCGGCCATAGGCCCTACTTCTCCTTTTCTACTGGCCCTATCCATCATTTTGACAATTAATGGGGCTTTTTTTAAACTATCATCCCGGGGGACGGGTTCTAGTGAGTTTTTAAAATCTGGATTTCTTTTGATATAACTAATCAATTTCAGGCGCTCATTTATTATGAAACTGGAAATATCTATGTTTTCCAGGTCGGAACTGAAATTTATGCGGGTTTGGTCAATTTCAATTTTTTTACAAAACATCAGACATATTTTAGGGTCTTCTTTTAAAATAAATTAACCTCTCATCCTGAGGAATATCCATAAAAAATATTTAAGGTGATAATGATAGTATTGATGATAAAATGTTCGAAACAAATAGAAATTCATATCAAGATGGGGAAAAAGTCATATTAAGAACCAGGCCCCGTATTTTCATTCACAGCAAATCTGCTCTTATTAAAATACTCTTTATTGGTCTACTTTTTTATTCCTTCAACTCCATCATTTCCTTTACAGTTACTATCCAGAGTTCTCTCATTGAATTTGTACAGATACCCCTGGTGCAGGGAGTAAGTATCGCTATTCTACTTTTAATTTTAGTTTTAATATTATGGGCGGTCTGGGACTTATTATCCTGGAAATTCACGGAATATTTACTTACCAATCAGAGAATTATCGTTCAAAAAGGCATGATAAATAAAAAGAGATCATATATCCGTTATAACAAAGTCCAGGATGTGGTAATTTATCAAAATTTACTGGAGAGGATTTTTGCTTCAGGAGATATTGAAATATTCAGTGGTCATGAAAATACCAGTATCATACTGGAGAATATCCCTCAACCTTACCATTTAGAAGATAAAATTAACCGGATGATAGATCAAAATTTATCCTATACTCAAATGGCCAGAGAAATCCAAAAAGAGATGGAAGGGGAGACAAATGGAAAAATTAATACTCAGAATACCCCTCGCCGGGGTAAAAAACCTATAATGGAAAACCATGCCCGGAAATTTAAAAGATAATTTTTTATAGGATAGAGGTTAATAAATTCTAAGACTATTTAAATTTGATAAATGCAACTCTTTTGGATATGTAATTTTTAAGTTATTTAGAAAGTTTTTGTATCCTGTAATTAGGCTATAATTTTTAATTTGAATTCATATATAAGGAGATAATATGGTAGATTATGATGTATTGGTAATTGGGGCAGGGCCGGTAGGATCTACCTTTGCTTTTCGTATGGCCCAAGAGGGGTATAAGGTGGGGGTCCTGGAAAAGAAGAAAAAGATAGGGGTTCCCCTTCAATGTGCCGGACTATTAAGTGCAAAAATTAGAGAAATAAATGACCTGCCGGATGAATTTATAATTAATAAGGTGCGGGGGGCTTACCTCCATTCTCCTTCTGATCATGTGATAAAGGTTTCTAAAAAGGAAACTCAGGCTTATGTAATTGATCGGGTGGAGTATGATAAATATCTTTCCCAAAAAGCCCAGGATGCCGGGGCTGAGATTTTACTTCAGCATAAAGTTTCAAATGTGGATACATCTTCTTCCAAAGTTAAAATGGCTAATACGGGACAGAAAGTACTCCAATCAAAAATACTTGCAGGATGTGGAGGCCATTGTTCGGTAGTTTCCTCTGCCATGAATAACTCCTATAATTCTGTGGATGCGGCCCAGTTTCTTATTGAGATGAAAAGTAATCCCCTGGAAACAGATTTTGTGGATGTTTATGTGGATGAACATATTTCCCCTGGATTTATATGGTCCATTCCTTTATCCCCTCACCTATCTCGCCTGGGACTTTTCGGGCACCATGATTATAAAAAACTAAATCATATATTAAAGAATTTCATAAATTCCAATGATAAATTCCAGGGAGCTAAAGTCATAAGTAAGTATCATGGAAAAATACCAGTATTTGATTTGAATAAAAAAATCGTTGAAAACCGGGCCATTATTTTAGGGGATGCTGCTTCTCAGGTTAAACCAACCACTGGTGGAGGCCTTTTAATTGGATTTGAATGTGCTAAATTTGCGGCAGAAGCTGCCATAAAATCCCTGGAAAGTGATGATCCTGAATTATTAAAGGATTATGAAACCAGCTATAAGAACAAATTCTTAAAAGAGCTTAAAAACCAGTTGCAGGTGCAAAAGACTTTCCAGGAACTTAAAAATCAGGAATTAGATAACATGTTCCTGAAGTTAAAAGAAAAAGGTGCTGAAGATTTGATATCCTCTTATGGTGATATGGATTCTCAATCCCTCCTGGTAAAAGAAATGATAAAAAGGAGGATATTATTTTCTGTACTCCCTCAGCTGTTATATAGGAGGATGTCCCGTTTATGGAACTTTTTTTAATATTATCCCGTGAAAATGATACCTTACCCCTGGCTGAACTGGAGGCAGTTCTTAATGCTGAAAAAATTGATTATAATCTGGAAATAGTTGAACCGGGAATTATCAAACTTAAAACCCCTGAAGATATTTCTATCCTGCTGGGTAAAAGAATGGGATATGCCCACGAGATTTCCCATTTTATTACAGAATCTAATCCGCATAAAATTCCTGAGGCCTTTTCTAAAATAAAATGGGAGGATATTCTGGGGCCTGATTTTGCAATCAGGGTTAAACAAATAGGATGTACCGAAGATATTGATTGTCAGGAAATGGAAAAAGAACTGGGAAATATTGTAAAGAAGATGGTGGGGGATAAAAGTAAGGTAAAACTTGAAAAACCTTCTACCTTTATCCGGGTCCTTATAACTAATTCCTTAGCCCTTATTGGAGTCAAGAAAGTAAAAATTGATAAAAAACACTTTTTTGATCTTAAACCTCATAAAAGACCATTTTTCTACCCGGGATCCATGAGTCCTAAATTAGCCCGATGCATGGTGAATTTATCCCAAATAATTCCCGGGGATTTACTTATGGATCCTTTTTGTGGAACCGGGGGGATATTGATTGAGGCCGGTATTATTGGGGCCCGTCTTATTGGAACTGATATTGACGAGAAAATGGTGCAGGGCACTGAAAAAAATCTGAAATACTATGGAATAAAAGATTTCAAGGTTTTAAAATCCGATGCCAGACATGTAAAATTGGATGAGAAAGTAAAAGCAGTGGTAACAGATCCACCTTATGGCATATCTGCTTCTACAGCCGGTGAAGATAGTGGGAAGATCTACAGGGAGTTTTTAGAATCTGTAAGTGATCAAATGCTGGAAGATGGCCGAATATGTATAGCCACTCCACACTACGTGGACTTAAATGACTTATTAAACGACACTCCCTTAAAATTAATGGAGCGGCATGAGATTAGAATGCATAAAAGTCTAACACGTGTCATTTCTGTCCTGGTAAAAGAATAGATTTCATCAGCTACTGCAATGGTTTATATCTTCAATTTTTATATATGGTTGAGTACCAATATATCCATATAAATTTTTAAATTCATTATTTAATGTTTTATCTCTATAATTATGCAGGAAATCAATTATAGATGATTCTAATATAAAAAAATAAACAGGGGATTTAAATTGGAAATCAGAGTTTTAGATACCACATTAAGAGACGGAGAACAGACTCCTGGAGTTTCTTTAACTCCCGATGAGAAATTAAGAATAGCATTAAGATTAGATGCATTGGGAGTGGACATTATTGAAGCAGGATCTGCTATTACCTCCGCTGGTGAAAGGGAAGGTATAAAAAAAATAACCAGCGAAGGCCTTTCTACTGAAATCTGCAGCTTTGCCCGGGCAGTAAAAGTTGATGTAGACGCGGCCTTAGAATGCGGGGTGGACAGTGTGCATCTGGTGGTACCCACCTCTGATCTACATCTGGAACATAAACTACGAAAAAGCAGGGAAGAAGTTTTACTACAGGCGGTGGACTGCACCGAATATGCCGTGGACCATGGTCTGCTGGTGGAATTATCGGCAGAAGACTCCACTAGAAGTGACATGGAGTTTTTAAAAGAAGTATTCCGGCAGGGTATCCAGGCGGGAGCCAAAAGGATATGTGCCTGTGACACAGTGGGTATGCTAACCCCGGATAAATCATTCGAATTTTATGGGGAGTTAAGTAAACTAAAGGCACCTTTAAGTGTGCACTGCCACAATGATTTTGGTCTGGCCGTTGCTAATTCTCTCTCAGGGCTAAAAGCAGGTGCCACCGAAGTACATGCCACCATAAATGGAATTGGTGAAAGGGCAGGTAATGCTGCTTTAGAAGAAATAATTGTAGCATTGTACTCTTTATATGATATCAAAACTAATGTGAATATTCAGATGCTATATGAGACCTCTAAAATGGTGGCCCGGATGACTGGAGTTTATCTGCAGCCTAACAAGGCCATAGTAGGAGAAAATGCATTTGCCCACGAATCAGGCATACATGCCGATGGAGTTATAAAAAAAGCAGAGACTTATGAACCTATTACTCCGGAACTGGTGGGTCACCAGCGCAGATTTGTTATGGGAAAACACATCGGCACTAGTTTACTAAAAAAACGACTCCAAGAATTGGGATTAAAGGTGGATGAGAATCAACTAATGCAGATATTCAACCGGGTGAAATCACTGGGAGATATGGGTAAATGCGTTACTGATGTGGATTTACAGGCCATAAGTGAGGATGTTTTAGGAATAATAGCGGAGAAAATGGTGGAACTAGAAGAGGTGACCATTGTATCTGGAAATAAAGTAATTCCCACGGCTTCAGTTAAACTAAAAATAGATAATAATGAAATATTAGAAGCTGGAGTTGGTATAGGGCCGGTAGATGCTGCTATTGTAGCCATCAAAAAGAGTATAGCAGACTTTGCAGATGTAACCCTGGAGGAATATCACGTGGATGCTATAACTGGAGGTACAGATGCTTTAATTGACGTGGTGGTTAAACTACGTTATGAAAATGAAGTGGTTTCTGCCCGCAGTACCCAACCGGATATTATCATGGCCAGTGTGGAAGCATTTTTAAGTGGTGTTAATCGATTATTAGGTGATAAAATAAAGGACGGGTCCCTGAAAAAGATTTCTGATGAAAAATAATAGTGGTTCAATCAACCATTTTTTTTATTAATAATCATCGCTTAATTTTATTTTAACATTTTCTTTAAGAGAGATTTTATGAAAAGATTAGAAAAAATCCAGGTAATGGGATTTAAAGCCCATATTGATGATGTGGGAAACACCTTATCCTGGATTGATGAAATTTCCATTGATTGCACCATTCAGCTTATGAATGCCCAGGCAGTGGCCGGAAAAAAACATGCCTTACATGCCACCCTCCATGCCTTAGATGCATTTAGTGAGGGATATAACATTGCCCATAATCTGGGAATGGAAATATGCCTTAGAACATCGGCTCAAAGACAAATATCAAAAGCAATAAATATACTGGGACTAAAAGAGGGCCCTATGGAGATATGTGCAGTAGGGGTGGACTGTGACGATTCAATAATAAAAGAAATGGGCAAGTTTTTCAAAAGAGATGATAAGGTTTTAATTCCCCGGGAAAATACTTTAAAAGAAATCTATGGTTTATCTGATCTTGAAATTAAATCAAGTGGGGGATTAACCTCCTTACTTCTGGAAAAGACCACTCTTTTAATTATTGATAAATAAGGTCAGATTTACATAATATTCTATTTTACTAAATCCTTTCTGATAAAATTTCCATCAGTTCCTGTAAATTATTTTCATTTAAAGATTCCAGGGCCAGATTCTTAATTTCCACACAAATGGCCCTATCCAGCACCCGATCATAAAGAGGGCAGGTGGTGATTATGCTTTTTTTCTCTGCATTTAAAGATTTTCTTAATCCCCGGGCAGTTTCAGGGGGATTCTGGCAGGGAATTATCACATTAATTCCCCTTTTATCTGGATGTAATACATTTCCAATCTTTTTTTTTAGATATTCAACCGCACCGGTGGTTTTTATTAGGCTTGCACTGGAAAAATCTATTTCCCGGGCTATACCTGCCCCGGTCACAGGACTACATCCCATAGTCCTCAATAAAATACCTGATTTATCCAGTATATCTTGCTGGCTGGTACTGATAAAACCTCCACTTCCAACATTCACCATTTTCGGCGAACCTGTAGAAGCTACAATTACGTGGGCGTGCTCACCATTACCCAGTCTGGCTTCAGGGTCTCCCACCCCACCGGATGCGTCTTCCACCAGTTTAATTTCATTGCTATTACAGAAATCAAATAATTCTTTAAGGGGCTGCTCGGCAGTGTAACCTGCAAAACTGGTAATGAATAATGCTCCCGGTTTTGTATTAATTTTACTTAATGATTCTTCCATCAAATCCAGGGATAAATATCCTTTATCAGTTTTTAATTCTATTACTTCTTTTTTTAGAAAACGAGCCAGCTTTAAAAAACCAGACCAGGCCCCTTGATCTGGAATCAGGAAAGGATCTTCTAGGGAATTCATAGCAATCATTATAGCCGCATTCCCGCTATTAACTACCCGGGCGTATTTGTGACCAGTAAAATCCTTAATTTTATCCTGAGCATCAATTATCCGGGGATGAGTACCAGGGTATAGTTTTTTGTCTTTAAGGGCACGGATCATGGCCTCCCTGGTTTCGAGGTGGGGCCTTTTAAAAGTTAAATTCAATTTATATCTCCTCTCTCCATTTAAAAAAGAATAATCATCAATCTGTTAATTTACTTTTTGAAGTAAGCATCCAGAGTGCTTTGCCTGGATTGCAATAATTCCTGGATCAAGTCACTTTTTTTAACAAAACTGCTTAAGGGTATTTTCAATTGGGAATCCACGTATTTTAATGAAGTTTTAAGGTCTTCAAATTCTTTATAAGGATTCTGCATGGCATTTTTAACATTCTCCCTTACATTAAATACACCCAGAGGAACATAACCAGTATAGGCTTCTCTTAGAACTAGCGCCCCGGCCTGTTTTTGTTCTTTATCCAGGGCATCAAGTACTCCCATTTTACAGGTATAGTAACAACCTCCCACCCGTGAATACTCCGTTTTACCTCCATTATTCTCATAATCTGAAAATATAAGTTCTTCTTTACCTAAAACCCTTATAAATGCTTCCATCCATTCATACTGCCACTCGGTGGGGATTAAGATGATAGCATAGTAATTATTCAAACTGGAAAACTCGTAAACTCGATGCACATCCAGAATTTCATAATTTCTAACCTTTCTAAGTAGATCATCAGCCAGGGTACTATCACAGGCAGTAATAGACCAGCGGGTGGGTACCAGTTTCCTTCTTTTAGTAGTACCCATGGCCCCCACCGAGAAGGCCTTTTGCATGCTGGAAAAGGGCACTCCCTTTTGATGCAAATCATTCAGGGCTTGTCGGGATTTAAGATCAGTATCATAAAATACCTTTTCTAAGTCCCGGTCCCATTTAACACTATCTATATCAAAACTCTCTAAAATGGCACTGGGCCCGTGTGGGGTGGTTTCTTCACTAAATGATAATCCTAGGGGACGCTTATTAAAAATAGCTTCACTATCAATAGAACAAGAAGCCAGGGAAATATCCTGCAATTTTTCAACAAATGAATTATCAATATCTGCCACACCGATGCGCTGCTTTCCCCGCACCAGGGATAAACGGTACCCGATGATATCCTCCTGGCTTTTTTCTCCAGGAATCCAGGACTCAGGAGAATCCATGATATAAGTATCGCCCTGCTGGGGCACCATCATGGGGCCGGCATATACCTGGGGATAATTCCAGCTGCCAATAAATACGGAAGGAGGAGTACTTCCCTCCAGTTGAGAACCAATCTTAACCGAACGCATCTTCATATGGGCGGTTAATTTCTGAAGATAGGCATTTTTAGTTTTAATCATGAACTTAATCCTTAGTCTAATATTGTTATATTTCTTCCCGGGGAACGAATTTTAAGGCCGTCGAATTCATACAGTAACGCAGTCCGGTAGGGGCTGGTCCATCATCAAAAACATGCCCTAAATGGGCATCACACCGGGTACATAAGGCTTCGGTTCTAACCATCAGTAAACTACGATCAGATTGTGTTTTTATATTTTCAGGGGCCACTGCTTTCCAGAAACTGGGCCATCCGGTACCGGAATCAAACTTGGTCCGGGAATCAAAAAGATCATTACCACAGCACACGCACTTATATATTCCATCGCCATGATGATTATGATATTTACCGGTGAAGGCCAGTTCTGTTCCTTTTTTTCGGGCCACATCAAATTGTTCTGGACTTAAAATAGATTTCCATTCCTGGTCTGTTTTTATTATTTTATCCAGTAGTTCTATTTGTCCTTTTTTAACCGAGTAGAGGGGTATTTTTTTATTTTTTTCTGGAGATATCATAATTCTTTATAAACATATGTAAGTAGTTTAATATATTTTTAAGGATTTAATTAATATTGAACTTAAAAAAATATCATCAATCAATTAAAGCAGAATAATTTCCAGGGACCGGTATAGGGATCCTGTTAAAAATAAATTAAGGTGTTTTTCATGTATAAGGTACCTTTAAGTGAATTGGAAAACCGCATGCATAGTTTTAAAAAGCAGATGGACTTCTCACACCCTGATTGGGAAATGGCGGTGATTTTCACCAATATTAACATGTATTATTTTACAGGTACCATGCAGGATGGGGTACTTCTTATCCCCCGGGAAGAAGAACCCACCCTTTGGGTGAGAAGAAGCTATGAGAGGGCCTTAAATGAATCTTTATTTGATGATATACGTCCCATGAAGAGTTTTCGTGATGCTGCTCTTACCTGGTCTCAATTACCATCCCGGGTATATCTGGAAACAGAATTCATACCTCTGGGATTTTACCAGCGCTTTTTAAAACACTTCCCCTTTAAAGAATTCAAGGCCCTGGATAGGGATCTGGGTATGGTAAGAGGAGTAAAAAGTGACTATGAGCTTAATTTAATGAAAAAAGCTGGTAAAATTCATGCTCATGTTCTGGAAGATGTGGCTCCCTCATTATTAAAGGAAGGATTAAATGAAGCCCAGCTAACCGTAGAACTATTCCAGTTAATGGTTCAGAGGGACACCATGGAGTAACCCGCTTTGGCATGTTCGATACCGAGATGGTGCTGGGACGGGTCTGTTTTGGGGAGAGCTCTATAAACCCTTCTTATTTAAATAGTCCGGGTGGAAATTATGGAAATCCAGCTGTACCTCTTTTCGGAAATCATGATAATAAATTAAAAAAAGGAGATTTGGTATTTATTGATGTGGGCTGCGGTGTAAAAGGATATCACACCGATAAAACCATGACCTACCAATTTGGAGAGGCCTTGCCTTCTGGTGCACTGGATATGCACCATGATTGTGTGGATATACAAAATGAAATAGCTTCTATGCTAAAACCAGGAGCCATACCCTCTGATATTTATCATGAAATCATTAACAATTTGGATGCTGATTTTTTAGAGAATTTCATGGGTTATGGTGACAATAAAGTGAAATTTTTAGGGCATGGAATAGGATTATTAATTGATGAAATACCAGTTATTGCCCCTGGATTTGATGAAGCTCTGGTTGAGGGTATGGTTTTTGCTCTGGAGCCTAAAAAGGGTATTAAAGGTGTGAGGATGGTGGGAATTGAAAACACATTTATTGTGACTAAAAAAGGTGGAAAGTGCATTACTGGTGATAATCCAGGCATGATTAACATTTTCTGAAGTTTCTTAGTGAATTACACTTTAAAGCTATTATTTTTTCGAGTAATTATTTTTACATGTAATTTTGAATATGTTGTATAATTTAAAATTGAATGAAAATATTTAAGTTTAAATAAAGGAAGCCTTATACCTTAATAAATATTAATTTAAAATTGAGGACAAAGACATGAACAATATTTTTTTAGAATTTTTTATTATATTATTACTCATTCTTTTAAATGGATTGCTGGCCATGGCTGAAATAGCAATCGTTTCTTCTCGAAAAATTAAATTACAAAAAATGAGTAAAAAAGGGAATAAGGGTGCTGGTGTAGCTCTTAAACTATTAGAATCGCCTAATGAATTTTTATCTGCAGTACAAATTGGAATAACACTTATAGGTATCTTAGCAGGTGCTTTTGGTGGCGCCACACTTTCTGTTTATTTGGAAAGTTATTTGAGTGGATTTAATTTAATTGCAGAGTATAGCCAATCATTAAGTATAGTGATCATAGTTTTAATTATTACATACTTGTCTTTGATTATTGGGGAACTAGTGCCTAAAAGAATAGCCCTTAACAATCCGGAAAAAATTTCAGTAAAAATAGCCCGTCCCATGCAGATATTATCTAAGGTAACCAGCCCTATAGTTTCGGTTTTAAGTTTTTCAACAGACTTTTTATTGCTGTTATTAGGTTCCAAGAAAGATCGGGATAATAATGTTACCGAAGATGAGATAAAACTACTTATTGAGGAGGGCCTGGAAGCAGGAACTGTAGAAAAAGAAGAAGAAGATATCATAAAACGTGTTTTCAGGCTGGATCAACAAAGAATTGATACCTTAATGACCCCTAAAACTGAAATAATCTGGCTGGATCTGGATGATCCCTCTGAAGAAATTAAAAAACAGATTATTAATAGCAAAAGATCTATTTTTCCTGTGGGAAAAGATGAATTAAATAATTTTTTGGGTGTGGTTCAAACAAAAGATATTCTAGGTTCTATTCTTCAGGGAGAATCAGTTAATATTGAACCTAACTTAAAAAATCCTTTGATTATACCGGAAACATTACCTATTATGGATGTTTTGACGTTATTTAAAAATAACCGCAATTATGTGCACATGGCCATGGTAGTAGATGAATATGGGAGTATTGAAGGTTTAATTACTCTTAATGATATTTTAGAAGTGTTAGTAGGTGATATACCTTCTGTAGATGAACCTGATGAACCAAAAGCTACCCTTAGAGATGATGGATCCTGGCTAGTTGATGGATATTTATCTGCGGAAGAATTTAAAGAGATATTAGATATTGAAAAGCTTCCCGATGAATATAAAGGTAACTATAATACCGTAGGTGGTTTTATCATGAGCTATATTGGTAAAGTACCTACTACTGGAGAAAAATTTCAGTGGAGTGGCATTGAATTTGAAATTGTAGATATGGATGGTCACCATATTGATAAAATACTAGTTAAGAAATCTTAATCTCCACTAAATTTTTTTAAACAATATTGATAAAATACTGGTTAAGAAATCTTAAATCTCCACTAAATTTTTTTAAAATAATTTATTTAATTCCATAAAATTGTACTTTACGTTTAATTAAAAAATAAAATGGGATATAAAATATTTTAAAGTGTTACACTCGACTTGTATATGGCTCCTGATTCATCCCCTCCTGAAAAAACACTATCAAATATCAGTATATCGACTTTTGCTGGTTTTTCATCCCCACTTATATAACCATTACCGGTTACTTTAAGGGTTTTGCCGGATTTTACATCATTAATATTCCATACCATTGGATTTTTTTCAATAATAGCACCACTGGCATCATACCATATTAAAACCATTTCCAGGTAACTGTAATCTTTTTCAGGCATTATGGTAGCTTTTACCTTGTACATTCCGTATCCTTCTGATACAACTTCCACATCACTAACCTTCAAACTGGACCCGGATCCAGAACTACTATCTGTTGAACTGCCACTATCTGTGCATCCACTAACCAGCACCACTCCCACTACCAGGAGAAGGGCTAATGTAATTATTCCTTTATTTTTCATATTTTCACCTCTTTATTTCCTTAAAATAGCTAAAATCCCACTAATACCAATCAATATAGATCCTAATAATCCAAATAAGGATATACTGATTAATAACCAGATAGCACTTACTATCAGAATTATTCCGCCTGTTTTAGGATTTTTAGTTACATAGACTGCTGCTACAATTCCTGCTATGGAGGCTAAAATGGCACTAATTCCCAGGATTACAATGTCTGCAGAGGCCAGACTTCCAAAAATAACTGCAAAAATACCTCCTAATAATCCAAATATCCCACCAATAATACCCAGTACCAGTTCAATGGTGCGGGATGTTTCTTTAATATCCGCTATCACATCACTCCTCCTTTTTTAATAAATAACATTCACTATGTAATGTACAATATAATTTTAAACATTTAATATATAAATATTAATATTAAAAATAAAATAAACAATTTTAAATATTGGTATTAAAATAATAATATAGAATTATGGATGGTATATACTTAGATTTAAAGGAAAATCTTAAAAAAAACTTGGATGAGGGGTGGGTGTAAATAAAAATGCTAACTTTTTATTATTATTAAAATTATAATAATTTCATGCCAAGAAAGAGTATCTACCATGATTACCAACCATCAAATGCCTGGAATGAAAAAAAAGGCTCTAAATCCCACTATTTTATTTTCTACCAGGATAAACTACTTATTGACCACCATAATAACAACATTCCTTTTTTAAAAAATTTGAATCAATTACCTGTTCGACCCCTCCGGAAGATCTACCTGGGCCAGCTTAGAGGAAGCCCCTGCTTTGTGGTGGAAATAGAATCATCCCCTGAACTATCAGGGAGGTCTTTTATTGATTTAAAAGAACTTTATTCTATCCTAGAATACGATATTTATCTATTAGCAGGTAGAGCTATTCAGATTATTAACTGGGATAAGAACCATCAGTTTTGGGAAAATACGGAGCATCAACCCGGACCATGGAGGGGGAGATGGCAAAAATCTGCCCGGATTGTGTGCACTTCAACTATCCTCCCATAGCACCGGCAATAATAACTGCCATTGTAAAGGAGGATAAATTACTCATGGCCCGTCACACCTACGGGATAACTAATAGATATGGCCTGGTGGCGGGTTTTGTAGAAGCGGGGGAAACACTGGAAGAAGCTGTAGAAAGGGAAGCAGCCGAAGAAGTGGGTTTGAAGGTTAAAACTATAGAATATTTCGGTAGTCAGCCCTGGCCCTACCCCCACTCCCTGATGGTGGGATTTACTGCAGAATATGAAGAGATTAAAGTGGATGGTAAAGAAATAGATGATGCACGCTGGTTTAAATCAGTGAAATCCAAAAGAGACCTTCTTCTATCAGTATATCTGGAGAACTAATAGACTGGTTTATGGAGAAATATTCTAGCTGAAGAGTCCCCATCGCCCTGAAATAATAAATCGCCAGGACCTTAATTACCAAATATCTTTAAAAATAACCTCACCTATACTTATTAATAATTAATAATTCCTTTAACTGTGAAAATCATGTTCTTATATTATATGGATGTCTCCCGGCTGGATGTGGACCATGCCCGGGGATTAGTCTCCCGGGAGAGAGTAATCAAGTCCAGTAAATATTTAAAACTGAGGGATAAGAAATTGTCCCTGGGGGCAGAAATCCTTCTAAAACATTCTTTAACTAAAATAGGAATATGTGATCCTATTATTTCTGTTGGAAAATATGGAAAACCCTGTTTAAGCAATTATCCTCATATTTATTTTAATCTTTCCCACTCCCAGGACTATGTGGCCTGTGCTGTATCTGATTCTCCGGTGGGGGTAGATGTGGAACGTATTCATGATATTGATGGTGAGGTAGCTAAACATTATTTTTCTGGCAGTGAATATGAATATATAGTACATAACATACCATGAAAAGGAACTCACTTTAAAAACAGGAGATAGAATTTACCTCTATACCGATGGTATCACCGAAGCCATAAACCCCCAGGATGAATTATTCGGGGATTCCTATTTACAGGCCATCATGAATAATACTCATAATTTAAGCCTGAGTGATATAGTATTCTATGTAAAGCAAAAATTGATAGCTTTGTAGAAGATAGAGAACAATTTGATGATATTACCATGATTTTGGAATATAAAAAATAAAAACTCATGAAATACATTATTTTTTAGTAAGATTTAGAAATTTACATTATTTAAGAAGAATATATCATATGATAATTTATCAAAAACCGCTTCAAGTTTTCCAGGAGATAAAAAAAATGACTGATAATGATAAAATATCACAGATAGAAAAAAGAGCAGATGAAATTTTAAATGAACATAAAGCTGTTTATCTTGAAAGAAGATTATATAATGCATTAAAAAATGATTTTCTTGATATATCCCGGGCTGATTTTAAGGAAGTTCTGGCCCTCTTATCTAAGAAAGGATATGTCCTGGAACGTGGCCTTATAAAACCCCCCATGGATAAAGGATCTAAAAAATCATCTAAAGGATATGATGATTCATCCACAGGAAAAGGGGTTGCTGATCACCAGAGAATCCCTGATAAAAGGTTATAATAAATCATTTAACCTGAAAAATGAGAGTGTTTAATCCAGTTAATTTTAAAAAAATATTAAGCTCATATTTCTCAAGGATAAGCACTATTAGCATTATTCACTTTTTCCTGGAATTTTTCTAAATACAATTTCATCTTTTTAAAGTCAAACCATAAAAGCCGTAAAATGGCAGGTAATAATAGGAAGGCCAGTAGAAGGTATACTTATGAAAGAATATAAATTCTGTCAAAGCTGTGGAATGCCCCTTAAAAAAGACCCTCAAACTGGAGGAACCACTAAAGATGGATCAAAAAGTGTGAAATACTGTTCTTATTGTCTGGTTGATGGTGAATTTACCAGTCCAGAAATAGACACTCCCCAGAAAATGCAGGAATTTTGTATTGAAAAAATGAAAGAACAGGGCATGCCCCGACCAATTGCCTGGGTATTTACCAGGGGCATACCTAAGTTAGAGCGATGGAAAAAATAAAAGATTATTTTTAATAAAAACTATTTTTCAGGTATTCTTTTTTTTTTTAAGCAAATTCAATGGTGCTGGGTGGTTTATCACTAACTGATAGTGCCACATGGGTTACTTCAGGGATTTCTGCAGTTATCCGGCGGGATATAGTTTTTACCATATTCCAGGGTAATTCCGGTACATCGGCGGTCATGGCATCCAGTGATTCCACCATCCGGAGTACCACCAGGTAACCATAGTCCCGAATATCTCCCTTTACTCCCGTGACTTTGGTATCAGTTAGTACGGCAAAGTACTGCCATAGCGATTCTTCCAACCCTTCTTTATGCACTTCTTCTTCTACAATGGCATTGGCCTTTCTACAAATCTCTATTTTCTCCAGGCTTAAGTTACCAACCACTCTTACTGCCAATCCCGGTCCGGGATAGGGTTGGCGCTGCACCATTTCTTCAGGAAGCCCCAGTTCGCTACCAATTATTCTCACCTCATCCTTATAGAGTTCCCTTACTGGTTCTACTATTTCCAAAACCAGTCCATGGGGTAAGGCCAGGTTGTGATGGGACTTGATATTACCTTCACTTTCAATCCAGTCCGGGGCAATGGTTCCCTGTACCAGAAACCGGGCACCTACTTCTTCAGCAACCCTTTCAAATACATCAATGAATATCTTTCCAATGATCTTTCTTTTTTCTTCCGGGTCACTTACCCCTGCCAGGGCATTTAAAAATTCAGAGGAAGCATCCACATAACGAAAATTCAAGCGGGGCTCAAATGTCTTTTTAACATATTCTGCTTCTCCTTCTCTTAAAAGACCGTGATCTACAAAAACAGCTATTAAATTATCTCCCAGTGCTTCTTTAGTAAGAACTGATGTTACTGAACTATCAACCCCTCCTGAAAGAGCAATTACTGCAGTTCCGTCTCCCACAGTTTTTTTTATATCTTCAATGGATTCTTTTATAAAATCAGATGGATTCAACATTTTTTCACCTTGAATAAGTTTAGGATAATAGGAATACAAATTAAAGAGGATATTCCCTACAATTTAGTTAATAAAAAGTTAGTACTTCATTTTAAATATAATTTATGAGTGCCTTTTTACTGGTTTTTCAGGAGCATTAACCCAGTTTGCAATAATCAGATAAACTATATTTTATAATTTTTACAAACATCATAAAAGTTTTCAAAAACTCGAGAACCATTCTCAGTATGGTACACTTCAGGATGGAACTGAATACCATATACTGGTTTCTGGTGGTGTTTCATGGCTTCCACATCACATATGGTGGAACTGGCCAGTACATCAAAATTTTCAGGCATTTTTTTAACTTCATCTTTATGGGAAGCCCATACCTTCATTTCAGGGCCTAAACCCTGGAATATATCATCTTCATCCAGAATATTCAGCTGTATCTGAGCATAACTCTGGGCATCGGCTGTTGAAACTTCCCCACCAAAGGCCCGGGCAATTAATTGATGACCCAGACAGATCCCTAAAATAGGAACATCTACTTTTTCAATGTACTCCCTGCATTTTCCTGATCTATCCAGGGATGGACCTCCTCCTAAAACCAGTCCGGCTGGATCTTTCTGGAGTATTTCTTCCACCGAAAGGGTGTTTACTATTAATTCTGATGGGATTTTAAGGTATTTCAGGGTGCGGTGTATTCGATGATTGTATTGCCCATGATTATTTACAACCAGTATTTTCATATTTTAATATCTCCTCAAGTTATATTCAGTGAAAATAAAAATTTTGAAGCGGATTTCTAATTGTAATCAGAAACATATTTATGGTTCCTTTACAAATTTTTTAATATGAAAACAAGAGACTTGATTTATATTATAGTTGCCATTTTAGTGGCAGTGGCCATTGTCACTGTATTTTTCTGGCTACTTCCATTTATTGTAGTATTAATAATAGCCTATGTTATATATATCTTTTTAAAGGATGGATCCCAGTAAAAGGGAAAAATCAATTAAACCTTATTTATCCATTAAACAAAAAAATTATTTAAAATTTTTTTAATCAAATTCAGGGCAATATTTTCAGATTAAATAAAAAATATATTAAATACTATTTTTGTAGATCATCATATGCAGCCATGGCCGCTACTGCTCCTTCACTGCAGGCCACTATCCATTGTTTATATCCTCCGGTTATATCTCCGGCAGCATATACCCGGGGGATATTTGTTCTCTGGAATTTATCCGTTATAATGTGCCCTTGCTTATCCAGTTTTACTCCCAGTTTTTTAGCCAGTTGATTTAGGGGAATATCTCCCACAGAAATGAAAATCCCCTGGGCTGGAACCTCAGTTACTAGAGAGGTTTTAAGATTTTTAAGGACTAAAAATTCCACAAACTGATCACCCTTAATCTCTTCTACCACCGTGTCCCAGATAGTATCAATCTTTTTTTCTTTAAGCATTTCCTGCAAGTATTTTTCTGCTCTTAATTCATCTCTCCGGTGGATGAGGGTAACATCACACCCAATATTTTTAAGAAATATGGCTTCCTGAGCAGCACTGTTTCCTCCTCCCACCATATAGACCTTTTTACCTGTAAATAATGGTCCATCACAGGTGGCGCAGTAACATACTCCCCGACCCAGCAACTTCACTTCTCCAGGAACATCTAAAGTTTTGTGTTTACTACCGGTACTGATAATTAAAGCCCGGGCATGATACTGGCCATTAATAGTTTTAATAATAAAAGACCCGTTATCTGATTTTAAAGACTCTACTTCTTCCCTTTCATGTAAAGGTGTGGTTTTCAATACCTGTTTTTTTGTTTCATTAATGAGACTCATCCCGGCAATCATCTCATAACCGGGATAGTTCTCCATCATGGGAACTTCTAATCCCAGACCACCAGCAGGACCTTTTTCTAATATTAGAGTACTGGTACCCTGCCTACCTGCATAAATACCTGCTGCTAATCCTGCCGGCCCTGCTCCAATAATTATTATGTCATATGATTTCATTCTACCCTTTCCTTGCTATTAACTAACTAATTTAATTAACTGACCTCAGATTTATTAAATACATGAACTGGAATTCTTTCTTTATTTATCTTCATAGAGGCCGTGTTCAATTCCAATTATCCCACTGTAGAAGTATACTACCTTTCCCGGGCCGGCTGGCCGTAACTGTTTATAAGTTAACTCCACCCGGTCTTCTTTTACATTTATTGATTCTAAATCAGGGTCTTCAGTAACATCCAGTGTTTTACCAATTCCCACTCCAGTTATTATTCTTATCCAGGGTACTTCCATATTATTCACCTCAAATTTTAAATGGAGAAATTTTATTTTATAAACCGTACTAAAATTTATAAAAATTTCTGTATACTTTCTTTTAAAACTTTATTTACAAGTTTCCCGTCAGCTTTACCTTTTAACTCTTTCATCACTATCCCCATCAGGGGTCCCATACTACCCATACCCCTTTGTTTTACCATATCCTCTTTTTGGGAAATTATTTTTTGGATTATGTCTTCCACATCAGATTCTTTTAACATCAGTAAATCCAGTGCTTCGGCTGCCTCCTGAGGGGATGAATTTTTCTGAGAAACATGAATTAATATAGGGCTTATAGCATCTTTAGATATTTTATCCTGTTCTAATAATTTCAAAGCATTTATCAGGGTCTTTGAATCCAAACTATCCATTGAATGCCCGTCTCTTTTAAGCTCTCTTAAAGAATAAGCCAGTAAAGAAGCAACTACAGTGGGATCCAACTTTAAATTGTTCATTATATTCTCAAAGTCATCTACTTTATCTCTTTTCACCAGCTGAGTGGCCAGATCCTCACTTAAATTATACTCTGATTCCATTCTTTCTTTTTTTGCCCGGGGAATTTCAGGAAGATTATTTTTTATTTTTTGCACCTGGGGGCGGGTGATGGTGAAAGTGGGGATATCAGTCTCCAAATACATTCGGCTGGACGTGGGAAGGGGGCGCATATATTCGGTATTCCCCTCGGGAAGGGCTTTACGGGTTTCTTCCACCACACCATCAAAACACATTAAAGCCCTTCTTTTTACTTCTTCCAGAGCCCCTTGAGCTATTTCTTCCTGGTGTGCTACAATTATAACTGCATCTTCTGCACCGGCACCGGTGAAATCTTTTAATCTATCCACTTCCCGGGAACTTATACCATAGGCCGGTAGCTCATCAGTATGGAATATTCCCGATACTCCTAATTTTTTAGCATAACTGGAAAATTCAGTACCCAGACGACGACCTGGCTGTATTTCCATACCTACCAACCCTGCAAAACCGGTAAGCTTCAGGCCTTTTACTGCAGGGGCACTGGCTATTATCTTAGAACCTGTGTCTTCAAAAACAGATTTCACATCAAATATTTCATCTTCCACCTGGGCTTCCCTTTTTAGTAAGGTATCCCTTATTTCTATTAATTTTATTTGACGTTCCACCTCCCTTTGCACCATGGTAGGCATTAAATCCAGGTTCTGAACTCCTTTAACTTCTACCCGGGCACCATCACGGATGGATATATTTAAATCCTGCCTGATGGTTCCCAGACCTCTTTTAACTTTGGTGCTCCTTAAAACCTGCCCTAACTGATAAGCTACTTCTTTCACCTGTTCCGGGTGGTGGATAGAAGGATCTGTGGTTATCTCCAAGAGAGGAATACCCAATCTATCCAGACGGAATTTTACACCATCACTGGTTGTTTCTATTCTCCTTGCGGCGTCTTCTTCTAAACAAAGATTTTCTATAACTACCTTTCCCTGGCTGGTTTCCAAAAAACCATGGGTGGCCACCAGGCCTGTTCTTTGAAAACCTCCGGTATTACTGCCATCAATAACCTGCTTTCGCATGGTATGGAACTCATCCATCACCTTCATATTCAATAGAGAAGCGACTACAATTGCTAACTCCATTGCTTCCAAATTAAGGGGACAGGGTGGTTCTTCATCTGCTTCTACCAGACATGTTTCTTGGGAGTAAGCTTCGTACAAAAAACGTAATTTTCTACGTGCTTCCTGAAATGCTGCCCGGTCAATTTTCCCTAATTCACTTTGGGTAGGGCGCAGGTTCCTTAATATTTCATAATCCGCTTTTTTATCAGTTAAATTACAGCTGCAGGGGCAAAATAATTTGCTTTTAGTATCCAGTTGCTGGTGGATTTCCAGTCCCATTTTGAGTCCTAATTTTTCCCAGTCCATGAAATCACCGTAATCAATTAAAATCATATTTTACTAAATCAATTTATTTACAGTAAAAAGTAATCCAGTGAAGATTTTTCTTCAATTTCTCCAGCTATATTAGTTTCCATTATCTTTTTTACTTCTTCCAATTTTTCGCTGTGACCCAGAGCCCAGGAGAGCTTTACATAAGCTGTTTCTCCCAGCATGTCCCCTCCAGATATAACTCCTGCTTTAAGGAGCCTCCGACCGGTACTGTAAACATTCATATTAACCTTTCCATACATGCACTGGGAGGTCATCACCACCGGCACCTGATAGTCCGCGGCCCGTTCCAGGGAAGGAATCAGTTGATCAGGGCAATGTCCCAGACCGGTGCCTTCTAATACAATCCCCTTATAACCTTTGTCCAGGTGATAATCAATTATCTCTCCATTTATGCCGGGAAAACTTTTAATAAATGCTACATCTGGTTCTAAATAGTCATTTAATTTTAATTCAACAGTTCCTCTGGAATTATATCCTTTAGCACCAGGCAGAATTTCTATTTCCCCTTCTTTCATACAGGCCAGGGGCGCGGTGTTGATACTGCGGAAGGTATCCCGACGGGAGGTATGCATCTTACGCACCTTGGTACCGCGATGGAGGTAACAGCCGGTGTCATCACTACCAGCATACATGCACACCATAACTTCTGCTAAATCAGATTTAGCTGCACTTACTGAATTAAGAAGGTTTAAAAAGGCATCTGATGAGGGCCGATCTGAACTACGCTGGGCCCCGGTGATTACTATGGGAACCGGAGTTTCCAGCATGAAACTCAAAGCAGCTGAGGTGTAGTGCATGGTATCGGTCCCATGAGCCACCACCACCCCATAGGCCCCCTCATTTATCTCATCGTATATGGACCGTGCAGATTTAACCCAGTATTCAGGTTTCATATTTTCACTTAATATGTTGCATATGGCCTTACCCTTGATATTGGCCATATCCCGAAGTTCAGGATTAGTTATTAAAAGATCTTCTGCAGTGAATGCCGGGTGCACTGCCCCGGTTTTATAATCAATAATAGAAGCCACCGTACCCCCGGTGGAAATAATAGAGATATCTTTTTTAGCAGGATCTTCTTTAATAGTAAGGGGCTTAAGATCCAGTTTAGGTTTTTTACCTTTTTCTACAAGCTTTAAATTAGAAGAAGAGATATTAACACCGATATTATATCCACTGTCCATTTTTAAAACTATATGCTGATCATCAGCATCCTCTGATCGATCTAAAACCATACCCTGATAAGTAACATCGTCTTTTTCAATCGTTATAAGATCTCCTATAGAGATACCTGATGATTCCAGTAATTTTTTGGCAGATCCTCGATAATTCATAAAAATCACTTTTAATTATTATAATCGCAGAAATTTTATTCTTATTCATTTTAATACAATGTTACTATTAATTTTAATTACTAATAAATTTTAAAAAAATAAGTCAGCTTATCCATTAAAATAAATTAAGAAATCTCTTTTTTTTTAATGAAATTTCCTGAAAAATAACAAATAAAAAAAAAATCAGGGGGTCCGGGTTAACCTTTTCCTGGAGTGAATGATATTAAGGAATATTCATATTAATAAGATCAATCATTCCTTAATATTCTCCCGGGCCCACTTAGCCCCTGCTTCTAATATCTTGAGGTTTATATCAACCAGTTTAGGCTTAAGGGCAAAGGTATGTTTAACTGCCTGGGCAAATGCTGTAGCATCAAGTTGGGTGTATCCCAGTTCCATTAAAACCCCTAAAACCACAGTATTGGCGGCTCGTTTTACCCCCATACTTTTTGCAATTTTCATAGCAGGCACCGGAATGGTTTTAAGGCCTTCTGGAGGATTAAATTGGGTGGAAGTAGAATCATAGATAATTAAACCTCCTGGAATTACATTTCCTGCAAATTGATCCAGGGAAGGTTTATTAAATGCTATTAGTACTTCTGGTCTGGCTACAGCTGGTGAACCAATGGTTTCTCCTGATAGAACCACTGCACAACTGGAGGTTCCTCCTCTTTGTTCCGGGCCAATAGGAAGGATACCATGAAACATGCCGTTTTTCCATACAGGCAGCCTGGGCCAGCATAAGTCCCATACTCAATACTCCCTGACCACCAAAACCTGCAATTTTAAGATGTTTTTCTTTAAAATCAGGGTCAGTAACAGGTTCAGGAGCACTGTCCGTTCTGATATTAAATGTTTCATCCAGGGAATCCTTTGAAAAATCACTCTTTCCCCGGTAGAGGGACTCTACCTGGGAATATTTATTACCTCAGACCTGAAAGAATACTATGACTTCTGTAAGTCATAGATGAATTTCAGACTAATAGTTGAACTAAACGATTAAATACTTTGAAACCAAATATTAATAAATGATGAAGCCGAATTTAGACAAAAATCAACACTCAGTATACACATTAACATACCACTTAGTACTCGTTACAAAATATCCGTAGGCAAGTTATAACTTCAAATAATATATTTTAGATTAAGAGAAATCTTCAAAAATATTGGAAAGCTCTATTATATTGAATTTACAGGAAAGTAACTATGAAACAGACCATATACACTTTCTGTTTAAATCTAAACCAAACACAGCATTTACTTAAATTTCATCAACTCCTATTAAATCAGCAAGTAGCAGGTTAATCAAAAAAAGAATAATCCTGAAATCAAGAATAAACTCTGGAAAGAAGCGTTCTGGAAAAATAGGATATTTCATCTCTACAACTGGTGGGGCGATATATTGAAACAATACGTAAATATATTGAAAGGCAACAGAAAAAAATGAAAACCGTGAACAAATCCTATAGATATAGAATATATCCGAATAAAGAGCAACAGAGGATATTAGAATTTAATATAGGTAGTGCACGTTTTGTTTTTAACCATGTCAAAGCAATGTATGAAACATACAGAAAACAAGCAAAAGAACGTGGATTTAAATTATATGCAAACAGAAAACTATTCAATGTTATATTAAATGATTTAAAGAAATCTTATCCGTTTTTAAAAGAGGCTAACAGTACAGTTCTTCAGAAAGCATATGATAATCTAATATCTGCATATAAAATGGTGGGTAAGGCTAATCATGGATGGATGAAATTTAAATCACTTAAAAACCCTGTACAATCATTCCGCACATTAAACATTGAAATCATTGACGGTAAACTGAAATTACCTAAAATCAAATCATTAATAGCAATAAAATACAGCCGCCCAATCCGTGGGGATATATTAACTGCAACTATAATTAGAAATAACTCTAATCAATATTTTGTAAGTATTAATGTTAAAAATAGTCCAGTTAAAAGTTTAAAAAAGACCAATCAAAATGTAGGGATTGACCTTGGTTTAAAGACATGGCAACCCTCAGTAATGGTTTTAAATCAGGTAGAATACAGTTAAAAGAGGTTGATAAGAAAATAAAAAGACAAAATCAAATATTAAGTAGAAGGTTTAAGGATGGGTGTAATGGGATTAAAGCGAAAACCAAGCTTAACCAGTTATACCAGCGAAAGAAGAATATAGTAATTGATTTTTTGCATAAAACAACAACCAAAATAGTACGTGAATTTGACAAAATATATGTTGGGAATGTTAATAGTCAGTTAGGATTAAAAAATAAATATTTAGCAAGAACCACAGCAGACCAGCACTGGTTTGAATTTAAAAGACAATTAGAATATAAATCTGATTGGTATGATAAACATTTCATGGTTGTTGATGAGAAATACACTTCTAAGACTTGCAGTAACTGTGGATACGTTACAGAAAGTTTAGAATTGAATATCCGTCAGTGGATATGTCCTGAATGCAAAATGCACCATGATAGGGATGTAAACGCTGCGTGTAATATTCTAACCGTAGGAACTACGGGGCTTGCCTTTAGTAAAATCAACACGTTAGTTGGTGGATTAGGAATCC
>JAHRFX010000006.1 GCA_019084405.1 Methanobacterium sp.
AACTGGAACATGTATTTTTTTGTTTTGTCATAGAAAATACTATGCTCCCCTCATTATAAAAGTTTTTAGGTTTCTATTCCTGAAAATAATGAGTTTAAGACAAATAAAAAAGATTGTTTATTAAAACATCAATTTCAAAAAACCCCCAAGTTTTTGACAGTGTCAAAAAAATATGAGGGATTTAAAAAAAAGGATTTTTTTGTTTTTCAGGTGGCCATAATCAAACTTAAAAAGTTTCTCAAACCCGGGGCCAGTCCCAGGATAAATATGGCCAGCTTCAACATATTTTTAATGGTTTTATCCTCTATTTCAGAGTCAATAAAATAAATTGCCCCTAATATAACCCCTATTTTCAAGGGGAACATGATAAATGCAGTTCCCAGCGCATCGGTAAGGGCGGCAGGCAGGACGTGCTGTTCCCAGTAGCCATAAAAATCCACCGCCACAAAGGTGGAGGAAGCATCAAATAAGTGGGCAGATAATGCAGCCAGGTTAAATTTATCAGATAATAGTTTCCATTTTTTACCCAAAAGAAAAAAAACACCGGTAAATAGTAACCATATTCCTAAAATTGCAGAAAATGCCTGGAAATTAATTTGACCCATGTTGAAAATATTAGGTAAGCACAGTATCATCCCTATTAAAAACATCATATGGCGGTAGTCTCTGCCAGTTCTTTTTTCCAGTAAAATAGCACCACCCAGTACTAAGATGGTGAGCATGCCCACCAACACATAAATACCAGGAGTTACCAGTAAAAGGTTCAAAGGGTAGATTCCATTATCCACCAGAGCCCGGGTACTGGATCCCAAGAAAATAAAGGGTATGAGTGGTAGGAAGAGGTCTTTGGGATCTTTATCGATCCATTTAAACATTTTTATAAGACCTAAAACCACCAGCCCCAGTATCAAACCAAATACTATGGTGTTAAGTAGGGTGTAGCCCGGTTGTAGATAGAGAAAGTGCTCCTGAATAAATTGGGAAATCTGTTCCAGCATGGTTATTATCTCCAGTAAGAGTTATGTCTTAAACCTGGTACTCCTGAACCTTTTTTATCTTTTTATTAATAACTTCTTTAATGATTAAAGGTAGAGGAGTTCTCCCGCCCCGGGGTGTGGTTTTTCCTTTTTTTATGGCCTCCAGAATACTATCTGTTGAAAAATCAGCTTGAACATGGGTAACGCAGCTCCCGATGGCTCCCACAAAGTGGGCATCGCTGGACCCTATTTCCGGGATGTTCTCTTCCTGAGCAAGTTTTTTGGCACGCCAGTTGGAGTAGCCAAATATATAGCGGGAGTTCAGGGTCTCTATAGCATCCATTTTAAGGGTGTTGGTCCGGGCTAAAAGACCGTCCCGGTACCTTACAAAGGGGTGAGGTACAATAGATACCCCTCCAGCTTCCTGTATTTTTTCTATGGTTTCTTCTGGAGTTAAACCTTTTTTTATTTCTTTATTAATCCCAAGTGCTACTATATGGCCCTTGGAAGTTGTTACCTCCATGGAAGGTATGATAATCAAGTCATTAAATTCCTTTACTTCTTTAAGGGCCATCTGTGAACCTTTCAGGGAGTTATGGTCTGCTATGGCTATAGCATCCAGGCCTATCTTCCGGGCTTTTTTTATGATTTCCCGGGGTGTGCCGGTGGCATCTCCTGAATAAATACTGTGAATATGAGGGTCAATTATCATAATTTTCAACCATTTTGATTATATTAGTATTTTTACCTGAAACCAATTGATTTAAGTAGTAGTTTTTTCTGAAACTATGGTCTGCTTTTATATTTTATACTTTTGATTAAACCCACCGGGCCGGCCATCATCACATCTCCTGCAGGGGAGGCGTTATAAAGAGGTAGATTAGTTTTTTTAACTATGGATCGGCGTGGTCCAGTTAAAATAACTTTTTCCAGCATATTTATCGGTTCTAAAACCCAGGCCCCATGGCCATGGTCATTATATATTTCTTCATTGGTTAAGGTACCCTTAACCAGTTTTTCCACATATCCTTCAATTTTTTCCGGGGTCAGGATGCCAGTATGGTGTTCCATGATCCCCCTGATTTTACCCTCTTCAACAGAAGCCGCCAGGGTATGACCATTACCCACATCCATTACCACATAACTATCCAGTTTTTGGACCTCCGGATCACAGGTGGCACCGCACACTGCTGCAAATTTAGAATCCATTACCAGGGGATGATCATCTTTTAAGGTTCTTTGAACTGCCTGCATCCGGCTAAAGTAAGGGGGGATGTCGGTGGTGTAAGCAAATTCTTCCGGATAGAGGGGTTTATGTAGTTTTTCTTTGATTTTCAGGAATCTGAAATTCCGGTCACCCATGTGGGCACTGTAGCCATGGTCCTGGACCGCCACCCCCACGTAATCAAAGTCCAGTTTTACATTAAATGGTGCAAGACTGCTGGCTAAAGCTTCTAAATTCACATCAGCCAGGGTTATCTTTTTAAACCAGGTTTTTTCCAGGTTTTTTTCAGAATCTACGATTTTTATTCCCATGGAGCGAACCCGCTCTAAATCATCCCTCACCGTCCGGGCTGCCCTTTTGGTCATGGCCACCTGGTATCCTTTATCTATGTGCTGGGAGAGAGCACGATTTATAGGACCTCCTCCCATGGTCTCTCCATCCAGGAAAATATCCGTATTAGTTTTACGAATTTTGCCCGCCATTATCCGGGTGGGAGAGGGAAGAACCAGTTTTATGGCGTTTTCCATAGGCTCCTTATTATCATAGAGCATGATATCCTGGGTACCGGTGCCCACATCTATTGCCAAAAATTTCATATTATCTACTTTGGGAGGGAGTTGATTATAAGATTATGCTGTGGAGGGTGTATTCTCAATTTTCAACTAGTAAGTAAGTTAAAATTATAAGTCCCCTGGATTTAATTTAGTATAGTGAAACTGACAAGTTATGTACATAAATGTACAACAAAGATTTAAATAGTACGGTGAAGTATAATTCATAGTAAGTAATCCCTATAAGGAATAGATTTGAACAAATATGGTGATATAATGCACAAGATAACGCTACCTTCTGATGAAGTACCTAAAAAATGGTATAATATAAACCCTGATTTACCGGTCCCTCTGCCTGCCCCTAAAAACCCTGAAAAAGGAGGTAACCTGGAAAATCTACCTAAACTCTTCTCCAAAGGAGTCTTAGAACAGGAGATGTCCCAGGAACGATGGATTAAAATCCCAAAAGAAGTAAGGGAAGTCTATAAAATGATTGGTCGGCCCAGCCCTCTTTTCCGGGCCAAACGCCTGGAAGAAATGCTAGACACCCCGGCTAAAATCTACTACAAACGGGAAGATTACTCCCCCACCGGGAGCCATAAATTAAACACCGCCATAGCCCAGGCCTATTATGCTAAAAAAGACGGTGTTGAACGTTTAACCACCGAGACCGGTGCTGGTCAATGGGGTACTGCTCTGTCACTGGCCTGTTCCATGCTGGACATGGACTGTACCGTGTACATGGTGCGGGTTTCTTTTAATCAGAAGCCTTTTAGAAAAACCATTATGCAGATTTATGATGGAGAGGTCATTCCCTCCCCCAGCAATAAAACCGAGTTTGGAAGGAAAATGTTAGCTGAAAATCCCAATCATCCCGGTTCATTGGGTATAGCAATCTCCGAGGCCATGCAGGATGCTTTAAATGATGATAAGGTCTACTACACCCTGGGAAGTGTGTTAAACCACGTATTATTACACCAAACTGTGATTGGATTGGAAACCAAAAAGCAGCTGGAGATTGCTGGTGAAACCCCTGATGTTATGATTGGCTGTGTGGGTGGAGGAAGTAACTTTGGTGGAGCTATCTTCCCCTTTGTAAAAGACCAGATAGATGGAAAAATTGATTGTAAATTCATAGCAGCTGAACCCCACTCCTGCCCTACCCTGACTAAAGGAGAATACTGCTATGACTTTGGAGACACTGCCGGTATGACTCCCCTTATGAAGATGTACAGCCTGGGCCATGAATTTGTGCCTCCATCGGTGCATGCTGGTGGATTAAGATACCATGGAATGGCCCCTCAGGTGGCCTTACTGGTTCATGAAGGCCTGGTAGAAGGCCGATCTGTGCATCAAAGGCACACCTTCCAGAGCGGACTGGACTTTGCCAAGGCCGAAGGAGTGGTCCCTGCACCCGAAACCACCCACGCCATTAAGGTGGCCATGGATGAAGCACGAGAATGCAAAAAGACCGGAGAGGAAAAAACAATTGTGGTCAGCTTCTCCGGCCATGGCATGCTGGATTTGCAGGGTTACGACGATTACATAAATGGTAAAATCGTCTGAGGGATATTAATTAATTAAAATCGTCAAAAAGGAATATTACTAATAATATTTCTTAAAATATTTTTTTTATATTTAATTATTCAGGATTTAACTCTGCTTATTTTATTTTTAGAAATTCCTACGCGATAGGTATAAATAGGAAATAAAGGAAAACCCATTTATTGTTATTTAATTTAATAGGTGAATTTATGAATTATAAAACTGTTCTCATAGTCATCATGTCTGTGGTGGTAATTTTACTCTCCGGTTATGTAGTGGCCATGAATATGCAAAACCAGGATGATAAAACCAATAATATGACCCAGATTCGTTTTGCAGATAATGGAAGCACCAGCTTTAGTATGGGTAATACCTCTCCTGAGAGAAGTGTGAGTCAGGCCAGACCCCCGGTTAAGAATAATAATGCCAGTACAGGCAATACCACCCCGGTAGATGATGGAGAGAATAATACCCAAAGCAGTTAAAACTTATTTTTAAAATTAAAAATTGATTTTAGCAGATAGCTAATCTAATTAATAGATGATTAATGAGGGAATGGAAGAATTGAACTTTTCCCATCTATTTAAAGAGAATTTTAAATGACTTACCCTCCCGGGATAAGTTAGGATTAAATATTCAAAATCATAGAATTATTAGTTAGGAGGACTTGTATGTATAAAATTGGAGAAGCTTTAATTGGAAGCGGAAATGAAATCGCTCATGTTGATTTAATTATAGGTGATAAAGAAGGACCAGCCGGTACAGCTTTTGCTAACGGCCTTAGCCAACTTTCTCTGGGTCACACCCCGGTGTTGTCAGTTATCCGGCCTAATTTAATGACTAAACCCGCCACCCTCATTGTGCCCAAGGTAACTGTGGGAGATTTGAAGGATGCGGAGAAGATATTCGGACCGGCCCAGGCAGCAGTGGGAAGAGCAGTGGCCGATGCCGTAGAAGAAGGTTTAATACCTGAAGATCATGCTGAAGATCTGGTTCTGGTGGTTAGTGTATTTATCCATCCGGAAGCAGAAGATTACCGGAAAATCTATCAATACAATTATGGAGCTACCAGATTGGCTATAAGAAGAGCTATGGGAGACTATCCCACCATCAGTAAAGTTTTAGGTGAAAAAGACCGTGGATCACACCCTATCATGGGATTCGGAGTGGTGAAACTATGGAACCCACCGTACCTGCAGGTGGCCCTGGACCTGGATAACATGGATGAAATGGAACGCATCATCAACAGTTTACCTGACAGGGAAAGGATACTCTTAGAAGCAGGCACACCTCTGGTTAAAAAATTCGGAGTGGGTATAGTCAGTAAGATAAGGGAACTGCGCCAGGACTCCTTCATCATCGCTGATTTGAAGACCCTGGATGTGGGCCGGATAGAAGTGAAAATGGCAGCAGATGAAACCGCTGATGCTGTGGCTATTTCTGGACTGGGAACCACCGAATCCATTGAAAAAGCCATTCACGAAGCACAAAAACAGGGTATTTATTCTATCCTGGATATGATGAATGTGGAAAACTTTGTGGAAAAACTAAAGAACCTGGACTACAAACCGGATATTGTCTTGTTGCACCGTAACGTGGATCTGGAAACCCTTAAAGCTGAACGTGGTGAAGCACAATCTGAGATGACCGAATGGGGTAACATTAATGAGATCAAGGAACTCGTTGGTAAAAACGGGTTAGTGGCAGTAGCCGGAGGTATAACTCCTTCTAAAGTGGGTGAAGCCCTGGATAGTTCTGCAGATATTATTGTGGTGGGCCGATACATTATTGGTTCCCGTGATGTACGCCGGGCTGCTGAGTACTTTTTGGATCACATGCCTCAAGATCCAGATACCATGCGTTTAGCATTAGATGAGGATGAATCACTTTAAGTGGTGATTCTTTATTTTTTCTTTTTTTTGATTAATTTTTTTTATAATTACAACTTTCCCTGATAATTACTAATTTTATAATCCTCCCCGGAAGATTAAGATGAAAAAAACTAAACACCCCCGGTATCGATTCCTGGATGAGAAGATAATTAAACGTCTTAAAGGTTATAAGGGCATTGCACTAATTTTTCTGGTGATTGTAACTATTGAAGTAATTTCAGGATATTTTAATCCGTTCCTGGCCCTGTTAGGGATACTGGCAGGAGTGGTAATTGGTATCATTTCCAGCCGCATCTTTCATCTGCAGTGGGATGAAGAATCCGCACAGGTTATCAGTAATATGGATCGCCTGGGAGTGGTGGTGCTCCTCCTTTATTTATTAGTGGTTATCTACCGCCGGTTTTTCCTGGAAGGTTACTTTGAGGGGACGCCTTTACTGATTTTAACCCTTTCTATCATTGCCGGGACCATGATTGGTCGTTTACTCACCACCATAGTTGTTGTGAAGAGGATTATGAGGAGGGTGGGGTTGTAGGGGTTTTTTAGATATTTAAAAATTTTTATTTTTATTTTTTAATTGCCTCCATTAGTATATCATAAACTTATTTTGTCCAGGATTAAATAGCAAAATTTAAGGTTTACTATTGAAAAATAGAGCCATAATATAATTTTTATTTAGGGTGTTATGATCATGGCTAAAAACAATGGTGCTAATTTAGGTTTTGAAGAGAAACTCTGGGCTTCGGCTGATAAACTAAGAAACAATATGGATGCTGCTGAATACAAACACATAGTACTGGGACTAATATTTCTCAAATACATATCAGATGCCTTTGACGAGGTATATCAGGAACTAAAAAACGATCCAGAAGGCCTATCTGATCCAGAGGATAAAGACGAGTACAAAGCTGAAAATGTGTTCTGGGTGCCTCAAGAAGCCCGATGGGACTTTTTACAGAGCAATGCCAAACAGCCAGATATTGGAATTTTAATTGATTCATCCATGGATGCCATTGAAAAGGAAAACCCTGATCTTAAAGGTGTTTTATTTAAAGATTATGCCAAGGAAGCTCTGGACAAACAGAGCTTAGGTGGAATCATTGATTTAATCAGCGGAATAGGTCTGGGAGATAGGGAAAACCGGAGTAAGGATATTCTAGGCCGGGTGTATGAGTACTTCCTGGGCCAGTTTGCTAATGCGGAGGGTAAGAAAGGAGGCCAGTTTTACACTCCCCGGAGCATTGTCAAGATTCTGGTGGAAATGATTGAACCCTATTCTGGTAGAGTTTACGACCCCTGCTGTGGATCAGGAGGAATGTTTGTCCAGAGTGAAAAATTCGTGCAAGCCCACGAAGGAAAACTGGATGATATTGCAGTCTATGGACAAGAATCCAACCAGACCACCTGGCGATTATGTAAAATAAATTTAGCCATCAGAGGAATAGACTCCAATATCCAGTGGGGAAACAGTTTCATTGAAGATAAACACCCCGACCTCCGGGCCGATTATATACTGGCCAATCCACCTTTTAATGACAAGGACTGGAAGGCCGATCAACTGCAGGATGATGTGCGGTGGACTTATGGTATGCCACCAGTAAGAAATGCCAACTTTGCCTGGGTACAGCACTTTATTCATCACTTAGGGCCAAGTGGTGTGGCTGGTTTTGTTTTGGCCAATGGATCTATGTCTGCTGGTGGAGTTGAAGGAAAGATTAGGGAAAAGATTGTTGAGGATGATTTAGTGGATTGTATGGTGGCCTTACCTTCGCAGTTGTTTTATAATACGGGTATTCCGGCCTGTTTGTGGTTTTTGGCCAAGGATAAAGGAAATGGGAAGTTCAGGGATAGAAAAGGGGAAGTACTGTTTATTGATGCTCGTAAATTAGGGGCCATGGCTGATAGGACTCATAGGGAATTAAATAAGGAAGATGTGGCCCAGATTGCCAATACTTACCATGCCTGGAGAGGTGAAGAGGAAGCTGGTGAATATGAGGATGTTCGAGGTTTCTGTAAATCAGTGAAACTCGAAGAAGTTAAAAAGCATGGTTACATACTCACACCAGGCCGTTACGTAGGGTTTGCCGAGGAAGAAGAGGATCCTGAAGAATTCGAGGAAAAAATGAAGAGATTGACTTCTGATTTAGCTGAACAATTTAAAGAATCTCATAGATTAGAAAAAGAAATAAGTAATAATTTAAAGATGATTGGTTATGACATTTAAGGTCTTTGTCAGTGGGAATCAGAGCGAACTTTCAGAGGAAAGGTTTGCTATTAAAAATGTTATAGAAAGCACTCCTATTATTAAAAAGTATTTTGACCCCTTTTTGTTTGAAGATTTGCCTGCAGGTGGTCGTGACGCCGTTTCAACATATTTAAGTGAAGTAAAAAGTAGCGATATTTATATTGGAATTTTAGGAAATTCTTACGGTCCAAAAAATGAAAATGGATTTTCTGCAACTGAATTAGAATATGATACATTTTTAGAAAATGTTACTGATGGCGAAGTATTAATATTCATTAAAGGTCATGAAGATAGTTTGCGAGATTCAGAAACCACAGAATTTTTTAACAAAGCCAAAAAATTATCTGTTTATAAACGATTTAATTCCATAAAAGACCTTAAAGATGGAATAATAATGAGTTTAGAGTCTTTTTTAATCAGTGAAGGCCGCATTAGTTTTGAAGAATTTGATGATAGGATTAATCCAGAAATTGGCTATGATGTAATTGATGAGAATGAAGTAAAAGATTTTCTGGAAAAAAGGGCTATTAATATGGATCTTAAAGTTCCGAATATTCATATAAATAATATTTTAGATAGTTTAGAAGTTTTAAAAGAACATAAAGGTCAAACAATTCCCACGGCAACTGCCGTTCTTTTTTTCAGTCAACAAGCATCAGATTACTTCCCCCAAAATGAAATTCGAATCGCTCGGTTTGATGGGATTACTCGAGGAGCTCCTGTTATTGATAAGCAAGAGATAAAAGGTCCTTTTTATCAAATAATAGATCAAGTGGAAAATTTTTTCCGTCGAAATACCCGCACAGCACATAAAATAGTGGATTTCAAAAGAGTTGATATTCCAGAATATCCTTATTCTGCAATAAGAGAAGCCCTTATCAATGCTATAGCCCATAGGGATTATAATCGTACTGGAGCACCTATTTTCTTTTACATATATGATGATAGAGTTGAAATTATTAGTCCAGGAGGATTAGTATCTGGTGTAACCCTCAAAAATATCGGTTCAAAGCATGAAGCCCGTAATCGAAACATATGTCGAATTTTCCATGAAACTAAAGATATGGAAAAGTTGGGTACGGGTATTCATAAGATGATAGATGATATGCAGGACTATGGGCTTCCTGAGCCTGAATTTAGACTTTATGATAAATCATTTGCCGTTATATTCTATGGTCCTGGAGAAAATATTTTAGATCTTGTATCGAGCATACCTGAAGAGAGAAAAACTGATTTAAAAGTTTTGGGATTAAATGATAGACAGATAAAAGCTTTGGAGATGATGGTTAATGATGGAACAATATTCACCAATAAAATGTATCAGGATACATTTGGGACCTCAGATAGAACTGCTTCAAGAGATTTGAAAGGTTTAGTAGATAAAAATCAAGTTCATCCAATCGGAAAAACAAAAGATAGAAAATATGAGGCATTGTAAGATATGGCGGATATATTGATATTTTGGCGGGTAAACTGGCGGGTATTATGTTGGCGGATATTTTAATATTTTGGCGTGAATAATGGCGGAATCTAGATACATATCTACCGAGTCAACCTAACTTTTTGAGGCATAAATTGAGGCATATTTTTTCCATGAACATGAGAATTAAGGGTTTACAAGTAAAAAAGAGTGTAAACATGACTGAAGGGAAATTTAAGGAAACAGAGATAGGATTGATTCCGAATGATTGGGAAATAAAAAAAATAAAAGATACATGTCATCAAGTAAGGGAATCTTTTAGTCCTAATGAAAACGATAATCGATATTATATCGGTTTAGAACATATTAATGAAAATTCACTTACATTAAATGGAATCGGTTCTTCTTTAGATGTTAAAAGTAGTAAATTAGCTTTTAAAAAAGGTCATATTTTGTTTGGTAAACTTCGACCTTATTTTAGAAAATTATATCGACCGGATTTTGATGGAGTATGTTCTACAGATATTTTTGTCATTAATGGAAAGGAAGGTTTTGATAATGGATTTTTATATTATTTTTTTGCCAATCCTCTTATTATTGATTTAGCTACACTTTCTTCAGAAGGAACAAGGATGCCTAGAGCTTCTTGGAAATATTTATCAGAATTAGAATTTGCTTTTCCGAGTTTAGATGAGCAAAGAGCCATATCTTCAGTACTTTCTTCTTTTGATGATAAAATTGAATTAAATAATAAAATGAACCAAACCCTGGAAGAAATCGGCCAGGCCATTTTCAAGCACTGGTTTGTCCATTTTGAATTTCCCAATGAGGAAGGAAAACCTTACAAGTCAACCGGAGGTGAAATGGCTGATTCTGATTTAGGCGAAATACCGAAGGGTTGGGAAATAGGAAAATTCTCTGATCTGATTTTTAATATAAAAAATCCTCTGAAACCGGGAGAACATTTAAAAAACAGAAACTATGTTCCTATTGATTGTTTATCAATGAAAAAATTAAGTATTTCCGATTTTCAAGATTATTCAGAAGCAAAAAGTAGTTTAATTGCTTTTGAAAAAGGAGATATTCTTTTAGGAGCTATGCGAGTTTATTTTCATCGTGTAAACTTGGCACCATTTCCAGGTATCACAAGAACTACAACTTTTGTTCTTAGACCTAAAAAGGAATATTATTTAAGTTACTCTATTTTTTTATTAAACCAAAATTCTTCGATTGAATATGCTAATTCTCATTCTAAAGGTACAACAATGCCTTATGCTGTTTGGGAAAATTCATTAGCAGATATGCCAATTTTAATGCCTTCTGAATTATTAGTAAAAAAATATGATGATATTTCAAGTCCTTTATTAATAAAAATAAATGAATCTGTTCAAGAAAATCAAAATTTAAAAGATTTAAGAGACTCACTCCTCCCCAAACTAATGTCAGGAAAAATTAGAGTATCAGGTGAAACTAAATGAGATTTTGGGCAAAACTAGCACTTTTTTTAAGTGCCTATTTTCCACTATTTTTGATATTAACTATTAAAAACCACCCTACAGTTAATTTAATTCCTATACTCTTATTAGTTAGTGGTATTAGCCTTTTAGTTTGGGGTTTAATTCTTTGGGATACAAAAAAGAGTCCTGGTGAATATTACAAGATTTTAAATGTTGAGAATAAGACGCATGAATCTTTAAATTATTTAGCACCTTATCTTGTAGCATTTTTAAATTTTAATCTTACTAAGTGGCAAGATGTAACAGTCCTTTTAATCTTTTTGCTGATAATTTTTGTTGTATACATGACTTCAGACTTAATTTATACTAATCCTTTATTAGCATTTTTTCAATGCCGAATTTATAGAGTTAAAGTTTGTAAATCTCGTGGGGATTGTGAAAAATCCCAGAAGATTATTCTTTTGCTCTCTAGAAATGATAAATTTGAATTAGATAAAGAGATTCGATTAAAGTCTATTGATAGAGGAGTTTTTTTGAGGTGAATTAGAGTGGAGAATATAACGTCCTTTTTAACAGAATTGGAAGAAAATAGTGTCAATCTGTTTTTCTTAGAGAAAAATAAAGATAGAACAACTAACGAAATAAGTTATAATGTTCTTAATGTCGAAATTGATGAAGATTTAGGCAATGAACTTTCAGATGAGGCATTATTGCAGATAGAAAACAAATTGGCAAAAGAGCCAGATTTCAGAGAATATGGGGTATTAACTGGCTCAGATAGTTCATACATTGAAAAATTAGGAAAGAATGATGTTCCATTTTTAAATGAAATATTAAACCAATTAAATTCTGAATTAGGAAATTTTAGTTTCGATGAAAGTAAAGAAATCCATGGATATATTGTTAGAATAGAAAATGAAGGAGAAACTTTGTATTTATTCAGAAAATATGATCCAAAAAGAGTTTTAAAAAGAGGAATAATCTCCAAAATTGTTAATCAAGGTCGTTATGGAAAATCTGATGATAATCTATTATTAATTGATCCAAATTTTGATGCACTACTTTATATTGGAAATGAAGTTCCTTCAGAGGAGTCCGAAAATTCATCTGAGACAGTATTTATATTTAATCGAAGAAATTTTGAATATTTATTTAGTTTCACGGATTATTATGAAAATGAAGTAACTAATAGTGAAGCAGAAATCGAAGGTCGGAATATAGTGGGTAATACATCAACTTTGGTTGATTTTTGTAAAAAAAATAGCAATATGGCTCGAAAGATGGTTAGAATAATGCAGGATGGATTCTATCGGAATATGACACCAGATAGTATCCAAACTATTGTTGATGGTTATGATTTGGATGATATATCATTTGATAGTGAAGGGAAACTTATCGTAACCCCAAATAACACTTGGACTGTCTTAAAAATTTTAGATGATGATTATTTAGAATCAGGAAATACATCTAATAAGTATGAATCGCATTCGAAGGTTAAAAAATGATAAACCTAAACGAAGACCAGGTAGAACAAGCCACCCTCTCCCTCCTAAAAGAACTAAACTACAACTACATTCTTGGCCCAGACCTGGCCCCAGACGGCCCAACCCCAGAAAGAGAACTCTACTCCGATGTGGTCCTCACTCAACGATTAAGAAAGGCCATAAACAAACTAAACCCCAACATCCCACTATCGGCCAGAGAGGAAGTTGTAAAGAAGGTTTTAAGATCAAAATCCAACGATCTCTTATCTAATAACCTCCACTTTCACCAGTTACTGGTTAATGGAATAGATGTGGAATACCGGGAAAACGATACAATCAGGGGAAATAAAGTCTATCTCTTAGACACCCAGAACCCCTCCAATAACGACTTTCTGGCGGTAAATCAATTCACCATCATAGAAAATAATCACAACCGCCGGCCAGATATTATTCTATTCATAAACGGCCTACCACTGGTAGTAATAGAACTGAAAAACCCGGCTGATGAGAAGGCCACCCTTAAAACTGGTTATAAACAACTGCAAACTTACAAGGCCGAGATTCCTTCCCTATTCCAGTTTAATGAAATTCTTATAACTTCTGATGGTATGAAAGCAAAAGCTGGAACTTTAACCAGTTCCTGGGAACGTTTCATGCCCTGGAAGACCATTGATGGTAAGACCATAACTGATGACACTTTCCAGTTAGAGGTCATGCTCCGGGGAATGCTCAACCAGGAAGTTATTTTAGATTTAATAAAACACTTCATTATTTTTGAACGGGAAAAGGAAATAAAGAAAAAACTGGCTGCTTACCACCAGTACCATGCGGTAAACAGTGCAGTGGATGCCACCATAAAAGCATCCCAACCCGATGGAGATAGAAAGTGTGGAGTGGTGTGGCACACCCAGGGCTCAGGTAAGAGTCTGATTATGGCCTTCTATTCAGGTAAATTAGTTTTAGAAATGGACAACCCCACCATAGTGGTTTTAACTGATAGAAACGACCTGGACGATCAGTTATTTGGAACTTTCGTCAAATCCAAGGATCTTTTAAGGCAGGAACCACAGCAGGCCGATTCCCGAGAAAAACTCCAGGAATTGTTGAAAGTGGCCTCTGGGGGAATAATTTTCACTACCATCCAGAAATTCCTACCAGAAAAGGATACTAAATACCCTATGTTATCAGACCGTACCAACATTGTGGTTATTGCTGATGAGGCCCACCGCAGCCAGTATGAATTTATTGATGGCTTTGCCCGGCATATGAGGGATGCTCTACCTAATGCCTCTTATATTGGTTTTACCGGAACTCCCATTGAACTTGGAGATAAAAATACCATCCAGGTCTTTGGAGATTACATAGATATATACGATATAGAACAATCGGTGGCTGATGGGGCCACAGTACGAATTTACTATGAGAACCGACTCATTAAACTGGACATGGATGAAGCCAGGAAGGCTTTAATTGACCCTGACTTTGAGAATGTTACTGAAGGAGAAGAAGCAGAAATAAAGGAAAAACTCAAGAGTAAATGGGCCCGTACCGAGGCCATAGTGGGTAGTGAAAAAAGAATAAAAGAAATGGCTCAAGATGTGGTAAATCACTTCACTTCCCGATTAGATGCCCAGGATGGTAAGGGAATGATTGTAGGTATGAGTAGAAGAATCTGCATAGACCTCTACAACGAAATAATTAAATTAAAACCAGAATGGGAAAGTGAAGACGATGATAAGGGCTTTTTAAAGGTGGTTATGACTGGTTCTGCTGCTGATGGTGAGGACTGGCAAAAGCACATTCGGAACAAGCAGAGGAGAAAAGAACTGGGTGAAACCTTTAAAGATCCAGATTCTGAAATTAAACTGGTAATTGTAAGAGATATGTGGCTTACTGGTTTTGATGTGCCTAATTTACACACCATGTATATTGATAAACCTATGCAGGGCCACGGACTGATGCAGGCCATAGCCCGGGTTAATAGAGTCTATCCTGATAAGGAAGGAGGACTCATAGTTGATTATCTGGGTATTGCTGCCGAATTAAAAAAAGCCATTCACTCTTACACGGTAGGTGGAGGTAAAGGTAAACCTGCCTTTGATCAGGACAAGGCCGTGGGTTTAATGCTGGAAAAATACGATGTGGTTAAATCCATGTTCCACAACTTTGATTATAATGATTATTTCACTCCAGATACCACTAAACAACTGAGAATTCTATTAAGAAGCATGGATCATATTCTGGGACTATCAGATGGAAAAAATAGGTTCTTAAAAAATGTAAATGAACTTTCTAAATCATTTGCCCTATCTGTTCCCCATGAGAGGGCTTTAGCAATAAGAGACGAAGTAAAATTCTTTAAAGCGGTCAAGGCCCAGTTAATGAAAAATGATGATGATGAAGAAGGCCCTAAACTCAGTAAAGAAGAGATGGAACTGGCCATAAAACAGATTGTTTCTGATGCCATCACTTCGGAAGGAGTTATTCCCTTAACTGGAACTAAGGATCTTAAAGGTAGTGGAATTCAAAACCAGGACATTTCTATTCTCTCTGATGACTTTTTAGAAGAAGTTAGTGCCATGCCCCAGAAGAACCTGGCCGCAGAACTTCTAGAGAAACTTTTAAAGGAACAGATACGCACCAGATCACGAAAAAATGTGGTAAAAGGAAGATCATTTGCTGAAATGCTGGATAATGCCTTAATCAAATATAGAAACCGCAGTATTGACAGTGCCGAAATAATTAAAAACCTCATTGACATAGCCAAACAAATCAGAGAAGCTGACGAAAGGGGAGATAATCTGGGCCTCAGTGAATATGAACTGGCCTTTTATGACGCTTTAATGGTTAACAAAGAAGCTGGAGAAGTTCTGGGTGATGATGAGTTAAAGAATATTGCCATGGAACTGGTGAGAACCATTAAAAGTAATTTAACCATTGACTGGACCTTAAGGGAAAATGTTCAGGCAAAAATGAGAGTAGCTGTTAAAAGGATACTTAAAAAGCATAAATATCCTGCAGATGAAACTCAAAAAGCTGTTGAAATTGTATTAGAGCAGGCCAAAGTGGTCTGTGAGGAGTGGGCTGAAGCACATTCTTAAAAAAACAGTATGAAATCCATTTATTCTAATATCCTAACTCGAGAGGTGATTATAATGACAAACAAAGTATTCAAATCACAAATATCCTCACTTTTTAAAGCACTCTATGGAGGATTAATAACCCTATTTTTAGTTATCGCCATTTTCATGTTTTTATCTGGAGAAGAATTCCTGCTTACAATTATATTTCTGGTTTTAGCCATCAGCATAACCATCCTCTTCTACAGCGGCTATCAAATTCGATACGAACTAGTAGAAGAAGAACTCCGGGCTAAGTGGCTTTTTGGAACTAAACACATAGAATATAAGAAAATTGAAGATTTTAAATCCCATATAATTCCCCATACTAGTATCAGAAGATTTGGAATATCTCTGCTGGGGGGTCACTATTCCCATGGAAAAATCGGGAAGTTTTATGCTATATACACCAGCAATGAAGGAATACTAATTAAAACAGATGAAGCAACAATTTATGGTGGCCAGTTATTTATATCCCCCATGAATCCTGAAAATTTCCTGAAAAGGCTGGAAAAGAAGATAATAGAAGAAAATAAATCTGCAGATGAAATGTGATTCCATGAAAATTGGAAAATTTAGATCCTGCCAATTTAGGGATTGAAAATACAAAATAGGTTAGATAAGAATATCAAACTTTATCTTTTTTCTATTCCATATCATAAATATTTCTTAAAACTAATCCTATTTGTTGGCGCCAATCCCAGGAGACCTGAGTATAAAGTAATAGTTTTTAATTCTGATTACTTAACAAAAGTCCCCTTTCTCAAATCATCCAGGGCCTCCCTGATCTCTTCCAGGGTATTCATCACAAAGGGTCCATGCCAGGCAATGGGTTCGTTTAAATGTTTACCAGATATCAATAAAAACCGCATATCCTCCTCAGATTCAACCTGAATGTAGTCCCCTTCTCCCAGTACCAGAAGCCGGGTGCTGAAAACTTCTTCCCCGGAAACTACACCCCTCCCTTCATATAAATAAATAAAGGCATTGTGCCCCGGAGTAATAAATTGTTTAAACTCCCCACCAGCAGGTAAATAAACATCCAGATATTCAGGATCAGCATATATCTCCTTAACCGGCCCTTTTACTCCTTCATATTCCCCGGCTATTACCTTAACCCGGGCCCCTTTATGTTCCACTTCCGGAATATCAGCTGCTTTTACTTCCTGGTAGCGGGGACTACTCATCTTCAAACGGGCCGGTTAGTTCACCCATAATTGGAATCCTTCCATTTTACCTCTTTCTGGTTGTTGGGGCATCTCCTCGTGCATGATTCCTGACCCAGAGGTCATCCACTGCACATCCCTTTTACCAATGGTTCCCTGATTGCCCAGACTGTCTTTGTGATTTATCTTACCACCCCGCATGTAGGTTACTGTTTCTATTCCCCGGTGGGGATGCATGGGGAACCCGGCCAGGTAGTCACGGGGATCATCTGAGCCGAAGTGGTCAAATAGTAGGAAGGGGTCCAGGTAATCCAGTCGGGAGGTGGCTATACTTCTGCGCAGTAAAACACCTGCTCCTTCCTGTACATATACCGGTTCAATTATATCCACCACTTTACGTAACATGTTAAAACATTCTCCTTTATTTTTAATAAAAAATATTCATGGTTTTCCCTGGATTTTTTTCAGGTAGAGTTGGGATAAGGGCACCGCGGTTATTCCATGGGCCACCACACTAAAGAGTACGGTGATAAAAACTGCCAGGATAAAGGTATCCTGTCCCGGGAATACATCCACCGTCTCCAGGGCAATGAGGGTCAGTACGATGGAGGCCAGGCCCCGGGGACCGAACCAGCCTATAAATAAAGCCGAGTGCCAGCTTACTTCACTTCCCATGAGGGATAGGATCACCGGCACCATGCGTATAACGGTAAGGCTTAAAAATGCATATAAAATAATCTCCCAGGTTATAGAAGGGATTAAGCCGGCGATGATTATCCCCAGTATATAAAATACGGTTAAATTTAAAAACTGGCCTTCTGCTTCTGCAAAATCCAGGAGAGCTTTACTGGCATCCCGGGTAAAATAGGCGGTGGTTAAACCACCGACAAATGCCGCCACAAAGCCACTACCCCCGATTTCATCGGCGATGATAAATGAAAGAACAGCCAGTACCAGATAAGCTATGCGCTGATACTCCGGAGTTATCCATCCCCGGGACTGGGATTTACCCACCATCTTTGAGCCCAAAAAACCCACCAGTATACCTACCAGGGCCCCCAGTCCGATCTGTGCCAGGGCTATTTCTATAAAATACCCGGCTGGTGAAAAGAATTCCTCAGCCAATCCCAGACTGATAAAGAGCAGTAAAAAGGGAACCGCCAATCCATCATTCAAACCACTTTCCACTTCCAATGCTTCCCGGATTTTTCCCGGTATTTTCTTATTTTTCACCACTATTTGTCCTAGGGCCGCATCGGTGGGAAATTAGGGCCACCAGCAAAAGTATGAGTAAAAATAATAATATTTCTATCATAATACCCCTGCTTAAACTATGTTCAAAACAACTATAAACTTTGTTATATTATCTCCTGCTGGCTGATTTAGGGATAGGTCCTTTCCTAATTCTAAATCCCATTGAACTATGGATAAAATCAAAAATTTCTCCAAATCCTTAATAATCATAAAAATCAGTATAAAGTAGATATTTAAAAAACATATGAGGATTAAACATGGACAAAAAAGTAGATAACCCCGGTGCTCTGGTCCTGGCCACTCTCATTCTGGTGGCGGCAGTGGCTAATTTGAATCTTTCCGTGGCCAATGTGGCCTTGCCCTCTATAGGAGCTGCCTTTAACACCTCCCAGATACACCTGAACCTGGTGGCAGTGGGTTACTCTCTGGGACTGGCCGCCTCGGTACTGTGGTTCGGTGCTATTGGGGACCGTCATGGAAGAAAACTGATGCTTCTATCTGGAACCATACTGGCCATTCCTGCCTCTATACTGGCGGGTTTTGCACCCACCATTGAAATTTTAATTTTGGCCCGTATCCTGGGAGGTCTGGCTGCTGGAATGGCTTTCCCCACCACTTTGGCTTTGATTGCCGCTTTATGGACTGGTTATGCTCAGACCAGATCCATTGCCTTATGGTCCGGTGTAGGGGCAGCTATTGCATCATTAGGACCAATAATATCTGGATATTTATTACTTTTCCGCCCCTGGGGATCGGTTTTTTTAATTACCCTGCCTCTGGCTTTTATAGCCATATTAATGTCCTGGAAATATATTCCCTCCCATGTGAATGAAACCACTGCTCCGGTGGATAACCTGGGAGGTTTACTCTCACTCATCATGCTGGGAACCCTGGTACTGGCCATCAACCTGCTCCCGGTTCCCCAGGAACTGAACCTGGCCCTGATATTAGTGTTTATAACCATGGCTACCGGATTATTCTTCATCATCCGCCAGAAAAGAGTTAAAAATCCCTTATTTGATCTTAAAGTAGCCAGTCGGCGTATATTCTGGGTGGCTGCTGCTGCCGGGATAATCGTCTTCGGCTCCCTGATGGGGGCCATGTATATTGGCCAGCAGTACCTGCAGAATGTATTGGCCTACTCCACCCTGGAAGCCGGGGTGGCCATCTTACCCTCGGTAGTGTTCATGGTGGTGGTGGCTCCCCAGTCGGCTAAGCTGGTGGACTCCCATGGCTCCCGCTTCACCCTATTATCCGGCTACTTTTTCTGTCTTCTGGGTTTTTTAAGCATGCTCTTTTTATGGAAAGAAGGGATACCTTACTGGATGGTGGGTTTAACCTATGCCCTTATCGGTATCGGGGTGGGTTTAGCCGGTACCCCTGCTTCCCATTCTCTCACCGGTTCGGTTCCAGTAAAAAGAGTGGGTATGGCCTCAGGGACTGCTGATTTGCAGCGGGATTTAGGAGGAGCCATCATGACCTCTATATTCGGGGCCTTGCTCACCGCCGGATATGCCCGGTCTTTTGCCCAAGAAATCAGTGGACTGCCTCCAGAAAAGGAAGCGCAGATATCAGCCAGTGTGGTGGCCACCCTGCAAAAATCATTTTCCAGTGCCCAGGAACTGGCCCGGAGATATCCCGAATATGCCACTCCCATCATGAATGCAGCTAAAAATTCTTTCCTGGCGGGGGAACACTGGGCCCACCTGGCAGGTATCCTGGCCATCCTGCTGGGAGGGGCTCTGGTCTTCTTCATGTTCCCTAAAAAGGAAGAAGAAAAGGAATTACTCCAAAAATACCAGGCCCAGGATAAGGACCGTGCCCATCCCTAAAATCAAATAAAAAGCAGGTTCATCTAATGTGGATACCGCGTATTTAAAAAAAGGTCCATATAATAATAATTTAAGTAACAAAATAAAAAAAATCATAAAATTAATCATCCCCCAAGGAGTTACACTATATCATGAAAAATCTTATCATTTTTTTTGCTCATACTGAGTATAGTATCACTATCAGGATGTGTATCTGAAGCCCCGGATAAGGTGCAAAGAACTGAAACAGAAATGGGGTACCGTAGTGAGTTTAATGGGCAGTGGTCCGTGGAAGTTATAACCAGTGGTGCTTTGTAGAATCATTAAATGAAACTAAAGCTGAAACAGAAATAAGTGACCTGGAAATCTACAATGAAACAGGATACAGTCAGCTTGAAGATTATGGTACTACCCGGATAGCCGGAATTAAAGCCTACTACAATAATTACTACCTGCTTTATGAAGATAATACTAAGGTTAGTTTTAATGGAATAGTGCGCTTTGAGAAAAATAATAAATGGTATGCAATTAACTGGATGGATCAATTAGGAAATCCTAATAAAAAGGAAATAGAGCAGGAAATAGCTTATTATATCAATAGACTTTGAAATTATATATAAAGGGGGTCTTTTCATGAAAATAGTAGGAATATGTGGAAGTCCAAGAAAAAAAGCCACCGATTATGCCTTGCATGAAGCATTGAATATGCTGGAAGAAAAAGGTTTTGAAACCGAATTTTTCGCAGTTAGAGGTAAAAAAATTGGTCCATGCCGCCACTGCGACTACTGCCTGAAAAATAAGGAGTGCGTCCTGAAAGACGATATGCTACCTGTTTTTGAACTCTTAAAAGAAGCAGACGGTATAGTAATGGCCAGTCCCATGTACAATGGTACTATAAGTGCCCAGTTAAAGGCCATAATGGATCGCTGCCGGGCACTGGGAGCAGAAGACTATGACTCTCTCCGGGGCAAAATAGGAATGGGTATTGCCGTAGGGGGAGATCGCTCTGGTGGTCAGGAATTAGCCATACAACAGATACACACCTACTACATCCTCTCGGGTATCATACCTGTAAGTGGAGGTTCTTTTGGTGCCAATCTGGGGGCGTGTTTATGGTCCCAGGATACCTTAGAGGGATTGAAAGAGGATAAGGAGGGTTTCAGGACACTTAAAAAAACAGTTAATATGTTTGCCCGTTACCTGAAAAGATATGGGGGAGGGGAATCCCCTTAATTACTATTTTTTTAAAGGAAAATGGTTAATTTTTAGAGTGTATTCTAATTTTTAAAGAAATTCAGGAATTAAGTATATAAGCTATTATTCTAAATAATATCTAATTCATATGGTTCTTTTATTTTTATAAAAAGTAATTATTCTTTCATATTAGGGTGATTTAATGGCTTCATCTAATGGTTCAAGTGCTAGCTCTAAACTGGTTAAGGGAAGTTTCCTTATCATTATCAGTAACCTCATTTTCAGATTCGGGGGTTACATCTACCGTATGCTCATGGGCCAACTTTTAGGCCCCCAGGGATATGGTTTATTGGGTTTAACTCTTCCTTTTCAGGGAATATTTCAGATATTGTCTGCGGGAGGGTTACCTCCTGCTATAGCTAAATACGTGGCTCAGCATAAGGCTCTGGGTGAAGATCAGATGGCCCGTCAGGTGGTATTTACCTCCTTAAAACTTATGATTTTTCTGGGGATCTTTTTTTCCATATTAATGTTTTTTAGTGCTCCCTGGCTGGCCAATGAAGTCTTTGGAAAGCCACTGGTGGCTTATCCCCTCCAGGCTGTGGCCCTTATCACCCCCTTTAGTGTGATTGTAGGGGCTTTCCGGGGAGCTTTCCAGGGCCTATATAAAATGGAATACATTGTGGCCACCCGGGCAGTAGAACAGATATTCATGATTACCTTTGCCGTGGTACTGGTTATGGCTGGTTTTTATGCTGCTGGAGCAGTTTTAGGAACCGCCGTAGGATTTGCTGCTTCAGCTCTTAGTGCTTATATCATATTTAAAAAATATCTCTGGAAGTACTTACCAGAGATAGATCCCGAGCACCGCTTTAGTTTCCGGCAGGAACTGGGTTTAATTAAGACCCTGCTTAGCTTTTCTATTCCCGTTATAATTACCGCCCTATCGGAAATGGCAATTTATGATATTGGGATTTTTGTGATGGGAGTTTATATGGCTTTACAGGATATAGGTTATTATACTGCAGCTGATCCTTTAGCCCGATTACCTCTAGTAATATCACTTTCGGTGGCCACTGCGGTTTTGCCGGCAGCATCAGAAGCATTTGCACTTAAGGATAAGGAACTTTTAACCACCTATATGGTGCAGTCCTATCGTATAGTTATTTTACTGGTGCTGCCTATGTGTGTGGGAATTGCCCTTTTCTCCCAGCCTATACTGGGACAATTATTTGGTAGTGATTTTACATCGGGTTATGTTGCACTGAGTATCCTGGTTATTGGGATGACCTTTTACACCCTTTTTATGGTGGGTTCCAGTATTGTTCAGGGTATTGGCTACCCCCGTCACCCCATGTATATCCTGATAGCCGGGGCCGGATTGAACCTGGCCTTGAACCTGGCCCTGGTGCCTGTTTATGGTATTGAAGGGGCAGCACTGGCCACTACCATTGCCGCATTTATTATCATGGTGGCCATACTCATCCAGACTTATAGAATAACCAAAATTAACCCTCCTTTCCGGGCCTTTGGGAAAATAATCGGGGCCTCCCTGGTTATGGGTGCTGCCATATTCTTTTTACCCCAGAACCTCCTGGGACTCGTACTGGCAGTTATCATCTCCCCGGTAGTATACACCGTATCTCTTTTACTCCTGGGGGGTTTTGAAAAAAGGGATGTGCGTTTACTGCGTAAGGTAACCCGAAAAGCAGGACCGCTATCCGGGTTTTTAGAACGGATTATGGTGGTTATTGATAGATTTACTTCAGAATAAGTAAATTAACGAAGTTTCCATTTTTTTATTTCCAGATAATGCTAAATATTTAATTACTTTAGTACATACAATATTGTTTAGGAGATAGCTTATGGCAAATATCAGGAACCAGCCGGAATATCAACTGGAAATAGATAACCAGTATCTATTAATTGATGATAAAAAATTTAATCTTCTAAAAAAAATAGATAGCTGTGGCTCCATAAGGGGAGCCTCGCAACAGGCCCAGGTACCCTACCGCACTGCCTTGAAGTACATAGAAATTATGGAAAAAGTGGTGGGTTCTCCGGTGGTTCTCACCCAGAGGGGAGGTAAAGGTGGAGGTGGTGCTAGCCAGCTTGCCCCCACCGGAAAGTTAATTATTAAAGAATATCAGAAACTGAATGAAATTCTGCAAAAACACAGCCACATGAATGAAATTGAAGGCCAGGTCATTAGCCGGGATAAAGAAAATCAGGTGATGGTTATTCAGGTGGGGGATCATGAAGTCATACTACCTATATCCGATGACCTGGAGCTAGGGGATCAGGCCCTGATTTTATTAAGCCCGGAAGATATTTTTATCATGCTCCAGCTGCAGGAGTCCAGTGTACGTAACCTGCTCCCGGGAAAGATAGTGGGTATGGAACTTAAAAATAAGATGGTCCGGATTAAATTAGATTTAGGGAATAATATACCAGTTTTAGTGGATATTACTCGTTATTCCTGGGAAAAACTTAATCTGGATTTAGGTAGTCAGGTTTTTGCTGGTTTTAAGGCCACTTCCCCCAGTGTTATGAAAATCTGATTAATTATAACTTATAAGTTATAACTTATCACAAAAAGAGGTAGTATTATCATACAGATTAAAGTAGACGGAAAAAAATGCACCGGTTGTGGAATATGCGTAACAGAGTGTCCCAAGGGAGGAAAAATTTGGAGTGTGGACCGTAGATCCAAAAAAGCACAGGCCTGTAATTTAGAATTCTGTCATGGGTGTACCATATGTGCTGCCAAGTGCCCGGTAGAGGCCATAGAAATCATAAGAGATGGTAAAGATGAGAAAAAAAAAGATGAGTCGTAAGACCTCGGAAACCGATATCCAGATTATGCTCAATGTGGATGGTAAGGGCGAATACGACATAGACACGGGAGTGGAGTTTTTCAACCACATGCTGGAGTCCTTTGCCCGGCACGGGTTTTTTGATTTAATGGTAAAAGCCCAGGGCGATGTAGGGGTGGATGACCACCACACGGTGGAGGATGTGGGATTACTGCTAGGAGATGTCTTTAAAAAATGTTTAGGTGATAAAAAGGGAATAAAAAGAATATCACATGCCCTGGTACCCATGGATGAAGCCATGGCCACGGTTGCGGTGGATATAAGTGGCCGCAGCTACTGTGTACTGGATATGGAATTCAAAAAGCAGAAGGTTGGTGATTTATCCACCGAGAATGTATCCCATTTTCTTAAATCATTTGCTCAAAATGCAGGCATTAATATAAATGCAAAGCTTGAAGGAGAAAACGACCACCATCAGATTGAAGCATTATTTAAATCACTCTCCCGTGCACTTAAAGAGGCAGTTGTAGTGGAGCATGATATGATACCCAGTACCAAGGGTGTACTGTGAACAATATTTTTTATTTATTTTTTTTTAAATTAGTAAAAATTAAAGATCTTCTATTTTTAAATTAGATTCTAAAAATAATCCAGTATTATTCTCCTAAAAAAAAAAGAAAAAAAGAGAAAATTGTTTTATTTAACTTTTTCTACCAGGTCCAAAGTAGAAACCAGCACCTACCAGAGCCAGAACAGAAACTATACCAATAATGGTATAAATCATAGAATTATCCTGACTAGTAGAAGCAGATTCAGTTGTACTGACTTCATAGGACTTTGAACTCTCTTCACCAGCTTCAGCAGATTCTGCAGCCTCTGAAGACTCAGAAGCCACTTCAGCCGAAACATCATGTGAGTGAGCAGACTGACCAGGAGAACTACCAGGAGTAGAACCGCCAGCAGGAGTCTCACCAGGAGTACCAGGCGTAGTACCAGGAATACCAGGTGTAACACCAGGATCAGATCCACCCGGCGCAAACATGGCATTTTTAGTAGCCATATACATCTGTTCTTTAAATTGAGAAGCTAAATCCGCATCCATATACTGCATGGCCCATTCCACCATATCCAAATTAGAACAGGTAGGTGGAGAGCAGGACACACCATTTTGAATAATAGAGTTAGCCCATTCATTAGCCAGATGAGTTTTAGTAGAAACATCAGTCTCCCAATACCCTTTACGACTGGTCTCCATAAACTGAGCATACATAGATTCCAAAGCATAGGGATTGCTCTGATTAAACCATTCTTTAAGGCCTAAATTGTGTTTATCCAGTACATAAACACTGTAACTTTCATCCCACATGCTGTTTGTTACTGAGTCCGGCGAAGTGACAGTCCAACCAAATAGATGTTTATGGAAATGCGTCATTTCTCGTGCGCCTGCGGAATTGTGTTCTTGCATCGCTTTAATCCATCTCGGATTGAAGTATGAGGTTCTAAGATCTCTCCATAGGGAATCAGTTAATGATTCTATCCTTGGGTTAGATGGATTCTCGACATTCATGAGCCACATCTTTGGATCATTTCCGAAAATGCTTCGAATTGTAAGGCCAAGACCGCCAAAGTATCCAAAGTAGTCATCATCACTAATTAGGTCATTTACATTACTGACTCTTCTAAACAATGCAATTTCGCTTCCATCTAATGCAAGTTTGTACAGGTCTGGTAAATAAATAGGATCTTTTTCTGATCCTTGGAATATATGGCCAAACGTTCCAATATAGGTTTCTGCTAACTTTAATTCGTCTTCCCATGTGTCACTCATTAGCAGTGCATGTTGCATGGCATTGTGATGGTTTCCAGGTTCTTGGGAAAAAATCCTGCTCATCGAAAGTCTTTTAGCCTCTTCTTCACTGAAACCTAAATCTATTAACGCTTGATACATTGCTTCAGAGTTTTCTCTTACATAGTTGGGTTGAGTGTCGTCAGTAGCGCCTGATGCAAGCCTAATAGCTTTATCTAGTAAATCTAACCTGCAACGAAACATATTTAGGTATAGAGATGTGGTAGTTATTACAACATCGATTCTAGGCCTTTCAAGGTCTTCTATCAATTTAACATCTGTGTAATGGAATTTAAATCCAGGGTCTGGTACTGGTTCAACACCAAGTAGGTAAAGTATTGCAGCTTCCATGACACCCCTGTCTTGTTGAGTATGGGTTGCCCATAGCATGAATGCTATTTTGTGAGGGTATTCGCCAGTTTCCTCAAGATAACGATTAATTAGATCATCGACCAGCTTCACTGCTACATTCCATGCTTCTTGCGTAGGCATTATTCTTGGATCAAATGAATAAATGTTTTTACCTGTTGGAAGTACTTCTGGATTGAGTATTGGATCCCCAATATTACCAGGAGTTATGTATTGTCCACTAAGAGCTCTTAAAAGACTGGTTATTTCTTGATTTGATTGTTTAATGTATTCTGAGTATTTAATTGCGAGAGTTAGGTATTCATTGAGTTTTGAGGTTGATGAACCAAGTACAGCTAATTGTGCTTCTTCAGGAGTTTTATTTTCAAATATAACCATTTGAAGAAGTTGTTTTACCTGTTCTTGTATCAACTCATGATCATCAACCAGATGGTAATCACCGATAAATTCTTTATCGAGATATTCCTGGAAATCATGGCCTAATAAAGTCTGCACCAGATACAATAGCCTATCTCCTTCCGGAGCTATACCAAATACATGGAACCCATTATTAATGAAGGCGTTCTCCAGTTCATGTAAATATTCATGGATATCATCCATAAATGCTTCAAAGTCATCTATAGAATCCAGGTTAATATTCAAATCTTCATGCAGTCTTAGTTCACGAACCATGTCAATTAAGGTCTTCCGGTATTCTTCCTTAACACTTTCATCAAATGTTGAATCATATTCATGCATTTTCATGTGCAGTAAAGCCAGATCACCATATAACCCAGCAATGGTTACAGGAGGTATAAGATGGCTGATCATTACCGGTGTCTGCCGTCTTATTGGTAAGAGACTTTCACCACCTTCCACTGTGAAGGGGTAGATTACTGGTATGTCTTGGCTTACTATAGCTGGCCAGCAGTTATCACGATCCAGACCAGGTCCAGTCTTACCTGGTAACCAGGCCACTGTTCCGTGTCTTCCGAAGTGTATAGCTGCATCAGCATCAAAACCCTGTTTTAGCCAGAAGTAGAAGGCCAAGTATTGATGTGTAGGTGGAATATAACCACTGTGGTACATTGCCCCATGATCTTGTGTATATCCACGGGAAGGCTCAGGAGCAAGGATTATATTTCCAAACTGGATTACTGGAAGTATTATCATGTTTTCGTAAACCATGATGTTTCCCGGGGCGTCTCCCCACATTTCGATGACTTCATTTTTCTTTGCTTCGTTTAATTCATTGAACCAATTCATATAATCGTCTAGAGGCACTTTAATTACTGGATAGTTCTCTATTAGATTTTCTAATTCTCCTGGAGCCCACAGCCCAATGTTCAGTCCCTGGTTTCTTATAAGGTTTGTCAGTTCTGTCTCATTTGGGAGAGGGTTGTCACCGAGGTAGTATCCTTCATTTTTCAAGGCTTCCAGAATATTAGCCAAACTGGCATAGACATCTAAATGTCCTGCACCTGCTCCTTCAGCCTTACCCGGACCATGCCAATATATTATGGCAGCTTTTTTTTCCGAATTAGGAGTATATCTCAGATTTATCCAGGAAATACTGAGATCCACCAGCCAATTTATCTGTCTTTCAATTGGCTTGTAAAACGTTACTTCAAATGGAAGATGAGAATATCTTGAATCTTCCTCCCTTGTGGATATCACAATGGAACCAAACATTCCATCCTGTTCTGATGGCACAATAGTGCCCCCAATGGCAGGGGGTTGAAGTCCCAGTTTTCCATTAAACCATTCATCATAAGTTCCAGAAAATTTCTGGGCTTTTATGATAGGAACATTTAGTTTCTCAAGTACGTCAATAACATCCTCTGTTGAGGAATCTACAGACCATCCAAACATTTTATAATGGACAATTGCATCTACAGCATTTTTACCGTTTATCATAAGAAATTTATCGATATTGGGGTTACCATGATGTTCATAGAAATAGGGAATCACACTTATACCTTTATTTTCAAAGGCTTTAATTAACGCATCTACTGATTCTAAGTCATTCTTTAGATAGTCAGTCTCGTGGAATAAGATTCCGACCGTTTTTTGACCTTCTATTGAGCCATACCAGCTAAGATAATCCTTCAAGTTGTGAAACAGCTCCATTGTATCCGGATGATGAATTCCTGTTTTTATAACAGGAACGGGAGGATTTAGTTCTCCTAGGTCTAATCCAAGAAATTTAACTCCAAGATACTTTAGAAGCTCCCTTGAATTTATTGAACTGGCCCTGTTTTGCCAGTAAGTTCTGATCCATTGATGTTTTGGGTGTCCATTGGCCACTATGACTCCCTCTGGAAGATCTATCCAGGATACAGTTAAAATGACAGGTATACCCTTTCCTATTGCTTCTGTCATTAATATGCGTATTTGGTCTAGATTTGGTGTATCTCTCCACATCCAGTCTACAAATACAAGATCGTAATCCGTGAATGTGTCGGGAAGGTTTGTTGTAGTGCGAATGTCACTTTCTAAGAAGTCAGAGTCAACTACAGCGGTCGAAAATATTGGGTCTATGGTGCCTTGAAATAGGATTAATACCGTCGGTTTACCAAGTTCAAAATCTGCAGTTCCATAAATATCTGAATCGCCAGATTCACTGGAAGTAGGGCTTACTATAGTAGATGAAGGTTTATGTCCTTGATAGCTGGCTGTGACTGTAAATTCAGTTAAAAGGCTCTGGAAGATCAATTCATATTTTCCATCAGCAGCCGTGGTAGTGGTGGCTAAAACTTCACCATTTCCCTCTGCTTTTATAGTAACATTGGAAAATGGTTCACCAGTTTCACAATCCAGAACCATACCTGAGATCTTTATTTCAGGTAAAACATCATCACTTTCGGGTAAATCCTCTAATGGAGTATCAGATTGCATCACCTCAGGTGTTATATTTTCTTCTGCGAATGCTGATCCACAGAGAGTAAGTATGAAAACAAATGTTATTACTAGTAAAATCACTTGTTTTTTAATACTTTTCACCTCCTTTGTATTTTATAACAAAGTAACGATTGTTCCACTCACTATTTAATACTATTTATTACTTTTATATTATTACTTTCTAGGGGAAAATCAAGGAATTATTAATAAATGCCCTTAAAAAGAATACTAATAAGTCAAAAAGCTATAAAAACGTAATAATTATCATTTATACTCATCCTGAAAATTCAGTGCCCCCTATAACCTGTTATTACCCTGGAAAACTTATAAAAATAGAGTTATAAATGATTATCAGTTTAAAGAATCTTTTAAAATAATAACAGCCCTCTAGGTATAATTTATGAAAAAATAAATAATTAATGGTTCCCCATCATTAAAAAAAAAATCGATGGCTGGATTTAATCATCAAGTAAAAAGTTTTAAACATCCTGTAAAAATAATACTGGGCCGTATTACTATAAAAAAGCCTGGAAAACTAAATAAGTAATTCTAATTATTCTCTAAAAAAGATTAAAAAGCCCCTGAGGAGGATTAATCCAGATACCGGGCCACTTCATCCAGCCAGACCAACCATTCCTCATAAGATACATTAGGACAGCTCATATCCGCATTAGGGTGCATAAAACGACACAGGGTCAAGGTTTTAATATGGGGAGCAAAGTTCTTCAGGGTGGATAGTCCCTGGGACCCCAGATAATAAGGAACACCAATAAAACATACCAGATCGTAGTTTCCTTCCCCATCCAGTCCTTTCCAGTGGGGATTTTTCAGGTGGTTTATTATTTCAATTACTCCCATGGTTTTATCTGGTTTGAACTTTGACCGGTCCATGGCCAGATTTGATCCACCAGTAGCAATAACTGGGATATTCCTTTTTTTAGCTATTTTCAGAGATTTATCAGTTATATCCCGTGGTATTTCATTTAACAATGACCCCATAATAAATAAGGGTCTTTTGGATTGTTTTAGGGTCAGGGCCGCCATCTTAGAAGGCCAGGCCTGGGCCTCATTTGCACATGATAGTGCCGGATTCCATGCAGACATTATATCACCAATACCTTTAAATACGAAGTGTTCTCAGTACTTATTATAATGATTAATAATGATAGTATTTAAAGGTGATGTTTTTGCCCCCAAGTAACTATAAAGATAGCAGTTCATTTTCAGCTCGAGGGTTGAATGTGGATTTTAATGTGGATTTTAAGGATATAGACTCTTATATAAAAGAAAAAAAAGAAGTAAGTAAGGAATATGCAAAAAGCATATCCTTAGATTATCCCAAATTACGAGAATGGGATTTTAAGCTGCTCTCCCATTTTAAGCCGTTTTATGCTCCATTATGTGATATGTGCTGCATGTGTACCTATGGTAAATGCGATTTATCTGAAAATAAAAAAGGAGCCTGCGGCATAAACCTGGAAAAGCAGCAATCCCGTATAGCACTTCTTACCTCCTGTATAGGTGCCTCCACCCATGCTGCCCATGCCCGGGACCTGGTGGATAGATTACTGGAACATAACCCGGAAATGGAATTAAAATACGATAGTTCCATTGATATCACCTCCCCCATCATTACCACCCTCACCGGGATAATACCCCAAAACGCCGCTGACCTGGAACAGATTATGGGATGTGTGGAAAAGGAATTAACCAATCTCATGGCCTCCACCCATACCGGGCAGGAAGGAAATTACCTGGATTTTGAATCCAAAGCCCTTCATGCCGGTATGATAGATAACTTGAGCCTGGAGATAGCTGAAATAGCCCAGATTAACCTTTATGATTTGAATAAAGGACAGGAAGACACTCCCCTTTTAGAAATTGGTATGGGAGTTATTGACCGTGAAAAACCGGTTATACTGGCCATCGGCCATAGTATTGCTCCTGGTACCGAGATAATAGATTATGCTGAAAAAATGGATCTGGAAGAGGACCTGGAGATATGTGGACTCTGCTGCACTGCCATTGAACTGGGAAGATCATCTGCCCGATCCAAAATAGTGGGGCCCATATCCCGGCAGCTCATGTTCATCAAATCCGGAGCACCGGATGTGGTGGTCCTGGATGAACAGTGTATCCGGGCAGACATATTTGAATTATGTGCCGAAAACCATATCCCCATTATTGCCACCAGTGATAAGTGTTCTCTGGGACTTCCTGATAAAACTGGTGAAGCTCCTGCAGTAATTATCAATGAAATATTAAAAGGAGAGTTACCGGGAGTGCTGATTAGGGATGTTAAAAAGGTGGGCCAGGTGGCAGTGAAACTCTCCCGCCAGGTTAAAGAGTGCCGGGAAACCGCCCAGGGAATGAAAACCAATGCTCCAGAGGATGTAAAACTTACCCAGTCCAATGGACGATGTTACATCTGCAGTTCCTGTGGTACGGACTGTGAAGGTGAAACTCTTTCCCTGACCGACCACTTTGCAGGACAAGAATGTGAGGACCCTCAGGCGCTTATAAAAGAATGTATCGAATGTGGTCAATGTGATCGAGTATGTCCAGTAATGTTACCCTTAACCCAGGCTTTAAAGGATGCTAAAACAGATGATAAAGAATTAATGGCCAGTTTCTATGGTAAATGTGTGGGCTGTGGTAAATGTATGGAAGAGTGCAGCCAGGATATTCCTCTGGTTAATCTGATATGCTGGGCAGCTCAGGATAAAATCGAAGCTGAAAAGTACCTGATAAGATCTGGAAGAGGCCCTATCCAGGATGTGGAAATACGGCGGGTGGGAGCACCTATTGTCTTCGGGGATATACCGGGGGTGCTGGCATTGGCCGGTTGTTCCAATTATGCTCAGGGTGAAAAGGAAGTGGCCCTTATTGCCGAAGAGTACTTGAAAAGAGGTTATATTGTGATGGCAGCCGGATGTGCCGCCATGGATATAGCCCTGTATAAGGACGAAGATGGGGAAACCCTCTATGAGAAGTACAGTGACCGGTTTGATAAAGGCGGTCTTTTGAGTCTGGGGCCTTGTGTGGCCAATGCCCATGCCATAGGCAGTGCCATTAAGATTGCCAATATCTTTGCCCGGGTACCCCTGGAGAAGAACTTCGTGGAGATATCTGATTATATCCTCAACCGGATCGGTGTTTGTGTAATTGCCTGGGGTGCCATGTCTCAGAAGGCCTTTGCCATTGCCACCGGTGCCAACCGATGGGGCATACCCACCATCATCGGTCCCCAGGCCTCCAAGTACCGTAGATTGTATCTGGGAAATGAGGAAGAACCCCGAACCATCAAAGATAAAAGGGATGGTAGTACAGTGGTTTCTGAACCAGCCCCGGTGCATCTGGCCTACTCTGCTGAAAGTATAAACGAATGTATGGCCATGACCGCCAAGATGTGCATTAGGCCCAATGACACACCTAAAGGACGTTTAATAAAGTTAACTAACTACGTGGATATCCACCAGAAGTATTATGGAACCCTGCCATCTGATCTGGCCCACTACATCCGGGATGAAAAGGAGATACCCTTTAAAGATAAAGATGAAATTTTAAAACAATTAAAAGAAGCAGGTTGGAAGCCCCGGATGGCGGCTCAGGAACCATCCATACTTTAAAAATTTACCCGGGTCGGGTGTGTGCCACCCGGCCCATCACCCCAATTGATATAATCTCCAAAAAAAATAGGAGTTGATAATTTATGAACCCTCATATAGATCTTCTAGATCCCCTTAAATGTTCCAAATGTAATATATGTTTTGTTAGGTGTGCTGATACCCATGGCCAGAGCCGTATCAAAAAGGTGGATTCAGTACCCCATATCTGTATCCAGTGTGAGGATGCACCCTGTGAACAGGCCTGTAATGTGGGCGCCATATACCTCCAGGATGGCATAGCCATCGTTGATCAGGATAAGTGTGTGGGATGTAAAAAGTGTATAGATGCCTGTCCCCATAAGAGTCTTTATGTTGAAGATTTAATAGCCCGTAAATGTACCCTTTGTCTGGATGCTGATGTTTTAATACCAGCCTGTGTAGAGGCTTGTCCCAATAATGCCCTTATCATCAACTGTGATGAAGTAGAAGGAATGGAAAAGGAATGATATTGTATGCAGGGCTTCCTGCATATATATATTTTTTAGTAAATTTAAAGCCTGTTTTATATTTAAAAGTCCTTAAAATAAGTAAAATCCAATATAAATAGCTATTTTTTAAAACCGATAATAAACCTTGGTATTAATTTTAATAAAACAAAAAAAGTAAGCAGTCCCTCAAGGGACCACTTGTTATTTAATTTATTGTGGTTTAGACATTAAGTCTGATTTAGACATGTTCTGTCCTTCTCCACCGTGTGGGGTTCGAACGACAGTGTCATTAGCTTTTTCGATTTCTCGAGCTTCTTCAGCTAATTTAGCAGCGGTGAAAATCATTTCGTGAGCAGATGCTACAATAGGTATGTATTTTTCAGCATCTCGCACCATGAAACAACCTTCTACATCAATATCAGCTACTTTGGTAGCGATTTCGTAGGCAGCCATGGCTTTAGCTTTAGCATAAGGGCTGGCAAATTGGGCAGCTTCTACAGCTACATCCCGGGAGATTACCACTTTAGGTAATTCGATAGCGTTTCCAGCTTCAACATCTGCTACAGCAGCGTCAATAGTGTTCTGGACTACCCGGTAGGCGCCAGTTAAAGCTAATACCTTAATTACATCAGCATTGAAGGAAGCCATTTCAGTAGGGTCCAGGAATTCTCTTCGGGCACCGATCATAGGGTCGGCTTTAACAATGATGTAACCTAAGCCCTGTTCCTCCATTTCGTCTTTGGATCGTAGTCCAGGAGCATCACCAATGATGATGGCTGGTACGTCTGCAGCAGATAATAATTCTCTTGCTTTAGCCGGTCCTGGAGCACCAGGGTTTGGGCTTATGAATATGACAAAGTCCCTATCCATTTCAAGCATTAATGGTACGGCTTTTTCAATCTCTTCCGGGTTCATCTTGGCCCCGGAGCCTACTACACAAACATCTATATTAGGTCGGTCTGCTCTCTCATCCAGTAATAAGTCCAGGACAGGAGATGTACCGATATTACCACATTTAATTATACCAATTTTTACAACCATTAAATCACCAAAAAATGTTAATACTCATATAAGTAAGTACTTTTTGATTTAATTATTTTAATTAAGTTTTTATATGATGACCATTCCGGGATAGGCCTTATATATTTTATCATAAAAACACGGTTTTTAGGTGAATATTCTCAAACCTTAAATGGTGTATGGACTACTTAACCACCAAAGCATTGCCACTATACATCCGGATAAATGTATCTTTATTGATTTCAATTTCACCCAGGGAAGGGTCGGCTAAGAACACTTTATTCCGACTTATTTTTCTTATCACGCTATAATGGGCGGAGCCATTTATTTTAATAAAAACTATGTTATGTGGCTGGAGATTATCCAGTCCCAGACGCATTCCAACCGCCTCCATGCCTTTTTTTCGGGCTGCCTGAATCAATCCATACATGCTGGTTCCACTTTCATCAGTACCAGCCATCTTTGCAATTTCCATTTCAGTACAAGGTACACCCTGGGCCTTAATCACCGTGGCCAGTGCAGCCGGGCCGCAGTTGTAGGTGGTGCTTTGTTTTACAATATTTTGTTTAAGGAGTTCCTCTAATTTAATACTAATCACCTCAAATAGTAATAATAGAAAATAGAGTAAACTACTATTTAATATTAATTATTCTAAAATTATTACAAAAATTTAAAGGTAAAAAAAGTCCTGGTAATTAAAAAACATTATTTTTATCTAAACTTAGAACGGGCCTTCCCTATCTTATTAAAAGTAGACCATCCTGATTTAGAAGTCCCTTCCACCCTGAAATTATTAACCAGATTGACAAATTTATCTACAGCTACTTCTGCATCTTTAATCAGGTTTTTAGATTGTGGTTTATCCACAGTAGATAAAGTGTGAGGTATATCATCTATATCCACCACCGGAATTCCCATATCCCGGGCCAGATCCACACTGGAGTGCTCATGGTGGAAACCCTTTATTTTGATAGAGGAAACCTCTAAAACCCCTGCTTCCAGGGTGATGCCCATACCCGCCCCATATACCATAGCCTGGCAGGATTTCATAATGGAGGGTAAATCCACAAATCCATCCACCACTTTAATTAAAGGGGACTTGACCATTTTTCTTACCTGTAGCGAATTAAAGCGAAAGGGAACAATTAATACGGGTTTTTCTAATGATTCCATGGTTTTTATAAGCCCTGGGATATCGCTTCCTTTTAAATCCCCCCCTAAGGCAAGTAAGATAAAATCATCCATGTGGTAAGTATTTTTAACATCTTCTGAGTTTTTTAAAGTCATCTGATTAATGTAAGAGGCCAGCGGGTATCCTCCAATATTTTCAATATTTTTAAGGAGGTAGTTATCTTCCAGGTATTTCTTATACTTATTAGAAGGGGCGGTGACCTGGTTAGCAAAGGCAATCATTTCTATAGGGTTGTATATATCCTGTTCCAGGTGTAGAACTGGTATTCTTAAAATATTAGCAGCAGATATTCCCTTTCTAACATCCCCCGCATTGCCACAGGTTAAAATAAGGTCAATATTTTTCCCTTTTAAGGCCTTTACTGCCTTTAAAGTGTCCCCGGCTACCAGATATGCGATATGGGTTCGGGATCTTTTTTGGAGTGAATTGCCCCGGCCACTCCCTATGGGATAAATCTGGCTGCAAAATGGCTTTAAAATTTCAGCTGCTCCGGGACCATGACTTAAACCCAGGCATTCAACTTCCAGTTTTTCTAAAATAGGGGCCAGGGTCCGGGCAGGAGCAGCTTCAGCAGCCACTGCTATTTTCATAAATTATCCCCGGAAGTTTTTTCAAGAAAATGATCTTTACGATTGTAGGCAAAAATAAGATATATCATCAGCCCCAGGGCCATTAAAAAGAATATCCATACCACCAAATCTGTGGGTCCGGTCTCAATCCAGACCAGGGTCTGGGCCATCAGGATCCCATAGAATGCGGTGAAGATTCCTTTTTTATATTTTTGCAGGGTGTGCATAATTTTTAATATTCCACCTAAAAGAAACATCTGCAGGGCCAGGGCCAGATTTCCATAGTCCAGTAAGGCCGGTCCAAAGATGGTAGATGTGGTGGAGTGCCGGTAACCCAGCACCACTTCCCCTACCAGGGCCCGGGGATCTGCAGCCTGGAAGTAACCAGTAAGAGTGTAATAAAATACTGACCCTTGAGTGGAACCTTTAAGAGGTAAAAGCTGGTCAAATACGCTTAAAGTATAACCTGCCCGGTAAAAAAATAGTTCCAAAGGATTTAAAGTCCATTGTTGCCATTCAATTGCCTGGACCGCCACATAACCCACCAGGAGACCCGAAATTAATAGAAATGCGGCAAATAACAGGATATGGGTGGCCTGGAATTTACGGGTGTAGTAGAGGGTAATAAATGATGATAATAAAATGACAATGGGAGTGGTGCGATAACCAGTAAGGGCAAATAAAAATATTCCCAACCCCAGTAAAAGGTAATATGATTTTTTAGGGTAAATAGCCAGTAACATATTAATTCCAGGTAGAAATAAGACATAAGATAAAAGCCACACCCTGGTAACGGAACTGGCCTTTAAGTATCCACTTAAAATGGGAATACCTCCAGAAGAATAAATGTTCCAGAATTGAAAGATTAATCCTATTACAACCACCAGGAGGAGTACCTTCTCACCAGGATACTTCTTAATGGTTAATTCTTTCGACTTTTCTAAAAACTCCTTAAATCCCCTATATTTAAAACCATTATAAATAATAAAAGGTAGTAGAATGCCCAGTAGATAGAATAGAGACCCATATAAGAAATAGAAATAAACATTATTAGAAGGTGGTTCCAGGCCCTGGATCTGGTAATTAAAGGCAGTTAAAGCCAGTAAAAGGTACAGTGCTATCCCCACCAGAACCAGATAAGGGGAGAAGATATCTATTTTGTTAAAAGTGGATTTTAGATTCATTTAATCGCATCTTATAATAATTATTTAGAAACCAGATTATAACTTATTTAAAGTTCAGCAGCATTTCGGGTGAAGTTAGATGCAAATCCTGGACAGGCCGCGGCATGAGTATGCACATAACTGGCCAGGGCATTTTTATCAATTAAACCGTCTTTAGAGTTTGTTATTCCCTTTCCCCTTAATATTTCAAAGGCAAATCCTGATTCACCAGATAGTTTAATCCGGGAATAGTGGAATTCATGCCCCCGGAACACATCCCCTTTCTGGGTGATGATGTTATCTTTCTGAGCCTGGGCTATAACATAACTGAGTCCCTGTACATGAGAAGTCATCTCTGCCGGGTAAGGGAACACTCCACACATCTTATGCTGGTTAATGGAATCCATGAGGTACATTAATCCCCCGCATTCAGCGTAGATGGGTCGGTTTTCCTGGTGGAATTTTCGGATGGAATTCCGCATGGAATGGTTGGCCTCCAGTTCCCGGGAGAATATCTCAGGGTATCCTCCTCCAATGTAGATTGCATCCACATCTGGTAATTCCGGATCATGGTAAGGGCTAAAAGGCACTATGCGGGCATTATTATCCTGGAGTGATTCCAGGTTTTCCTGATAATAGAAGGTGAAGATTTCATCCAGGGCCACCCCGATTTTCACCCCCGGGCCCTTTTCTTTTTTCCAGAGTTCCTCCTGGTGAGAGGGTATTTTGCCGGCGTTTTTCATGATATCCTGCAGGGCATCCAGGTCTATATTTTCCTGCACCACCTGGCTCCATTTATCAATAAATATCTTCAAATTTTCTCTTTCCACCGCCGGTACCAGTCCCAGGTGCCTTTGTTCCACCGTTAAATCTGGGCTGCGAGGGATGCCACCAATGACCCTGGTACAGGTAAGGGTTTCCACTGCTTCTTTGGCCTTTAGATAATGGCGTTTATTTTTAACCTGGTTTAAGATAACTCCCTCAATTTTAATAGAAGGGTCCAGGTTCTTAAATCCCAGTACCACTGCTGCTGCACTTTTAACCAGGCTGCGAGCATTCATAATAAGAACCACCGGCGCATTCAGGGCCTTGGCAATGGATGCCGTATTTCCCACATCTTCTATGGGGCTGATCCCCTCATAAAGACCCCGGACCCCTTCAATTATGCCTGCTTTAGAGTTAGAAGATTTTAATCCCTGGGTGAACGCTTTTCTTATCTGTCCTTCGGACATAAAAAATGAATCCAGGTTTCTGGATTTGTTTCCAGCAGCCAGGGTATGATAGGTGGGATCAATGTAATCCGGGCCCACTTTAAAGGGCTGAATATTCATTTCTTCAGCTAATGCTTTCATTATTCCAGTGGAAATTGTAGTTTTCCCTACGGCACTTCCAGTACCGGCCAGCACTATTCTCATGGTTAATAATCATAGCCCATTTTATTTAAGATTTGGTTATTATAAAAAAATAAAATCCAGGAATAATACTTTTCACCTCCTGGGCAAAAGGAGTTATAAGGCCAGCAAAATAAAATATTAATTAATGAATACCATGCGCAAGATGCAGGTCCTTAGTGATTCTGCCCAGTATGACCTCTGCGATTATGTGAATCACCACACCAGTTCTTCAGCTAATCTACCAGGAATATACCACAGCACCGTCGGTTCAGGATGTAAAATACCTCTTTTTAAGGTTTTAATGACCAACAAATGCTGTAATGATTGTAAGTACTGTATCAATAACAGTAAAAGAAATTTCACCCGCATAGAGTTAACTCCCCGTGAGTTAACCCGGGTTTTTCTCAATTACTATCAAAAAAAATACGTGGATGGTTTGTTTTTAAGTTCCGGGATTTCAGGAGATATAGATTCTTCCATGGAAAAGATGGTGGAGGTAGCCCGAATACTCCGCCGGGAACATGGATACCAGGACTACATCCACCTTAAGATCATTCCCGGAACCTCCCGGGACATAATTAAAAGGGCCATGGGCCTGGCTGATAGGGTGAGTGTTAATATTGAAGCAGCCACACCTTCCGGTCTATCTGAGATTAGCTCCACCAAGGATTATCATAAGGACATCCTCCGGCGCTTGAAGTGGATACGGTCTATACATAAAAAAAATCTGGAGTGCGCCCCCTCTGGTCAGACCACCCAGCTTATTGTAGGGGCCAATGATGAAAGTGATGCAGATATTCTAAAAAGGGTGAAATGGCTTTATGATAAGATGGATGTAAGGAGAAGTTATTTCAGTACATTCCAACCCTTAGAAGAAACCCCTCTGGAAAATAGACCAGGTGGTAATCCAATCCGTTCTTCAAGGCTTTATCAGGCGGATGCACTCCTGAATTCCTATAAATTTAAGGTGGATGAATTAATTTTCCAGGAAGATGGACTCCTGGATTCTACTTTAGACCCTAAATATAATGCGGCCATAAATATGGATATTTTTCCGGTGGAAGTTAACCAGGGGCCTTATCAGGATTTAATCCGGGTCCCAGGAATAGGCCCCTTATCTGCCCGGAGAATAATCTCCATTAGAAAAAAATATCCCTTTAAAAAATTAGAAGAATTAAAAAGAATCGGAGTGGTGGTGCACCGTGCAGAGCCCTTTATCAAACTGGAAGGAAATTACCAGTCCTCTCTGGATAGTTTCTAAGGGTTTGAATAGTTTTTAGAGTCTGAATAGTTTCTAAAGGTAAATAATTTATATCTCTGAGAACATCTCCCAGATTTCCGGGTACTTCTCCTGGACTGCGTCTTCTATTAGCCTGGAGGCTTCTTTACTGATACTAAATTCTGGACGAGTTTTTTTAAGGTAACGTAGAACTGCTGCTGATCGGGCGGACCATAAAGTTATCCGTGGATTTTTTTTAACTTCCATGGTCACCACATTCAGGTTTGAATCATCATCAGGACCCTGAGATACTTTTTTATCCTTTTTTTCAGGTTTTTCCTGAGGGGATAGTGCTTCACTTTCTGGTTTGTCCCTGGTTTTGGATTTAATTAAGGCCTCCAGCCCCATTCCCAACCCGGCATTTTTAGTTTTTTTCCGGGACATTATTCCTCCTCCCGTTTAAGAAGTTCCTGGGCCAGTTTCATATAAGAAATGGTACCACTACTCTCCTGGTCATAAAGTATGCAGGGTTTTCCATAACTGGGGGCCTCAGCTAAACGTACATTACGAGGTATGGTGGTTTTAAATATGTACTCCCTCTCACCAAAGAAGTTTTTAACCTCCTGGTGAACATCCCGACCCAACCGGGTCCGGGAATCATAAAGTGTCATTAAAATACCTTTAATAGGAGATGGACTCTGCAAACGCTCTTCAATAAGATTCATGGTTTTAATTAAATCAGCCATTCCCTCCAAGGAATAGTACTCCGCCTGTATTGGTATAATAACACTATCAGAGGCCACCAGAGCATTCAAGGTTAGAATGCCCAGGGAGGGAGGTACATCAATCAGTATGTAGTCAAAAAGATCCTTCACCTCTTTTAAGGTCTCTTCTAAAATGGAATGATAGCCTATTTCTCTACTCAGTTCCACTTCCGCCCCAGAAAGGGCGATATTACTGGGTAAGATATAGAGACCCTCCACCATGGTGGGGAGTATGGCCTCCGGGGTGGTGTCTTTACGGCTGAGAACCGTGTATATAGTTTTTTCCAGGTCCGCTTTTTGAATACCAAAACCGGTGGTGGCATTGCCCTGAGGGTCCATGTCAATTAGCAGTACCTTTTTATCTAACAGGGCCAGTGCAGTGGATAGATTCACCGCGGTGGTAGTTTTACCACAGCCCCCCTTTTGATTTATTATTGAAATTATTTCTCCCATCTAAAAATACCTCCCCTGTAATCAATTTATAGAATATATTTTTAATTATAAGTTATAAGTTTTTTCTAATAACTTATAAGTTATAACTTATAAGAAGAATAATAGTAGATTAAGGTGACAAAATAAATAAAAAAAAGAGAATTTAATTCTTTAAAAAAGAATCAAAATGCTATCCGTTGAGATATTAAAAGAGGAAGAGGTAGAGCCCGGAAAGGCATATTTTTAGTTTCCTCACGAACCATGACCACCAGACCATCCAGATCTGTGGTCTTTTTTTCCTGAGTTTCACGAATATTTATGGTGAGTTTACCACTTTCCACTTCATTATCACCAATAACCGCCACATAGGGAACCCATTCCTGGGCAGCATTCCGGATTTTTTTACCAACCCGTTCCCCCCGATCATCCACATCCACCCGTATATTCTGATCTTTTAATTTGCGGGCCACATCCAGAGCAAAGTCCAGATGATTTTCAGTTACGGGTAACACCCTTATCTGGGTGGGTGAAAGCCATACCGGAAGCATAGGGGCCTTTTCATTCATTTCAATAGCCGTCTTCTCCAGTAAACTACAAATTACCCGTTCAATACTCCCGGTAGGACTACAGTGAATAATTATAGGGAATCCTTCCTCTTCGTTTTCTTCCAGATAGGTGATACCGAATCTCTCCCCACTTTCCACATCAATTTGTATGGTGGGATTTTCAATAGGTCTTCCCAGATAGTCCATAGCAGCAAAGTCCATTTTAGAAATCCAGTAATGTTTTCTCTCAGGTAATATCTCCATTAAGACCGGTTTACCAATCTTACGGGCAGCCTGATGCATCCAATCCTGGTACTTATCATAGAAATCCGTGGTAGCCCGGAATATCACTTCATAATTTACCTGTAAATCCACCCCGGTCTGCAGACACATATCAATCTGCCGGTCAAATTCCTCCAGAGATTGTTCCAGATCCCGGCATACTGTATGCAGATCCGGCATGGTGAATCCTCTTAGTCTTTTTAATCCAACCACTTCACCTTTTTTCTCCATCCGGAAGCTGTAAGTGGATAGTTCATAAATTCTGGCCGGAAGGTTTTTCCAGGTCAAAAACGAATCCGATAAAACCCGGAAAGCACCGAAGCAGCAGGCATATCGTAACATTAACTCCTTCTTGTTATTTCCCATACGGTACTGCCGCTCCCCAAATTTCTCAGCATGCACCCGAATGGCGTCATCAGCCAGGTCATACATAATAGGGGTCTCGACCGGCATGGCTCCTTCTTCTGTAACCAGGAGATATACATAGTCCGAGAGTAAATCCCGAATTAATCTACCCTTGGGATACCATCGGAGGTGTCCCACATCAGCTGAAGGTTCATAATCCGCCAAATTTTTCTCCCGCATGAGTTTTACATGAGGTGGTTCTTTTCCACTGGACTCGGTCTTTCCCAGTTCATACATGGTTAGTTTGCGCAGTTCCTCATTTTCAAATTTGAAGTCCTCCGGGGGAGTGAGTTTACCTTCATCCAGGATGTACCATTGGGATTCTTCTTTTTCTTCTTCCTCTTTTTGTGAGGAAACCTTCTGGGTGGTGATGGTCCGGGATAATTCAGAAAGGGGATGGCCCTTACAGGATACTTCAAAAGATTTGTACCATCCAAAGGGTGCCCGGGCAACATTGTATCCGTTATTTTTTAATTCTTTTTCCATTTCCATTAATACTGATTTAGCAGTGTCTGGAGAGCTCAAAGAAGAACTTAAATGAGCATAGGGATATATTACTATGTTTTCAGCTTTTATTTTACTAAAAACATCTTCTATTTCTTTTACCACATTTTGCACAATTTCCTGTGGTTTTTCCTCGTCTTCTGCTTCTACCGCAGTGAAAACCACCAGGGAATCGGTGAAGTATCCTTCCTTTTGATCTTCTCTAAGTTCCTCAGCAATTCGGGTTTTGTTTTTAGTTTGATACTTTAAATAATCAGAATGAATTAACAGTACACGCATGCAATCACCTTAATAAAAATTTGATATAATAATTATTGGTAAGTCCAGATAGAAATATGATTAAATCATATGTGCTACTCTCTTAATTATAAATTATATGGTATAATATTATCCTGGTTTTTAAGTTGATTCCCCTGATGAATTTAATTAAAAAAAATAATTTTTAGTTAAGTTTATCCCCGCCGGGGCATATCTTTTTTCCACATCTCCTCAAATACCTGAGCATAATTTTGGGCTATTTCCTTATACTGATTCCATACCCCAATAGAACTTACCGGTACCGCCTGGTTATCTTCTGGAGAGAACCTGGAAAAGATTAACATCATTTCCTCTCCATCCCGTACAATCATCTTAACAAAGGGTATCTGATAGGTTCTAACTTCCGCCAAAATCCCGGAGAGTTCCTGGGCCATATCAACCTTCTGATGATCAAGCATGGTATGGGGAGCAGCCATTATTCTGGTTAAAACCCCTTTTTTAGCTGCCTGGTTAATTTTTTCAGTTAATAGTTCTATTTCGCCTTTAAACATGAACCCTGCCCGGATATTTATGTTTTGTTTAGCCCTGGAAATAATTTCCAGTTCCTTTTTTATAATCTTCTCTGGTCCATGTATGAGCCAGATAGGGGCCGGTAGCTGGGAAATCTGGCTTTCGTATATGGCTGTTAGTTCTCTTTCTGCCTCATTCATATCTTCCAGTAGTCTTTTTTTATTCCTCTGGAATACCTCCAGAGGGGGTACCACTGAATATTTTAAAGGTCTGCCCCTTTCAATTTCCACAAAACCTTTTTTAGCCATTTCTTTTAGTATATCATAAATTCGGGATCGAGGCACCTTGGACTGGAGGCTTATCTCGGTGGCAGTTCCAGAAATCATGGAGGTGAGTGCCAGGTAGGTACGGGTCTGGTAGTCATTTAATCCCATTATCTGCAGTGCATTCCATGTTTTTTTATCTACTGACATTTTAATCTCCTTTTAGTCATTGAAGTTCCCCATTTTTTTTAAAATTTTAAATTATTTTCAAATCCCTTATTTTTAGTAAAAATATCCCTTCCATTATTTGTTTTATTTTATACTCTATTAGTGACAAAAATTATTTATAGTTTGCTGTTTACATGTTATAATAGGGAAAAATGTGGAGGCATTTCATGAAATATAGGTGCATTGTATGCGCATACATCTACAATCCCCAGGACGGGGATCCTGAGTCTGGAATCAAACCAGGCACCTCATTTGAGGATTTACCGGATGATTGGCTTTGTCCCTTATGTCTGGTAGGGAAAGATCAGTTCGAACCATGCTAATAAATTTAAAAGAAGATTAAAATGAAGTTTTTAGATCACATACCTGCAAAAATCAAAAGGATGTAATAATCCTGAATTAGATGGAGGAAATAATATGGAAAAAAAAGATGCTTTAGATATGTTCTGTTACCAGTGCTCCCAAACCGCCCGGGGTACGGGATGTACGGTGAGAGGAGTTTGTGGAAAAGAACCCACCGTGGCCCGATTGCAGGATAACCTGTTATTTGCCATAAAAGGAATATCTGCCTATCTATACCATGCCCGGGAACTGGGATACACCGATGAAGAGGTGGACGCATTCCTGGAGCGGGGTTTCTACTCCACCTTAACCAATGTTAATTTCGACCCGGGCCGATTTGTGGAAATGGCAGTAGAAGCAGGACACATGAATATAAAAACCATGGCTTTACTTAAAAAAGCCCATATTGAAACCTATGGTGAACCAGAACCCACCCAAGTACCGGTAGGAGCAGTTAAAGGTCCAGGGATTCTGGCCACCGGTCACAGTATGAAAGCTCTGGCTGAACTTTTAAAGCAAACCGAGGATAAGGGTATAAATGTTTACACCCACTCGGAACTTTTACCGGCCCATGGATATCCGGAACTTAAAAAATATAAGCACCTGGTGGGTCAGCTGGGAGGGCCCTGGTTTGATCAAAGGCAAATCTTTTCCAAATATCCGGTGGCTATACTGGGAACCAGTAACTGCGTACTCCTTCCCCGGGACGAATACAAAGAAAGAATGTTCACCAGCGGAGTGGCCGAATTACCAGGAGTACAGCATATAGAAGACTATGACTTCACCCCGGTAATTGAAAAGGCATTGGAACTGGGGGATCTGGAAGAAGAACCTCGAGATACTGTTTTAACCACTGGATTTGGAGCGTCAACCATCCTTTCTCTGGCACCCAAAATTAAGGAACTGGTGGAAGCTGGAAAAATTAAAAGATTTATTCTGGTGGGAGGCTGTGATTCCCCACTGGCCCAGGCCAAGTACTACACTGAATTTGTGGAAAAACTGCCAGAAGACGTGGTGGTCCTCACCCTGGCCTGTGGTAAATACCGTTTCAATGACATGGACTTAGGGGACATTGAAGGGGTGCCCCGGCTCATAGATGTAGGACAGTGTAACGACGCTATCGTGGCGGTGGATGTAGCAGTTGCTCTTACCGAACTATTTGGTGTGGAGTTAAATGAACTGCCACTCACCATTGTCTGCAGCTGGATGGAACAAAAAGCAGTGGCCATCTTATGGAGCCTGCTGGCCCTGGATATAAAGGGAATTTACCTGGGACCCATACTGCCGGGATGGGCTAACGACGACATAATAAAAGTTCTGGTTGAAAATTACGACCTGCGCCCTATAGGTGACCCGGAAGAGGATATAAAACAAATTCTAGGATGAAAATATTTCACCTGAATTAAGGCCCTTAGATACAGGGCCTTAAATTTCTTTTTTTTATTATGTAAATGTGATCAACTTCTGTTTTGCACTTGATCATTAACATTGAATCAGACAAGGAATGATTTAAATGAAAGTCTTGGAACTGGAAAAGGTAGCTATATCAGATACACCTCATAAGGTGGATGTACGTAAATTATATGATACTGAAAATGCAGTGGCAGTACATATTACTCTAAAGCCAGGTGAATCACTAAAAAGACATATAACTCCCGTGGATGTTTTTTTCTATGTCCTGGAAGGTAAGGGAATTGTGGAAATTGGAGAGGAAAAAAAAGAAGTTGGAAAAGACTGCTTAATTGAGAGTCCGGCCAACATACTCCACTGCTGGTATAATGAAAGTCAGAAAGATCTTAGATTTCTAGTAGTAAAAGTCCCTCGACCAGTGAAAGACACGAGGATTATCTAAAGGTCTTTTAATGAAATTCAAATTAAAGTCTATAAAAAGAAAAATAGGTTTTCGCGGTCCAATCATGTTGATATTGGTACTGCTACTTCCTATTTTAATAATTATTTATTCCCCAGTGAAAATTATTATGGGTTCATTGAATGGATTGATGACATTTAGTTCTGTGGTTTTCCTTTTATGGATGATATCGGCATTATTTATAGGTCGAGGAGGATCATGTGGTTATCTATGTCCTTACGGAGCATTATCAGAAGTAATGGGGGGATGGTTAATGAATAAAAAAGCCCGCTCCCCTCTTGCATCAAAAATTAAATATTTATCTTTTGCAGGTTTTTTAGCGCTAATAATATATTCAAGAAGAGTAATTGAGGGTAATAATGGTTTTGATCCCTTTTTAATAAGTGATCAAGTTAATTTTTTAAATATAAATAGTTATGGGATTATGCTTATGGTTATATCTTTTATGATGGTGGTCGGAATATCCAGCATAGCCGGAAATAGGGCATTTTGTCGTTATCTATGTCCACAGGCAATTTTTTTATATATTGCCCAGAAAGTTTCCAGAATAATTAAAATACCTTCTTTGAACTTAAAAGCAGACCCTGGAAAATGTGACAGTTGCCAGCGCTGTAATTGGGTCTGTCCCATGGGGCTAGAGATGATGGAACTGGTAAAAGAAATGGAAGATGAACATCTTATTAGTCATTCTGATTGTATATCTTGTGGTGATTGTATTCGGGACTGTAAAAAAGGTTCTATTAGATATTCCTTTGGTATTCCCCGAGGATAAGTGAAGAAATACACTTTTAGTATAAATTTTATTCAATTTAAGATAATATGAAGATTGATATAGTCTAAGCAAGAAAAGATAATTAAGAATATTGTAGGTGATTAAATGAAGGATGATTTAAAATCCAAAGTATTGGCAATTGAAGAATTAATTGACTATCAACCCGGAGCGGTGGTTAGTAGGGAAATTATAAGAAAAGAAACAGGTACGGTGACCATTTTTGCCTTTGATAAAGGAGAGGGCTTAAGTGAACACACCGCCCCCTTTGATGCTATGGTACAGATTGTGGATGGAGAAGCAGAAATAACCATATCTGGTAAAAAGAATCTCCTTAAAAAAGGGGATATGATTATCATGCCTGCAAATGAACCCCATGCCCTGCATGCAGTAGAAAAATATAAGATGATTTTGACCATGATCCGGTCTTAAAAATTATAAAATTTATTTTTTTTGGATTAAATTAATATAACCGCCGCTATACCTGCGGTAACAATAACTGCAAATAGGATCCCTACATTCCTGGCAAAATGGCGGGTTCCCAGTAAGAGTGCAATGGCAAATTTAACCGCGGTATTGGATATGGTGGCCAGGGTTATGGCTGTAACAGCAGTATCTGATGATAAAGTGGAACTTCGAGCTAAAAACGCCATGCTGATGGTAATGGCATCCACATCAGCCACCCCGGAAATTATACTGGCCAGATAAACACCCCTGCTACCCAGGTATATATTGGCAATTTTACTTAAAAATAAGATGGCAATAAATAAGGCTCCGAATATAAGGGCTGGTTTAAGGGTAAAGGGGTTATCCAGTTTGATTTTTGAATCAATTCCTTTAACTGTGGATCTGCGCCATACCAGCCAGCCCAGTAAAATACCCAGTACCCCCATTATGATCATAGGGGCGGCCAATGAAGGTGCCAGGGCAGGATTTATTACCAGTACTTCAAAGAAAACCCTTAAAAACATCATAGAACTGGCCACCACCGTGGCGAAAACACCTGCCCTTAATAGATAAGGTGATTCTTTAACTCGGGCGGCCATGGCAGTTACCACCGCAGTGCTGGATACCAGTCCCCCGATAATCCCGGTAATCCCCAATCCCCGCTGGGGTCCCAGAAACCTCATGGCAATATATCCGGCATAGCTGATTCCAGATATAAATACCGCCATTAGCCAGGCCTGGTACGGGTTAAAAACATCCCAGGGTCCCAGGGTCTCATTGGGAAGCAGGGGCAAAATAACAAAGGCTATGATTAAAAATTTCAGGGTATCAATCATTTCCTTTTCACTGATTTTTTGGGCCAGTTTATGTAAAACTGGTTTTAACGCCAGTAAGGTGGTTACCACAATGGCCAGTACTACTGAGAGTGTGTATCCTTCCTCATAGTAGCATAAAGCCCCTAATATAAATGTTAATAATGCTGCCACCTCGGTGGTGAGACCTAAATCCTTGGTATCTTTTACAGTAAGCCAGTACCCCAGGCCAATCAATACTGAAAGTGCCATAAAGGCTACCAGGATAAAATAAGGAAATGATTCTGAGAGATAGGCAGAAAGGATACCCCAGAGTGCTATTAAAATAAAGGTTCTTACACCTGCAAATTCTGTTTTAGTGGATTTCCTTTCCCTTTCAATTCCAATTAATGCCCCTATGGCCAGGGCAGTAATAAATTTTATAAAAAGGAGAGCATCCATGTGTAAATATATAAGTTTCAACTATTAAATAATATTCAAAAAGGATTATAAAAAGTAATATTAATTTCAAAGTAAAAAGTATTAAATATAAGATGGTGAGATAATAATCTGTAATGGACTTAAATTATAAAATATTATATCCACCATTACTGGAATCTCCAATTACATTAATGATATTTAATCAGGGTGATTTAAATGAGAAGTGATAATATTAAAAAAGGACTCCAAAGGGCCCCTCACCGATCCTTGTTAAGGGCCTGTGGTGTGGTTGATGAGGACATGGAAAAACCATTTATTGGAATAGCCAATAGTTTTACCGACATTGTCCCGGGGCACATCCACCTTAGAGAACTGGCTGAAGCAGTTAAAGGAGGTATAGACCAGGCCGGAGGTGTTGCATTTGAATTCAACACCATGGCCATCTGTGATGGTATTGCCATGAACCATGCCGGGATGCGTTTTTCACTGCCCTCCCGGGAAATAATTGCCGATACCGTGGAAAGTATGGCCCAGGCCCATAGCCTGGATGGTCTGGTACTCTTACCTACCTGTGATAAAGTGGTGCCCGGGATGTTAATGGCTGCTGCCCGACTTGACATTCCCTGTATAGTGGTTACCGGAGGCCCCATGCTTCCTGGTAAATTCAAAGGAAAGTCAGTGGATCTCATCAATGTTTACGAGGGAGTGGGTGCGGTAACAGCAGGTAAGATGAGTCAGGAAGAATTGGATGAACTGGAACGTTGTGCCTGTCCTGGAGCCGGATCATGTGCTGGTTTATTTACCGCCAACACCATGGCCTGTCTAACTGAAGGTCTGGGAATGAGTCTGCCTGATTGTGCCACCACACACGCAGTGGATGCGCAAAAAATGAGGATAGCCCGATCTTCCGGGGCCCGGATTGTGGAAATGATTGCTGAAGACCTCACACCCTCAAAAATAATGAATCAAACTGCTTTTGAAAATGCAGTGGCCCTGGACATGGCCTTAGGTGGTTCCAGTAACACTGCACTACATATACCTGCCATAGCCAGTGAACTGGAGGATAAGGGAGTCAAAGTGGATCTATCCCTTTTTGATAAGATGAGTAAAAAAATACCCCACCTCACCCCTATTAGTCCTGCCGGTGAGCATATGATTATCGACCTGCACCAGGCCGGAGGAATACCCGCTGTTTTAAAAGTGCTGGAAAGTAAACTGGACCTGGAAACCATCACCTGTACAGGTAAAACCCTCCAGGAAAATATTAAAACCGCAGAAGTTAGAGACGAAAGTGTTATAAGACCTTTAGATAATCCTTTCCATAGAGAAGGAGGTATTGCAGTTTTAAAAGGTAACCTGGCACCAGATGGATCTGTGGTAAAACAAGGTGCGGTTTCAGAAGATATGATGACCCATAGTGGACCTGCCCGAGTATTTGAATCAGAAGAAGATTGCGTGGAAGCCATATTCCAGGGAAAAATCAAAGAAGGCGACGTTATTGTTATCCGGTATGAAGGTCCCCGGGGTGGTCCTGGAATGAGAGAGATGTTGAATCCTACTTCAGCCATATCTGGAATGGGGATTCAGTCCGTGGCCCTTATTACCGATGGCCGGTTTTCAGGAGGTACCAGGGGGCCGTGTATCGGGCATGTTTCTCCCGAGGCCATGGCCGATGGACCCCTGGCTGCAGTTAGAGAGGGAGACATGATACATATAGATATCCCTGCCAGACTGTTAGAAATAGAACTATCACCCCAAGAGATTGAAGATAGGATTGCATCCTCCCAAAAACCTCACCGGGAATTAAAGGGTTGGTTAGCACGATACCAGAAACTGGCCACCTCAGCTGACAAGGGAGCTATTTTAAGGTAATATTTACGGATCTAGAAGTCCAAAAAGGTGAATCAATGAACATCAGCCGGGAAATAATCATTTATATAATCATAATAGTGGTGGGTATAATTGCCGCCCATCACATGAATGTAGTGGTATCCGGGAGCATGGAGCCGGTTTTCCACCGGGGAGACATCGTAATTATCCAGAAAACTAACTTCCTTGGAATCCAGGAATTTGATCCTGCACAACTAGATGTAGGGGAAATAGTGATTTATAATGCCACCTGGTTCCCTGAACCAGTTATACACCGTATAATAGATGTGAGAACCGATGCAGATGGGAGAAAATTTTATGTGACCCAGGGAGATAATAACCCCACCCCTGATCAGGGCCCGGTATATCCCGAACAGGTTAAATCCCGGGTGATAGCCATTGGTAATCAACCTGTATTCTTACCTAGAATCGGATACCTTACCCTGTGGATTAGAGGATTATGAATTTCTAATCCCCCTATTTATTTATCACGCATTTTGCTACTGGTTTTAAAATTAATTTCAATTTTACAGATAATACTTTAAATTTTTATAATGTGAAACTATGTATTCGGAAATAGAAAAGGAAGCCGTTAATGCTTTAAAAATGGCCCTAGAACAATTAAAATATCCCATACCTTCTGAAATAAAAATGGAAGAACCCCCTAATCCTCAGATGGGAGATTTAGCCTCCACCATATCATTTAGCCTGGCCAAAGAACTAAAAAAATCTCCTATAGAAATCACAAGTTCCCTGCTTCAGGTCCTGGATGTTCCAGATTTATTCCAATCGGTGGAATCTAAAGGACCTTATATCAACTTTTTTGTTGATTATGAAAAATTTTCACCTCATCTTTTAGATGCCGTTGGTGAAGATTACGGGCAGTTACCCCCTTTGAAAGAGAAAATAATACTAGAACATACCTCCGCCAACCCCAATGGCCCCCTGCATATTGGACACATTCGAAATGCAATTATAGGAGACTCCCTGAAAAGAGTTCTGCTTAAAGCTGGCTTCGAAGTGGAAACCCAGTATTATGTGAATGATATGGGTCGGCAAATTGCCATGGTGGTATGGGGGCTTATAAATTTTGGTTTTGATCTTTCAAAATACAGTGAAAATGATAAAAAAGACCATCAAATTGGTAGATTGTACTTTAAAGTTAATGAAACCCTGAAAGAAAATCCAGCCTTAAAAGAAGAGATAGATAGCCTCATACGGCGCTATGAAAATGGTAGCGAAGATGATCTTAATGCCTCCTTTGAAAGGGCGGTGGAAGATTGCCTGGAAGGGATGCAGATTACTTTAAACAGACTGAATGTACATCACGACACCTTTGTGTGGGAGGGAAAATTTGTAAGGGATGGTTCCGTATCCCAGGTGGTGGAAAAATTAAAAGAAAGTGGTTATACCCGGGAAAATGAGGTCCTTTACCTGGATCTGGAGGAATTCGGACTGGAAAAAGAACTGGTACTCGCCCGATCAGATGGCACCTCCCTTTACTCCACCAGAGACCTGGCTTACCACCAGGAAAAATCAGGAAAATGTGATCGGGTGGTGGATGTTTTAGGATCTGATCACAAACTGGCCATTGATCAGATAAAGATTGCCATGGCACTCCTGGAAGGTAAATCCCCGGAAGTTATATTTTATGAATTTATAACTCTCCCGGAAGGATCCATGTCCACCCGACGTGGTGTCTTTATTTCAGTGGACGATTTAATGGAGGAAGCCACCGGCCGGGCTTTTGTAGAAATAGAAAAAAGAAGATCTGATCTTGATGAAAAAGAGATAAGCCGAATTGCCAGAGAAATTGGTATTGGGGCCATAAGATATTATATTGCCCGGCTCTCCCCTGAAAAGCACATAGTATTCAAATGGGACGAAGCCCTGAGCTTTGAGAGGGGTTGTGCTTCTATCCAGTATGCCCATGCTCGTTCCTGTAAATTACTGGAAAAATCAGGTAAATTTAAAGACAAAACCCTGCAGCTGGATATAAGTGAAATTGAAGCCGGCTGGGATATGGACGAAATGGAAGTGGAATTAATACGGACATTGTCCCGGTTCCCTAAGCGAGTCCATGAATCAGCAAGCGCTCTCAGGGTACACAACCTGGCCCAGTATGCCCAGGATCTGGCCAGTGCCTTTAACAAATTTTACAAAGCCCTGCCCGTTATTGATTCACCTCATGAAAATGCCCGGCTATTACTGGTGGACCGTTCCCGAATAGCCCTTCACAACTGTCTGGATTTATTGGGTATAGCTGCCCCAGAATCCATGTAATATAAAAAGGGATTTATTTTAGTATTTTTATTAAAAATTAAGTATATTTAAGGGGATTAAAAAAAGATTTTTAAAAATATCCCTCTTATTTTATAAGAAATTACTTTAAAAAGGAATACAAAACCGCCTTTTGAGCATGCAATCGGTTTTCGGCCTGATCCCATACCACTGACTGGGGGCCGTCAATTACTTCTGCTGTGGTTTCTTGACCCCGAATGGCGGGAAGGCAATGCATGAAAATAGCATCTTCTCTTGCCATGGACATCAATTCCTCATTAACCTGATATGGTTTAAAAGATTCGATCCGTTCTTTTATCTGGGATTCATCCCCCATGCTCACCCAGACATCGGTATAGATCACATCTGCATCAGTTACTGCAGATTTTATATCCGGAGTTATCTCCAGATGGGCCCCTGATTCCAAGGCCATGCTGGTGGCTTTTTTTATTATTTCACCCGAAGGTTCATAACCCACAGGACAGGCCACCGTCATATCCATCCCTAAAATAGCACAGATTAAAAGCAGAGAATTGCAAACATTGTTCCCATCTCCTGCAAATACTATTTTGCCCTTAAAATTTCCTTTATGTTCTTTGATGGTCTGCATGTCTGCCAGGGCCTGGCAAGGATGTTCCAGGTCAGTTAAGCCATTTATAACCGGCACAGTTGAATTTTTAGCTAATTCTATTACATCCGTGTGCTTACTGGCTCGTATCATTATTCCATCCACATAGCGACTCATGGCCCGGGCCGTATCTGAGATGGGCTCCCCTCTACCAATCTGCAAATCATCAGTGGACAGGTAGAGTCCGGTGCCTCCTAACTGATTCATCCCCACTTCAAAAGAAATTCGGGTGCGGGTAGAGGATTTCTCAAATATCATGGCCAGGGTCTTTCCCTGTAATGGATTTTCTTCCATCTGGTTTTTTTTAAATTTATCTGCTATTTCCAGTAACGGTGAAACTTGATGCTGAATATCGCAAATCGATAAAAGATGTTTCATTTAAATTCCATCTCCAAATATAAAATATTTATTGATAATTGTAAGGAACATATAATAAATTATTATCCTATTCCAGGAATTGCTATAATGATTATGCCGTCCGAGGACCGACTTAAAATAATTTTATTAATCCCCAAATTCATGTTTAAAAGCGTTTTAAACTGCTTCTACCTCTTTATTTTTAATTTTTAATTTTTCATGGGTCTTTAGAGCTTTTTCAGTATATTTAATCCACTCAAATTTGATTTTTTCATATTCCTGATGTGCCTGATGGTATAAGTCAGATAATCCCCTTCTTACTGCTTCCTTCCTGTTTTCGAGTATCCTCAATAGTTCCATATCTTTTAAAAAAATCTTATCATCCAGAACCAGTAATCGGTTTTCCAGTTCTTTTTTTCCTGTTCCCATAGGATATCATCTTTTTCAATTAGAGAGCTGATTTTTTTATCAATATCCTTTTTTTCCTGATTTAATCTATCCAGTTCCAGGTCAATAGTCTGCTTATCCATTTCTTGGATTTCTTCTATATTTTCCAGATACTCCATATAGGGTTTTAATTTAGGCATGATATCCACCTTAAGGGAATCAATTCCCCCTTAACTGGTTCATGTGATCTATTCTTTTTTGTAAAAGAGCAGCAGTCCCCACATCTTTTCTATGGTAGAGATCCCCGGCGACATAGCGGGTGGCTTCTTCACAGATTTCTTCTGCTTCCTGAATGTTATCTCCCCGCCCCACCAGGGCCAGTGCCCGGGAAGAGGAGGTGTATATGGATTTATTTTCCTGGTTAACAGCAGCGTAATAGACTAAAGCCCCGGCCTTTTCAATTTCCTTTTCATTTACCTGGATTTTTTCCCCTGCTACTTTAGTTTCCGGGTATCCTTGCGGTACAATGTATTTACAAACCGTAGCTTTTCTTTCAAAATCCGCTTTACGTAGATTACCCTCAATGATACCCTGGCAAATATCCACCATGCTACTTTTTAAAAGAGGTAATACATTCATGGCTTCAGGATCTCCAAATCGAGCATTATATTCCACCAGTTTAGGTCCATCTTTACATAACATGAACTGACCATATAAAATCCCCTTATAAGGACCAGCTTCATCTTTTATAGCATTCACCGTGTTTTGCATAATCTTCACGGATTCATCATAATCTTTTTGAGATAAAAATGGCAATAATCCATCTTTATCAGAATAAGACCCCATTCCACCAGTTATTGGTCCCTGATCCCCTTCAAAGGCATGAGGATGGTCCTGGGCTGCAGGCATAGGTATCACATGTTCCCCATCAGAAAAGGCCTGTACCGTGAATTCCTCCCCCACTAACTTCTCTTCAATAACCACCCGGGGGTGGCCTCCCATCCGGGTTTCCATGATGTGTTGGGCATATCCTTTTGCTTCCTGGTTATCCTCCAGGTGTTCTCCCACTATTTTTACCCCTTTTCCACCGGTGAGTCCCACCGGCTTAACCACCACATCGTTATTAAATTCATCCAGAAATAAGCTTAAATCATCATAATTATCAAATACCTGGTAGGCCACAGATCCTGGAATTTTATATTTCTCAAATAATCCCCTCATAAAGGCCTTATCTGTTTCAATTTTTGCTGCTTCCTGGCTGGGCCCTACACAACTTATACCCTCATTTTCAAGTAAATCCACAATACCCTGTTCTAATGGAGATTCAGGACCAATTATAGCCATTTCCACCTTATTTTTAAGGGCAAAATTTTTAACCTGGTCCATGTCGCTTTCACTGGCCACTTTAAATTGAGAAATACGGGCAATACCAGGATTTGTATTGCTCATAATTGAATAAATTTCCACGTCTTCTTTTAAAGATTCACAAATAGCATGCTCCCTGGCTCCAGTACCAACCACTAATATTTTCATTTAATTCCTCCCGCAATCTAAAATTGAAAAAACCAGTTATAATAGTTTAATTATTAATTTAAATCCTGTTAATCCAAAAACTGATAAATTAATTATTTATATACGGTTTTCCATGTAGTTAACTCATTACCCGTGTATATAATCATAAATTATAAAATGCTAAATATCTATTCCATTTTAAGAATTATCAGTAGTTCGTAAAGTAAGGTATTATATTGTGCAGGGTGGGTTATTTGTTTATGACTAACAAAAACACTCTGCGTGGTAAGTTATTGAATATTAATGTATTAAATGTTTTGGCGAAAGTGATTAAAGACATGTTAAGTCTGGAATCAGCTTCAAATGTGGAGTATAGTGATGAAATGATTATTTATCATCTTCTTAATGCTTGTACTTCTCAAACTAGTGTTAACCAGGTTAGTAATATTATGTGTTGACAGTCCTTCAGAAGGAACTATCAGACACCGGCTCCGTAAACTTAATTTAAATGAGTTACAACATGCTTTAAATCGTAAACTGAAAGATGAGTTTATTAAAATTTGTGCCA
>JAHRFX010000099.1 GCA_019084405.1 Methanobacterium sp.
GTTTTATAATGGCAGAGTGGGAAGGAATTTACACCTTATGGCTGAGGGAAACCAAGAGATTTTTTAGATATCGCTCCCGAATTGTAACCTCGGTGGTAACTCCCATGTTATGGCTTTTAATATTTGGAACAGGACTGGGAGCAGCAGTACGCTTTGGTAATATGCCGGGTGGATATGAGGCCTTTATTTATCCGGGAATAATTGGACAGACTATCCTCTTCACCTCTATTTTTTCAGGGCTTTCAGTAATTATGGATAGGCAGTACGGTTTTTTAAAAGAAATCCTGGTAGCCCCCATTTCACGACCATCACTTGTATTGGGGAAGGCACTGGGGATAAGTACTGCAGCAGTAATTCAGGCCACCATATTACTTCTATTATCCTTTATTGTAGGAGTTCCCATGACTCCACTGGTATTCATACTGTGTATGGGGATTGCCTTGATCATGTCAGTGGGATTGGGAGGACTGGGACTGGTTATTGCAGCTTTCACCGATAGTATGGAGGGTTTCAATCTGATAATGAGTTTTATTGTGTTACCCATGTTCCTTTTAAGTGGAGCGCTATTTCCCATTACCGGACTGCCTTCCTGGCTCCAGACTGGTGTTTACTTAAACCCCTTAACCTATGGGGTGGATGCTTTAAGGTATGCCATTTTAGGTGAATCGGCTTTGCCTTTAGGTATTAGTATAATAGTGATTTCTGCTTTTGCAGTAATGATGGTTTTAGTATCTTCACTACTCTTTAGTAAAAAGGAACAAAGTTTGATGTGATTTTATTTTAGAAAAATCACCACGACTTGGCTAAAAAATTGGAGATAGTTTCAGAGATTATATACCTGAATTCAAGGTGCACTGCATCTGAAATCACTCCTCATGAATACTTAAGATTTGCACAAAATGGGGAACCGGAGTAGTGATGGAGTAACTCTTAATCGATACTCCTACATAAACTTTATACGTATTACCTAACAATAAAATGTAAGGTGAAATCATGGTAAGTGTTACAAAAAAATTTCAGGTGACCATCCCCCGGGAAGTTAGGGATGATCTCCATATTAAATCCGGCGACCGGGTAGTATTTGTAAAAAATCAGGAAGGAAACTGGGAACTTATGACTATATCCACTCTTACTAAACGGATGATGGGATCAATTAATGAGGAGATAACACCATGAAGAGACTAATTGATGAATCTGCCTTATTTGATAAAGATTTCTGTCAGTACCTCCTTCAAAGTGAAGAAGAATATTATTTGTCTGCGTTATCCTACCTGGAATACCTTTCCTGGCAACTGGATAAGGGCAACACCCCCACTATGGTGGATGCTTTCCTGGCAGAAATGAATATAGAAATTGTTCCATTTGGTCAAAAAGAAGTAAAAGAAGCTATTAAATTAGCTAAATCTTCACAAAAAAATCCTATGGATCTGGCAGGACCTGCTACTGCTACATCGCAGGGTGTAATATTAATCAGCAATCAGGAAAAAGAATATTCAGATATAATCCCGGTGGAAAGTACCAGGCAGTTTATGGAAAATAATAAATGAATAAATTAAAAATAATTAATTTTAAAAAAAACTTAAAATAATCTGTTTTTATATCGATACATATATACTGATTAATTAAAAAACAACATTTTCTGCTATTAGTGATTTTTACACTCGATATAGTCACTTATTTGCCTTCCACTTCCACGGCATCATAGGTTAATAAGCCACAGTTGTCTCTATTCCTATTCATTTTTTTAATACTGAGCATTTCATCTGCACCTCTACGGAACTGATATTTCACGGGTTGAATATCCAGGTAATAATCGGGACCCAGTTCCTCTATAATTCTTTTTAAGTAGGATGAATGCTTTCCTTTACCATTGATGCTTATAATGGGGTATATACGGACTTCATCAATACTAACCCGGAGCATTTCTCTAATAGAATCCAGGTGAAACTCATAATCAAGCCTATCATCATATAAAAATAGTAAATGGGAGGATAAAACCAGATGAAAACTTTTATCTGGGAAATTCAAATCAGGAAGCTTTTCCTGGACATAGCGATGATTAAATGATTTTTTATAGTCCTGGTAAAACTCTTTATAACTTTTTTCACGGTAATCCATCATTTCAGTCAGATTTTTAAAAAAACCCCATTCTACCTTATCTTCCCGACCTTTATGGGCGTCCATCAAGGTTTTAAAATCATGGGAAGTTATTTTTTCAATATCATCCGGGCCCGGGCCATAGAGCATATCAGCTGCAGTAACATCATAACCTTTTTGATGCATGTGCATGGTAAAAGAACTGGCACCGGCATTACAATCTAATATACGGCAGTTCTTCAGGCTATTTAAATTTAAATTGAACATCAACCGGTATTCCTCAAAACCCCTACCTAAAAACCATATTTTATTGCCAGACAAGACTTAACACCATTCACTTCAATTATGATAATATTTATAATAACCCATTAATGAAGTTATGTTAATTAAAATCGTTAATGTTAATCTATCTTTAAAGTCATGATGAATAATATATTAGATCAGAATTTAGTAAATACTAAAGTTATGCTGGAGAAATCAATATGGATAAAAATAAAGCTATTATAATTATTATTTTGATATTTGTCGTGCTTTTAGGATTATTCCTGCTCAGTGGAAGTTATAATTCCGGTGAAACTATTGATAGTGGGTCAATTAACTTATTAACTGCTTTAATTTTATTTTAAGGGATTAATCTATTAAAAATTGGGAAAATGGTATTAACTTAAAATATGTGATATTTACTTCGTAATATATCGATATACCGAAGTCAAAGAAAAGCATTAAATTATACATATAGAACTAAATTAATCCTCGCTAAAAAACTAAATACTAAGAAAAATCTCTTTTTTAATTAACCTATAATTTATCTTGCTATACAGAAAAAATAAGGGGGCATATATTGGATTGTAAAAAAAATAGAGGTAGGGTTTGATTTTAGTTTCTAAAAAGGGGCCCTTAACAATTAATCTTCATTAATAAAAACAGCTAAATTTTCCACTTAAATTAGTTTATTTTATATTTCATATAGTTGTACTATTTCTTATGAGAACTGCCTTCCCGCTCCGGGATGAAATAAACCAAACCAGTCACTGGATTATTTTTTTAGACCGGGATCAAAAAAATTTAGGTACTTGCCGGGTTTCTTTAAAAAGGAAAACTGATCAACTATCTGACTTAACCCGGGATGAATGGCAGGAATTTGTAGAAATAGTCAATAAATTAGAAAATAGCCTGAAAAAAGCATTTAATGCCACTCTTTTTAATTGGGTAATTATCAGGGATAAAAAATTACCATCCCCTAAATATCATTATCTGGAGTGGCATGTGATTCCCCGCTATCATAAAAAAATAGAATTTGAGAAAATAATATTTGAAGATCCCTGCTTTGGAAAAAGCACTTTAAATGTATGCAATAATATATTAACACTCCCTGATGAAGTAATGACCAAAATAATAATTAAAATAAGGGATAATTTTGATATATAATGCTTTAATATTCATTTATATAATTAAATCCGACAATCATTTCATATTATTTAATATAATATGATAGAATATAATCAGTATCATATGAATTCCAGGTTCTGCTATAATTGGATTCATTATTTTAAACAATTATAACTTAATTACACTATTAATAACAGGTGACAACATGAAAAACCTTTCCAAAGAAATTGTTGGACGTATCAAGGAAATATCAAGGCCAGTAAAGATTATGCACGTATGTGGATCACATGAACACACCATTATGCAGCACGGGCTGCGTACCCTTCTCCCGGAAGAAGTACAGGTGGTGGCGGGCCCAGGATGTCCCGTGTGCTGTGTACCTGCCCGGGAGATAGATGAATGCCTGCAGCTGGCTGAAAAAGGCGTCACTATAACCACCTTTGGGGACATGCTCCGGGTTCCTGGCTCCGATAGTTCACTACAACAGGCCAGGGAAGATGGGGCAGATGTTAGAATAGTCTATGGGGTTAACAATGCCGTTGAGATAGCACAAAAAACGGAAAATGACGTGGTATTTATGGCGGCTGGATTTGAAACCACTGCTCCCACCACTGCTTCGGAATTACTGGCAGGACCTCCTGAAAATTTCTCCATATTATCCTGCCACCGACTGATTCCTCCGGCACTGGAATTTTTAATAGAATCAGGAGAAGTTAATCTCAATGCCTTAATTGAACCCGGACATGTGTCCACCATAATTGGAACCCATCCTTATGTTCCTTTTTCTGAAAAATATGGAATACCGCAGGTAATCGCTGGATTTAATCCTCTGGATATATTAATGGCAGTATACATGATCCTGCGTCAGATTAAAGATGGTAAAGCAGAAGTTCAAAACGAATACAAACGAGCAGTAAGGGATGAAGGTAATCTGAAAGCTCAGCAAGCCCTGGAAGACGTATTTGAAATTACCAGCAGGGAATGGAGGGGGTTTCCACAAATACCTGAATCAGTATATGAGGTAAGAAAAGAATTTTCAGACTTTGATGCCAGGAAAAAATACGATATTCAGGTTAAAGAGGTTAAAGAGGCACCTAAAGGGTGTATATGTGGGCCTATATTGAGAGGGGTTGCTCGCCCAGAAGAATGCACCTTATTTAAAAAAGAATGCAATCCTTTAAACCCTATTGGGGCATGTATGGTATCTAAAGAGGGCACCTGTCATATTGCCTATAGATACAGTTCATTATAATTAAAATATTAAACCATTACCTGATTCAATTTGATAGGAATGAAAATGAATATTAAAGCAGTGGCACTGGATATAGATGGTACTATTACGGATCCCACCCGGAAACTTTGTTTAAGTGCGGCAGAAGCCATACAAAAAGTTGAAAAACAGGGGATACAGGTTATACTTGTAACGGGGAATATCTTATGCTTTACCATGGCCACTTCTGTTTTATTAGGGGCCTCAGGAGGGGTGGTGGCTGAAAATGGAGGGGTGGTTATATCCCGGGATGAAGTAAAGGTACTGGGAGATTATGAAAAATCAAAAGTAGCTTTTGATTATCTTAAATCTAAAGAAGACGTGGAAAAGGTTGGATTTTCAGATTTAAGAGTTTCTGAGATTGCACTACGCCGTACCGTACCGGTAAACGTGGTTAAAAACACTCTTAAAGACTTTGATATTGAGGTATATGACACTCAGTTTGCCCTGCACCTCACTGATCCCCAGGTGAATAAGGGATCTTCCCTGGAGTTAATTGCTGATGAACTGGGTATTAAAACAAGAGATATCATGGCGGTAGGAGATAGTGAAAACGATATTGATTTTTTAAAGGTGGCTGGACTTAAAGTGGCTGTGGCGAATGGAGATGATGATTTGAAGGAAATTGCGGATTATATTACCACTAAACGCTATGGTGATGGGGTAAGAGAGGCTATAGAGAGGTTTATATTATGATGGAAGAAATGGCTCTTAAAGCTCTAAAAGAAGCTCAAAGATATACTGATCAGGCCGAGATATATCTGGAAAAAGAACAGATAATGCAGATTGAATTTCAAAAAGATAACCTGGACTTTGCAAAAGAAGAATCTAACCTGGGCATGGGTATAAGGGTTATTCTGGATGGAAAAATGGGGTTTTTTTATACCTCCAATATGGATGAGATTAAAAATGCAGTCAAAAGAGCAGTATTCAACTCTAAAGCCAACCAGAAGGATGAAAACTTCTCTTTAGCTTATCCTTCAAATTACAAAAAGGTAAAAGATATTCATGATCCTGATTTTGATACCATGGAAATTCAGGAACCACTCTTATTTGCCCGGACCATGATTGATACTGTAAAAGAAGAAAACTGCCAGCCGACTTCCGGAGGATTTTCTTCAGGTAAGTCTCAGATTTTAATCATGAATAGTAATGATGTAGAGGGCATAGAATTATCCACTGGATTTGCAGGTTATGTGGCGGTAAATGTTGAAAAAAATGGTGAAAAATCAACAGCTTATGAATCGGAATCCTCGCGATTTTTTGATATAAATCCAGAAGAAATAGCTAAAAACGCCTGTAAGATTGCTAAAGATTCTATTGGTGGCGTTGAAGTTAAAACCCAGGATATGGAAGTGGTACTGGATTACCATGCAGCAGCTGGTCTTTTAGGTACCTTCCTAAATGCGGTAAATGCGGATAATGTTCTCCGGGGCAGATCAATATTAGCAGATAAAGTGAACCAAAAAATAGCTTCCTCCCAATTAAATATTTATGATGATGGGACTGTGAGGGGGGGTATGAATTCTTCTTCCTTTGATGGAGAAGGTACCGCCACTGCAAAAACACCATTAATTGAAGAGGGAATACTCAAGGGATTTATTTACGACTTATATAATGCTCAGAAGGGCCATACAAAAAGTACAGGTAATGGAATGAGGTCAAATTTTAATGAAACTCCTTCAGTAAGTCCCACTAACATCATAATGGACTTTAAAGAGGATATTAACATTTCCCAGTTAGATGATGCTATACTGGTAAGTGATGTTCTGGGGGCCCATACTGCCAACCCTATTTCTGGTGATTTTTCAGTGGAAGCTAACAACGCATTTATAATTCAGAATGGAGAAATAGCCCATCCCGTTAAAAAATCAATGCTATCTGGAAATATATTTGATTCTTTGAAAAAAATGTATGCCCTGGAATCTAAAATTAAACAATTCGGGCCATTTATTTTACCAAAAATCTTAATCCAGGAACTGAGAGTGGTGGGTGACTAATTAATTTTTTCCCATATCACAAATTTAGTTCCTGTCCTATGACATTATTAAATCCCTGATGGGGGGGGTGATGGGATAATGTGGCGGCCAGAACCACTGGATAAAATCCAAAAATGGAGTAATAGCATATCCCGAGCAATTAGGGACTATTTAGAAATAAGTGAAAATCTTAAATTAGCTCACTTTAAACTCGCATATTTTATTGAAACCTATGAGGAAAAAAGTGCACTGGAAAAAACACATCTAAATGATCTATGGGAGCAGCATCAAAAGTATTATTCATTTTCAAGGAAAATTTATGATCAAAAAAAAGCCGCACCTGATCCTGATACTTTTAAATCATATTACCAAAAAATAAATGCTTCTAATACTCCCCGAAGAAGTTTACTGGATTTAAAATTGGAAATTGCTGAAAAAATATCTGAATCATGTTATTTATGTGAAAAAAGGTGCGGTGTTAATCGTAAAAGCCAGCTTTTTGATAAATCAGGCTACTGTAACTGTAAGAAACCAGTTATTGCATCTGAATTCTTACATATCGGTGAAGAAGCTCCTCTGGTACCCAGCCACACTATATTTTTCACAGGATGCACTCTTCACTGTGTTTTCTGCCAGAACTGGAATACCAGTCAGAGAATCAACGCAGGAATTCATCTGAGTCAAAAAAAATTAGCTAGCATAATAGACGCAAGAAGAAAACAGGGAGCATTGAATGTTAACTTTGTAGGTGGTGAACCCACACCTCACTTGCCATTTATTCTACGCACCATGTCCCATTGTAAAGAAAATTTACCAGTTATTTGGAATAGCAATTTTTACATGAGTGAAGAATCTATGTGGCTTCTGCAGGGGTTTGTGGATCTATATTTATCTGATTTTAAATTCGGCAATGATGAGTGCGCTTCTCGTCTTTGCGCAGCCGAAAATTATGGGGATGTTGTAAGAAGAAATCATATCATGGCTAAGGAATCTGGAAATTTAATTATCAGGCACCTGGTACTTCCCGGACATGTGGAGTGCTGCACCAAACCTATATTAAGCTGGATTGCCAAGCAACTGGGTCAAGATACGGTGGTAAATATTATGGGACAGTACCATCCTGACTATTATGCCCACCAATACCATGAAATATCCAGATTTCCCTTCCCCTCTGAGATAGAAGAAGCAGTTCTATGGGCCAAAAAAATGGGATTAAAAAATCTTATATGAAACTGGTTTTAATTTGAAACTAAAATCACATTTAATAGAAAGACTAAAAAAATAGCAAAGATGTAATTTATTTGAATATCAATAAATATAATTTATGTATAACTAGATTATAAAAATTGGAATCATATTTATTTAATTATTTTATTCAGGTGATTAAGGATGGAATGTCAAAATTATGGTATTAACCGGACTTTAGAAAGAGAAAATCTTAATCTTAATCCTTTACAACGTGGTGGAGTTCTACCGGCAGCTGCCCGTGAGGCCCTTTATGAATATGGAGATGGGTACAGTGTCTGTGATTACTGTGCCGGAAGATTGGATGAGATATCAAAACCAAATATTCAGGGATTTTTAGATGATCTGGCTAAATTTATTAATGTTGATGCTGTTCGAACTGTTCATGGTGCCCGGGAAGGGAAGTTTGCTATTATGCATGCACTTTGTGAACCTGGTGATACTATTGTGGTTGATGGAAATTCCCATTACACTACCCATCTGGCTGCAGAGCGTAATAAATTGAATATGGTAGAAGTACCATCCAATTTACACCCCGAATATCGTATAACTCCCGAAAAATATAAAGAAGTTTTGGAGACAGCTTTGGATCAAAAAAGAGAAATAAAATTAGCTCTTTTAACTCATGTGGATGGTAATTATGGTAACCTTACTGATGCCGCTAAAATTGGTAAAATATGCCAGGATGCTGGCGTGCCGGTGATTTTAAATTGTGCCTATTCCATGGGCAGACTACCCATTGATGCTAAAGCGTTTAATATGGATTTTGTAGTGGGAAGTGGACATAAAAGCATGGCTGCATCTGGACCAATAGGAGTATTAGGCCTTAAAGAAGAATGGGCCGACCTGGTCCTTTCCCGTTCCTCACGTCATGAGAAAAAGGAACTGGAGATGCTGGGATGTACCAGTAGAGGGGCGCCCATGGCTACCTTGATGGCTTCCTTGCCCTATGTAATAGAACGGGTCAATAAATGGGACGAACACCTGAAAATAGCCCGTTATTTTGCAGCTAAAATGGAAGAAATTGAAGGAGTAAATCAACTGGGAATTAAACCCACCCTCCATGATTTAGTACGATTTGAAACTCCTGCCTTTCATGAAATTGCCCAGAATCACCCCCGGCGAGGATTTTTCCTCTATGAAGAATTGAAAAAACGTAAAATTGTGGGGATTAAAAGAGGACAAACGGAATGGTTTAAATGCAGTGCTTATGGTATGACTGAAAAGCAAGTGGACTACCTGGTTAAGGCTTTTCATGAGATTTCCAGGTTAAATTAAAAAATCCTATTTTCCTATTTTATGGAAAAATTATACTATAAAAAAAAAGAAAATTCTGGTTATATACCAGATTCAACCCATTTTTATAACTGGAAATTGAATTTCCGTTAATAATTCACTGGCTGGTACTTCTTCAGGGCTATTAAAGTAGATTTCCTTGGGAGAACCAATAACATCATAATTATTGGCCAGTACAAATTCTACCATACTATTATAAACCTGGCTGATAGTAGAATAAGGACCTTTGTGTACTGCATAAACAACCCGGTGCTCAGGTATAGTCACAATCATTATTTTATCAGATCCACTAACTTCTCCCTCTATAGGAAAACCCACATCATATTTAAATTCTTCTGGAGGAACACTCTGAGGGTTTGAGTAATAAATAGCAAATGGGGGGCCGGTTATTTTAACCTTATTGGCACCAGCCCAATATGCAATATCTTCAATCAATACACCTATCATTTCCGGAGGTCCTATCTTGGTGATAAGTGCTAATTTTTCTTCTGGAACAATTTTATCATCTATATCCAAATCAATCACCTGTTAATAACCATAACTGATTAAACAATCTCTAAACTTCTTAAAATTGAATTATAAGCTTCTTCAGTTTCATTTTTAATAGAAGGAGGGCATATATATTCCACCATAATCAGGAAATTATTGATTTCCATGGTTGAAATTTCATGGGCCACCTGACTACTGATAATTTGATACTGTCTGAAGTTATATTCATTTATTTCAACGTTACTTATGGAAGATCCTGATTGATTAAGTAGAGTTTCCTGGAAAAGGGTATTATTAACCGTACCTGCGGTTTTTCTGATTTCCACATTTATAAATGCCTGCTGATCCTCTCCAGATTGATCCCGAATTTGACGGGTAAATGTTACCTGGGAATATACGGTATTATTAAAATCCCCTATGGTTTGGCTTTGAGCCCAGCCTCCTTGAATCTGGAAGTTTAATTTTCCTTCTTCAAAGTTAGTGGTGGCAGTTGCCATAAAATAAATAAGGCCCCCGGCAAGGGCCACTATGGCCACAATTAAAATTATTAAACCATAATTTTTTCTCTCCATTTGAACACCTACTTTTTTAAAATTAATTAATTTATATATTATTTATAAAAAGAGGTATTTATTATTGTGGAATGTAGGAATGATAGCCATGACCGTCTCAGAGCCTGACTATTACTGCTACTAAATAATAATTATCATGGTAACAGGGTGTCTGATTAAATGTGAAAATTCAGGGGGTTATTTGAGTTTAATTTCATACATCGATGGTTATTCAAATGTCCTTACTAAAAGTACAATCGAATAATTCCCATATATTAAAATAGGGCATTAAGAATCGAAATATTTATCAATAATGAGATATAATAGTTTATTGGTGAATAAAAATGAATATCCCACTAAATCCCGATTCAAACGACCCTATTTGGACCTTGTTTGGCAAAGTAATTAAACTTATCGATAGTAGAAGTTTTCAGCAAGAATTGGCTCGAAACGGGCTGCAAAGCATAGAACGATATCAAACTATGCTAAAAATGGTATTATTAGCATCATATTTTAATTTAGAAGTGTCACATGTTTACTCTGAGGTAGAAAACCGTGAAAAGCTCCGGAAATTCTTAAATATTGACAACCTATTAACATTAAAACAAGTCAGAGAGGTTTATTCACGAAAAAAAAAATGAACAAAAATACCTAGAATTGGCATTAAAAACACTCAATAAACTAGAATTCAAAAAAATACGAGGTCTTAAAACTATTTTACTCGATTCAACCGCGATAATCATCGATTTGAAGTTTAATGGAAAGTACATTTCAAAGCAAACCTGCCTTGATAAAGACTACAAAAGAGGCTTTTCCACCTCTAAAGGCCATTATGCAGGCTTCCAAATGACATTAGCAGTAGAACATGAAACATTAAGACCACTTGCAATTTTAATCCATCCTGGTTCACCGAATGACGCGAAAATATTTGATGAAATAATGTTCGAACTGAAAAGAAGAAGATTACTAAAGAAAAGGACAACTGGTGATTGCAGATAGAGGATTTTACAGTGCATACAATTACTTAATCGGGATAAATAAATATAAAATAGTTCCTTTAGTATTTCCAAAGAAAAAACCAACACTAGAAGTGCTAAAAGATAAAATAATCAATCCATTAGATTATTTTGACTATAGAAATAGGTCAGGAGCAATATACAAGAATTTAAAAGAACGATTATTCGAATTACTTCCCAAATGGGAGGATTTTCGCCGAACCAGATGGAAAATCGAAAAAGTATTCCAATTCCTCAAAGAAAACTTAGGCTTAGGCCACATACACGCATATACCAAACGATCAGTCTATAA
>JAHRFX010000078.1 GCA_019084405.1 Methanobacterium sp.
AAACTTTTATAATGAGGGGAACATTAGTATTTTCTATGACAAAACAAAAAAATACATGTTCCAGTTAATGCTTTGTTTGATTAGGCTTATAAAATTTCCTCAAACAAAATAGAAAATATCTTTCAAAAAACCTTTCCTAAAAGTGTTAAGAAGCTAATGAAGATTAAAAATGGTGCAATGTCACGAATAAACATCAGAAAAGAAATTCAGTATCAGAAAAAAGTTTTCCACAATCAACCCCCAAGTTTTTGACAGAGCCGTATTAAACAAATATAATAGATTGAATTAACAAATTATATTATAATTAAATTTCATGAACTTCAGGTGATAAAAAATGAAGGCAAATGCAAAAAAACTGGCTGATGGTGTTTACTGGACAGGTGTACTGGACTGGGATATTCGTAGTTATCATGGTTACACCCTGGAAGGTACCACCTACAATGTTTATCTGGTTTTTGGTGAAGATAAAGTAGCCTTAATAGATAATACTTATCCCGGTACATCGGCTCAAATGCTGGGTCGTATTGAAGATGCTTTTAAAAAAGAGGGAAGGGACTTGAATATTGATGTTATTATACAAAACCACATTGAAAGAGATCACAGTGGATCCCTAACAGAAGTTGTTAAAAAATTCCCTGACGCAGTTATTTACTGTTCAGATAAAGCTGCCAGTGGCCTGGTGGAACACTATCCTGCTTTAGAAGATTCAAAAATGGAGATTGTTAAAACTGGTGATACTTTGGATCTAGGTGGGAAAACCATGGCCTTTTTGGAAGCCCCCATGTTGCACTGGCCGGATAGCATGTTTTCTTTACTTCTGGAGGAGGGGATGCTATTTTCTAATGATGCCTTTGGTCAGCATCTGTGTTTCTCCCAGCGTTATGATACTGAAGTCCCGGAATACGTGGTAATGGAGGCTGCTCAAAAATTTTATGCCAATTTAGTAACTCCTTTATCCCCCCTGGTTCTTCGGAAGTTTGCGGAAGTAAAGGAACTTGATCTATTGGATAAAATTAAAGTAATTGCACCATCTCATGGTCAGATATGGACTGATCCCATGAAAATTATCGGGGCCTATAGTGATTGGGCCACTGGAAAGTGCAAGGATAAGGTAACCATTGTTTATGACACCATGCATTACTCCACTCAGAAAATGGCCCATGCATTGGCCGAAGGAGTAATGGGTCAGGATGTGGAGGTAGTAACTTATTTCCTTCATCAAGATGAGCGTAGTGAAATTGTAAAGGATATTCTAGATAGTAAAGCAGTTTTCTTTGGAAGTCCCACTATATTTAATGGACCATTCCCCAGTCTGGGGGACTTGATGTATTATCTATCTGGTTTGAGTTTTGATAGAACTGGTTTTAAGAAACTTGCGGTGGTCTTTGGTTCCAAAGGTTGGGGAGGAGGAGCCAGTAGAAAACTTTCTCAGGATCTGGCTGGCTGTGGTTTTGAAGTGGAGGAATCATTTGATGTTAAATATGTACCCGGAGAAGAGGATCTGGATAAATGTTATGAGTTAGGGAAAACTGTGGCTGAAAAAATAAAGGGTATGTAAATATACATACTTTTAAATTTTTTTAGCTAATAGGGGAATTTTTTTTGAAGTCAATGGCTATAAAAAGTGATATGGAATCCAAACAGAAAATGATATTGGGCCTATTCTGGACCACCAGGAAGACCATACGGACGGAAGGATGCGCACCAATCAGAATAAAGAAAATTACCACTTCCACTTCCGAATTTGAACCAGAAGGAAGGAAACTCCTTAAATTAAGTGATGAAATAATGGATGACATCCTGGAAAATATGGAAAAAGGGAATAATGTAAGATTTGATTTAAGTATGGGGGAGAAAAGTTAGAGGCAGTAATAAGTGATGATTTCTTTTCCATTAATGCCACCAAAACTCCAGACCTGGAGGATGACATCATAAGCAAAATGGAACATGAAATGCAAAGGGAAACCCCTGATTTCTGTAAGACCTTTATTCCCCGGGTGTTCCCGCAAAAAAAATAATCAATTCACTGTTTCTTTTTTATTTATTTTTCTTTAACTGATTAGTTCTATCTCCTTTAAGGGATGCCCTTTCCCTAAAATTTTCTTAAATAAGAAACTATTTATAGAACCTCTAACCCATCGATAAATTAGCATAAATATGAGGTGATTTTAATGGCACAATTAGGTGGCGCAGGCCAACCAATAATAATATTACCTGAGGGAACAAGCCGTTTCCAGGGTAAAGACGCTCAAAGATTGAATATATTAGCAGGAAAAATATTAGCAGAGACTATACGGACTACTCTTGGTCCTAAGGGTATGGATAAAATGTTAGTTGATTCCCTTGGAGATATTGTGGTTACCAACGATGGGGTAACTATCTTAAGGGAAATGGATATTGCTCATCCCGCAGCTAAAATGCTGGTGGAAGTAGCCAAAACCCAGGAAGACGAAGTAGGTGATGGTACAACCACCGCAGTTATAATAGCTGGTGAATTACTGAAAAAAGCTGAAGAATTATTGGATATTAATGTCCACCCTACCATCATTGCCATGGGCTACAGGCAAGCTGCATTAAAAGCTCAGGAAATTTTAGAAGATATTTCTATTGAGGCTAATGATAAAGAAACTTTACTCAATGTGGCTTTGACTGCTATGACTGGTAAAGGATCAGAAAAAGCTAAAGAATCATTAGCTGATTTAATAGTATCTGCAGTTATGCAGGTGGAAGAAGATGGGGAAGTCAACAAGAAAAACATCAACATCCAGCGTATCCAGGGTGCAAGTGTGGACGAATCCCACATTGTAAACGGTATTGTTGTTGATAAGAGCAGGGCTGATAATTCAATGCCTAAAAATATCGAAAACGCAAAAATTGCTCTTTTAAAATACCCAATCGAAGTAAAAGACCTGGAAACTGATGCCAAGATTAAATTGACCGACCCTAATCAAATGCAGGCTTTCATTGAAAACGAAGAGCAAACGATCAAGGACATGGTACAAAAAGTTATCGATTCTGGTGCAAATGTCATATTCTGTCAGAAGGGTATTGATGATCTGGCCGTCCACTACCTATCAAGGGCAGGAATATTAGCAGTTAAAAGGGCTAAAAAATCTGACATGGAACGACTGGGGAAAGCTACCGGTGCTCAACTGGTGACCAATATCGATGATTTAAGTGCTGCTGAACTTGGTGAAGCTGGAAGAGTATATGAGAAAAAGATATTTGATGATGTCTTAATCTTTGTGGAAGAATGCAAGGATCCTAAAGCAATCTCCATCATATTAAGAGGCAGTACCCGCCATGTGGCTGAAGAAGTAGAAAGAGCTTTAGATGATGCTATAGGTGTAGTAGCTTCTACTATGGAAGATAAACAGGTGGTTATTGGAGGAGGCGCTCCTGAGATTGAAATTTCTCGAAAATTAAGAGAATATGCTGATACCATCAGTGGAAGAGAACAACTGGCTGTAAATGCATTTGCAGAAGCATTAGAAGTTGTACCCAAGACCCTGGCTGAAAACGCAGGTTTGGACAGTATAGATGCTATAGTAGATTTAAGGGCTGCTCACGAAGACTCTCCTTACATGGGACTGGATGTTTTCCAGGGTGAAGTTAGGGATATGAGAGAATCAGGAGTAATAGAACCTCAAAGAGTCAAAAAACAGGCAATCCAATCCGCCGCAGAAGCAGCAGAAATGATTCTAAGAATAGATGACATGATTGCTGCTAAAGGTGGTTTAGAAGCTACTGGCGATGACATGGGAGACATGGGTGGTATGCCGGGCGGTATGCCTGGTGGTATGCCTCCTATGATGTAATGGGATTTAAATAACATTTAATGTTCTTTAAAAACATTACTTATTTTTTTTTTATTTATTTTTGCTGATTTAATGTTTATTTTTTGATTCTATGTGCGGTTATTGATCATTAAGGACTTTTCCGGATTTTATAATATTCTACAACTTAATATATTCGTCATTATTAATTATTATTTATAATGATTAATTATAGTAATATATATATATCATTTGCATCTTACCTATCCTCATTATTTAAAGAATTGTTAGGAGCAAAAAAATGCTAAAAGCCACCTCCGTTCTTCTCGATGAGAGAAGAATATTTAAGCCTAACTATGAGTTAGTTGAAGAGGCACATATAAAAAACTGGGAAGCAGAACTGGAAAAAGGAAAAGACCTGGAAAAATACTGGGCTGAAAAATCAGAACAGTTCGAATGGTTTAAACCATGGGATAAAGTCCTGGATGAAAGCAATAAACCATTTTACAAATGGTTTGTAAATGGAAAGATTAACCTGGCTTACAATGCAGTGGATCGCTGGATTTCCACTGACAAAAGAAATCAGGTGGCTATTTTATATGTTAATGAGCGGGGGGAGGAAAAAAAATTAACCTACTTTGAACTTTACCGTGAAGTAAATAAAATGGCCAATGCCCTTAAAAATCTGGGTATTAAAAAGGGAGAAACTGTTTCTATGTACCTCCCCATGTGTCCTCAACTTCTAATTTCCATGCTGGCCTGTAATAAAATTGGGGCCATGCACAGTGTGGTTTATTCTGGTTTAAGTGTTGGCGCATTTATAGAGAGAATGAATGATGCCAATGCTAAAGTAGTAATTACTGCCGATGGTACTTTCCGCCGGGGTAAGATAATTAATCTAAAAAATATTGTGGATGAAGCAGTACTGCAATGCCCCACCATTGAAACCATAGTGGTGGTAAATCACACCGGATCTGATATAGAAGTTTCTGAATTAAGTGGAAGGGAAATTTTCTATGACCGACTTATTGAAGGTGAGAGCGATGAATGTGAAGCAGAAGAAATGGATGCTGAAGATCCGCTTTTCATCCTTTACACTTCCGGAAGTACTGGAAAACCCAAGGGTGTACTGCATACCACTGCAGGATATATGGTGGGAGTGGCCACAACTTTGAAACATGTCTTTGATATTCATGATGGGGATTTATGGTGGTGTACTGCTGATATTGGTTGGATAACTGGCCATAGCTATGTTATATATGCTCCTCTGCTTCTGGGAACCACCACTCTGGTTTATGAAGGGGCACCTGATTTTCCTGACCCGGGTGCCTGGTGGAACATAGTGGAAAAATATGGTGTAACTAAATTTTACACAGCCCCCACCGCAATCAGACACTTGATGCGGTTTGGAGAAAAATATCCCCAGATCTACAACCTATCTTCCTTGAAGGTGCTGGGAAGTGTGGGAGAACCTATAAATCCAGAAGCATGGATGTGGTTCTATAAAAATATTGGTAAAGAAAAAATACCTATCATGGACACCTGGTGGCAAACTGAAACTGGAATGCATATGATTTCTCCGTTACCTGTTTCTAATTTAAAACCAGGATCTGCAACAATGCCTTTACCTGGTATTGAAGCTGATGTTGTAGATAAAAATGGTAAATCAGTAGATTTAGGTAAAGGGGGGTACTTGGTAATTAAAAACCCATGGCCCGCAATGTTCAGAACTCTTTACAAAGATAAGGAAAGATTTGTAAAGGCTTACTGGAGTGAATTCCCTGGATTATATCAATCTGGAGACATGGCCCGTAAGGATGAAGATGGTTATATCTGGATACAGGGTAGATCAGACGACGTCCTTAAAATCGCTGGGCATCGAGTGGGCACATCAGAAGTTGAATCTGCTTTGGTAGGCCATCCTGCTGTAGTTGAAGCTGCGGTGATAGGTAAAGAAGATCCCATTAAGGGACAAGTTATTAAGGCTTTTGTTATTCTTAAAGAGGGCTATGATATGGATAGTTCTTTAATAGGGGAGCTTTCCAAACAAGTAAGACATGAGTTAGGGCCCGTGGCAGTTATTGGTGATATTGAGGCAGTTGAAAAGCTTCCTAAGACCCGAAGTGGTAAGATCATGCGGAGAATACTTCGAGCACAAGAAAAAGGGGAAGAGTTAGGAGATACCTCCACACTTGAAGAATAAAGCTAGAAAATATAAAATTCTCGGCACTATCGATTTTTCTAGTGATATGTTAAATTTTTGAATAAATCCTTGATTTTTATTTCTTTTTTTATGGTTAATGTAGCTTTTTGATAAGTGGTAAAAGTTTTATTATGAGTTTTCCAGTGATTTTATATTATTTTCACTCTCAATATCATGAAAAAGATAGATTTTGGGGTTTTTTTACTTGAAAAAGATGGTTGCTCACGCTAAAATAATTAGTGGTGGTGTTTTAAAGTGGTTTTCTTTAGAAATAGTCTTTAGAAATTTATTTTTAATACTTAATTGTGGTTTAGGAATGGTGTGAATTTTAGGAACATTTGGAGGATTGTTTTTCTGCTGTTGATGTTTAGTTCTGCTCTTTTCATGGTGGATAGTTTTCAAATTCTTTGAATTTGATGCCCCAAACATTTCATGTTTGAGGGTTTCATGTGGTTTGTTATTCCTCTGTCGGTTCTTAGTTGTTTTTTTTTCGGTGTGTTTTAAG
>JAHRFX010000072.1 GCA_019084405.1 Methanobacterium sp.
CCAACAAGTCTTTAATTACTTTCGCCGAAAGATTTAATACATCACCATTCAATAACATACCATGCAGGGTGTTTTTTTGTGTCATAATAAAATATAACACCCTGCATAATATAATACTTAACTTTACGATCTACTGATAATACCAATCTTATCCCAATCATAACAATAAAGTTCAAAAAAAATTGGATTTGTATATATAGAACCAGAAAAGGTTTAAGGCTAAAAAAAATTAAATGTCTTTAAATACGATTCAAAAATATTATGGTGTGATAAATTAAAATATTGATAAAAAAGTCTGTATATATAAAAAAATAAACCTCATAAAATAAATACCAGAAAAGTTATTTTTGGATTAAATTAACTAACCAGAAACAACTTAATTATTTCCCCTATAAAATGTATAGAATCTATGATTCAATATCTACTGAACGTGGATTCCTACCCATTTCAAGTATGAATTTATTTACACGTTCTATCATGTCTATATAATTTTGTTTTTCTATTTTACATCCATCAACAATGGCAAATTTAGGCATTTCGCCATTTGTTTTTTTAAATTCTATTATACCATCTACCATTTCTCTATATTGGTTTAGGCTCAATCGATCCATTAATATCAACCTTCAGTTTTTTCTACATTTATTACTCCCCATATATAAATACTTGCTTTAACTGTATTTACTCCCTAAGGGCCATAATTTATTGGAAATTAAAACCAACCCCTTCTGCGGGCTATAAATTTTTCAATTTCAATCAATATCAAACCCGGGAGAGCGAACAGTAAAATAAGTATCCACCACTCTGCAGGTATAGGGGCTGTTCGGAATAGAATCTGAAGAGCAGGGATGTAAGTTATCATTAAAAGTAAAGATATGGTAATCCCAATACCTAATAGAGACCATTTATTTGAAAATGGGCTGAACTTAAATACAGATTCACTTATGGAACGGGCAGTTATCAGATAGAATACATGCACCATGATAACCGTAGCAAAAGCGGCAGTTTGGGCCTGAGTTAAAAGAAACTCATTTAGAGGGTTAGAGAATGCACCCCTACCATAAATGTAAAAGATGCTTAAACCTGCTCCGGCCATGGCCAGAGAAACCAGACCCACCTTCCTTACAAATTGCCAGTTGACAATTTTTTCATCAGGGTCCCTTGGTGGTTTTTCCAGGAGATTTGCTTCTTTAGGTTCTTTAATAAGTGGAAGTGCCAAAAATATGGAATCAAATAAATTTATCCATAGAATTTGAACCGGTTCTAAAGGAAGCCTTATCACGAAAAGAGATATAAAAGGAGCCAGTATTAATGCCCCTAATATAATAAGAGATTGGCCTCCATTAGCAGCCAGAGCATATAAAATTACCTTTCGAATGTTTTCAAAAATAAATCTGCCTTCTTCTATGGCTTTTACAATGCTGGAAAAGTTATCATCAGCTAAAACCATATCCGAAGCTTCTTTACTAACATCAGTACCAGTAATACCCATGGCAATACCAATATCTGCAGCTTTTAAGGCAGGAGCATCATTTACCCCGTCCCCGGTTACCCCCACTATTTCTCCCTTTTTTTGAAGCTGGGTGGTTATATCATACTTGTGTTCTGGTGCAACCCGGGCAAATATGGAAACCTTATCCACTATCTCATATAATTCTTCCGGGCTCATCCTGGAAATTTCTTTACCAGTTATGACTTTTTCTTTTTTAGATCCTATACCCAGCTGTTTAGCAATAGCTTTAGCTGTTTTGGCATGGTCTCCAGTAATCATTACGGTTCTGATACCAGCGGATTTAGATTTTTTAATGGCATCTATAACTTCTTCACGGGGAGGATCAATCATTCCCTGCAAACCTAAAAATGTAAGATCTTTAATATCATCAAGGTTAATTTCAGTTTTATGCTCATCTACTACCTTATAAGCAAATCCCAATACTCTTAAAGCGTCTTTAGCCATTGAATTGGCAGCAACATATATTTCATCTTCTTGAAGATCTGTTATTTCCCCTTTAATTAATTGATTCCGGGAGCGTTTAATTATTTTCTCAGGAGAACCCTTAACATAGATAATATTTTCATCCAGCCCCTGATGCAGGGTGGCCATGTATCTTTGTTTTGATTCAAAGGGAACCTCATCCAGCCGGGTTGTTTTATCAGTAAGATCCGCTTTAGCTGCAGATACAATGAGAGACCCTTCAGTAGGATCTCCGATTACTTTAAAACCCTTTTTTTCCACCAAACTCGCATTATTACATAGTAAACCAGCTTTTAATGTATATTTAAGTTCTTTATTTTCAGGGGATAATTCAACCGGTTTGTTATCAAAAGTAATATCCCCCTGGGGATCATATCCCGATCCCGTGACTTTAAAGGTTTTTCCACCAGAGAATATCCTGACCACGGTCATCTGGTTTTTAGTGAGGGTGCCTGTTTTATCAGAACAAATAACGGTGGTTCTTCCCAGTGATTCTACCGAAGGAAGTTTACGGATTAATGCATTTCTTTTGGCCATGGCCTTAACTCCTAAAGCCAGAGTTACTGTTAAAACCGCAGGAAGTCCCTCAGGTATGGCTGCAACTGCTAAAGAAGCAGAAGCCATAAAGGAATAAATGAGTCCAAAGCCAAACCAGGCAGACAATGCAAAGTTAACCAGAGCCACCAGAAGGATGGCCATTACAATGACTTTGGTGAATTCCTCCATTTTACGGGTCAGGGGTGTCATGATCTCCTGAGTTCCTTTCATAATCTCAGCAATCTTGCCCATCTCTGTATACTCACCAGTGGCCACCACTATGCCTCCACCAGAACCCTGGGTGATGAAAGTCCCACCAAAGGCCATTGATTTTTGATCAGCAGGTGGTAAATCCTGTGCTGCTATGGATTCTGTTCCCTTGGTTACCGGTACTGATTCTCCAGTGAGAGCTGCTTCATCAGCATTTAAATTTTTAGACCGGAATAATCTAAGGTCTGCTGGTACCTGACTTCCACTTTCTAATAAAACCACATCCCCTATAGCAAGTTCTCGTGCTAAGATCTTTTTTTTGTCACCATTTCGGATTACGGTGCACTCGGGAACCATCATTTTTTCCAGGGCTTCTATGGAAGATTCTGCTTTACCTTCCTGTATGAATCCAATGGCAGTGTTTACTATAACCACACCTAATATTACCACCGTATCCACCCATTCACCTAAAAATGCAGTGATAATGGAAACCAAAATTAAAAGATAAATTAAAGGATTATTCAATTGTTTAAGTAATCTTCTAAAAGGAGAAGGTTTTTTAAACTCTATTTCATTGTATCCGTATTTTTCAAGCCTTTTTGAAGATTCTTTTTTGGTAAGGCCATCTATATTAGTATTTAATTTTTTAAATGTTTCTTCTGCTGAGATTTGATACCAGTTTATCTTATCAGCCATGAAATTTCTCCCTGAAAATTTTTTTAAGGTTGAATTTGAGACCTCTACTTTAAAATATTTTTTTTTTGTTTAATAAATATATAAAAGTATTTTTATAAAAAACCTTATGAATGGTAATTTTTAAGGATTTTATGACGTATTAATTAATAAAAATATAAAAATAGATTAAAGATTTAAGAAAATATTCTAAAATTAATAATATATAAAAATAGAAGATTTAAGAAAATATTTTAAAAATTTAAGATTTTATTTCCACCGATGCATCCTTACTAAAGGGGTTGTTTCAAAGGCCCGGAAAAACAGATAGGGATAATTTTCCAGAAGATGCTCCATGTAATGTAACCATTCCTTCACCAGGCAAGAATATGCTTGTTCAATATCTAAAAAAGTATTCTTAATCTTTGATTTCTTCTTTAAGTGAATTAAAATCCTTTTTTCCCAGTTAAAATCTATCAATAATTTATTTTGTAATTTATCTGTTTCAGGATTAAATGCAGAAATCATTTCCAGGAGTTGGGTGCCTGCATCGCTAAAAAAGGCACCGATAACCATATTCATCTTTTCTAATATTATTTCTTTTGCAGTTATGGTCCTTTCGATCTCATTTTATCCCCTTTAATTAATAATTACCGGATAAATATTGTCTAATGGTAATTTCTTTTTACTCCCATTACCAGGGTGATTGGATTTTCAGCCAGCATCATGGTGCCTCTTTCAATTATTTTTCCACGGGATATGGATGCATTTATCACTTCCATATCCATATCGAATTTTTTTAGTTTTTCAATAGCGTCTAATGCAGTTTCAAGTAAGATGGCAGTTATTATTATCCTTCCATTATTTTTAAGTTTATTATATCCTTTTTCAATTAAAAGATCCAGGTCCCCTCCACTACCTCCAATCATTAACACATTAAAATCAGGCAGTTTATCCATTTCCTCTTTTGCATCACCACAAATTAGACGGACCCTGTCTTTAAGGCCATGCTTTTCCAGGTTTTTAGAGGTTAAATTAATGGCCTCTGGATTTCTATCCAGGGAATATACTTGAGATGTTCTTTTAGCAAATTCCAGGGTTAATCCTCCTGTCCCACAACCGATATCCACCACGATATCCTGGGAACTAAGCTGTGATTTACATAAAACCAAACACCGTATCTCTTCCTTAGTAGGACCCGGTACAGTAGAGCTTTTTATAAAATCATGGTCACTAATCATATTTCGTCTCCAGTCCATCTCAAAAAAAGGTCATGTTCTATTTCCAGTGCATCTAAAATTTTACCTGCAATAAAACTGGCTATGTCATCCAGGTTTTCAGGGCGGTGGTAAAATCCAGGCATGGCCGGTAAAATTATTCCACCTTCCCGGCTGATTTCAAGCATGTTTTCCAGGTGAATTGAGCGTAGAGGAGTTTCCCGGGGAACTAATATTAATTTTCTGCGTTCTTTTAAAGCTACATCTGCAGCCCGGGTAATGGCATTACTGGCATAACCGGTGGCTATGGCCGAAAGGGTTTTCATAGTACAGGGTACAATTACCATCGATTCAAATTTAAAGGAACCACTGTTTATAGAAGAGGTTAAGTCACTAGATTCATAGTAAAAGGTGGCTTTATTCTTTAGATCTTCTATTTTCAAATCCAGTTCATATTCTAAAATAATCCGGGCGGGATCAGTTATTACTAAAGCCGTTTCTATTTTCCTTTCTTTTAGAGCTTCTAATACCTTCAATCCATATATTATCCCGCTGGAACCAGTTATAGCTACAATTATCATGATAAACCACCTTCATCCCATTAAAGAATTAACCAATTTCATGTATCACAAACTACTAACTAAACGCATCTGTTTATCGTGTTTATTTATTTTTTCAGGTAAATCCAGATAATCATAAAAATCAAAATCCGCTAATTTAGGAGTATGTTCCTCCGGGACATAAATGCATAAATCAGCATGATTGAATCTGGCATCCCTTAAAGCCCCTACAATACTTGAAATCTGACTTAAATTTACAATACCATCACCTACAGAAACAAGGGTCCTCATTTCATCGAAAGAAGGATATTCTGGCATGTCTATAATTAAATAATCAGGATTAATGTCTTTTTCTTCGCAGATTTCATTTTCTGCTTTTTTAATTTGCTCTCTTTTGATTTTAAATATTTTCTGAGGATCTTCTAATTCAGATAGTTTAAGAGAATCTACTTTTTTAAACAGGTCACGATTATCCATACGCTGGATCATGTCTTTTATAAATCCATCCTGGTTCCGGCAGGCCATGATCATATCGGCATCATCATACTGGTAAATTTTTTCAGAATCAATTATATTTTGCTCAATTAATTTTCTAAGAGATCTTCTAAACATAGAATTCACTATACGGGTGGTATGGTGTTGATAAACACTGGGATACATAAAATAGCGTGCCACAAGTGTAGATTCAGCAGCTTGAACTCCTTTTTTATCAAGAACCAGATTGTTCTCCAGTTTCATATTATATATCAATCTTTCAATATCAATGATACCATAGGCTACTCCGGTGTAGTGAGAGTCACGTATTAAATAGTCCATACGATCCACATCAAGTTCTCCGGATATAATCTGCCCTAAAACTCCTTTTCCATTTATTATATCTATTATCTCATTAATATGATAATTTTCAGATATAATATCTCCCAGTTTGGAATTTTTAATAACCCGGGAGGTAAGTACCTCATGGGAATCATCTAAAACAGCTTCAGATACATGTGAAAAAGGTCCGTGCCCGGCATCATGCAGCAAGGCGCATATACGTAATATGCTTTTTTTATCCTCATCCAGATTCAGGTGATCCGCCATTTGAGAGGCTAAATACATGGTGCCTATGGAATGCTCAAAGCGGGTGTGATTTGCTCCAGGATATATTAAAAAGGTAAATCCCAATTGTTTTATTCTTCTTAATCGTTGAATTTGGGGTGTGTCAACCAATTTAATTTCGAGATCATTTATATGGAGGTTCCCATGTACACTATCCCTTATAAATTTCAATTTAAATCCCCCTCGCCATTAATTAATTTAATTAATCGATTAAGATATAATACTTGAGACTTCCCTTCCAAAACAGGGTTATCCTCCAGACATGATAATGTTAGTGCCTTTAGTGGTATGTTCCTCTTTTTGAAAATCCAGATCAAACTTGGTTCTTTCAATTATTTCATTTAAAGCATCTAATGTTTCTTGACGGTGATTTCCCAGAACAACCACCAGGAATAGGGAATCACCGGTATAAAATTCTCCCAGGTAATGAACAACTCCAATTTCTGCCACTGAAAATTTTTCCTTCACTTCTTTTACAATAATTTCCAGTTCTTTTTGAGTTTTTAATTTATCAGGGGTGCTTAAAATTAATTTTTCAACTTTTTTACCCTTTTCCTCTCCTCTTACTATTCCCTCAAATGAAAAAATAGCACCGCATTTATCAATTTCTGTGCTTTTTTTTAGCTGATGGATTAAATCAGAAATGGTAATTAACTCTTCATGCTTTTCCAGGAGCTTAACTAACATTAAATCACCTATAAATTTTATAATACTATTCTAATTAACTAACTTCTTTTTGGGAAAGATGACTTAGTCGTTCCAGGCCATTAATTTCCTTAATAACTTTTGCTACCGATGGCGGCACCAGTTCTTCCCAGTTACCCTTACTTAGCATTCTTTTTCTAACCTCGGTTCCAGAGAGTTTATCCCGGTAATAAAGGGGAGGAGAAGTAACCTGATACTCTTCTTCAATAAAAAGTCTCTGTACCAGTGGATTGCCAGTATAAACCCTTTCAAAAGGAGGTGTGAGCATTTTAATGTGGGAAACCCATACCGAATTGCACTCAATATCCTGTACCGGTATAATATAATACTGGGAAGCAGGAATCTTGTTTTCACTTAAGGATTTAGTGAGCATCATTACCCTTTCACCCGCTGTAAAGGGATCTTTTAAAGTATGGCTTAACTGAGCACTCCCTACACCAATTATTACTTCATCCACCTCTTCAAGTATACTTTTGATAACCTGTAAGTGTCCCTGATGAACCGGCTGCATCCGACCTACCAGTAATCCCCTCATTTAATCACCATTATCCAGGGCTTATTTGAATTAATAAAATTATAATTCTTAATCCCTGGCATAAATTTTTATTTAATTTCCAGTAATTGTTTTATTTAAGATATTAATTAAAGTTTTTTAGTTTTGCATCATTTATTATGAAAGATAATTTATTCATCTTTTATTAAATATTAAGAATAAATTTTACTTCAATAAATGAAATATTAACTATTAGGGCACTATATTATAATATCAATTTTTTAAAACAGTGATAAGTCCATTTATGGTATTGATTTCATTTAGATAGTTTTAAGTTCTATATATTTATAATATTAGAAAACCAATTTCAATTAAAAATATTCTTTATATCGATTTATCAGAATGAATTATAAATTTAAATAATTATTTTATCAGGGTGTTATGATGATTAAGGTAGAAAATCTTTCAAAAACTTTTAATATAGAAAATGGGGAAGAAATTAAGGCTTTAAATGACATTAATCTTGAAATAAATGATGGAGAAATAGTGGGAATTATAGGAAAAAGTGGATCAGGTAAAACTACCCTGCTTAGAATTCTAAGGGGGGTGGAATCATTTAATAGTGGGAATATTGTATTAAATGGTACAAAAATCTCCCCGGACTCCAATCCATACTACTTCACCAAGTTAAAAAAAGCCACCGCTATCCATCTACAGCGATCATTTGGTTTATGGTCTGAAACTGCTTTTGACAATATCATCCGGAAGCTTTATGGGGTTAAATATGGAGATGAAGCTATGGCTGATTTTGAGTATGCTTATGATGAATTTGGGGAAGAAGCACTGGAACTATTAAAACTGGTGGGGCTGGAAAATAAGACCAATCACTTTGCCCCGGTACTCAGTGGTGGTGAAAAGCAGAGACTGATTATGGCTCGTCAGTTAGCAAAAAAACCTAAAGTATTGCTATTAGATGAACCGGCCACCATGTCCTGTCCTCAAACAAAGCAGGAGATACTGGATGCTATTAAAAATATAAATAAGGAACTGGGAGTAACTATAGTTCTGGTATCACACCTGCCGGAAGTTCATGAATATTTAGATGATAGGCTTATATTGATAGAAAAAGGCCAAATAGTGGATGAAGGAACTCCAAAAGATGTTATAAAAGAATTTTTAAAAGATATAGAACCAATAGAATCGTATACTCCCCTAGTTGATAAAAGTCCACTGGTGAAAACTATTGATCTAAAAAAAAGGTTTTTGCTGATGAACGGTGGTTCTGTACTGGATATTGAAGATGTCAATATGGAGATAAATAAAGGGGAAATGGTATCCTTAATTGGTCACAGCGGTGCCGGTAAAACAGTAATCTTAAGAATTATTGCCGGGCTTGATTTTCCAGAAGGGGGTCAAGTTTGTTTTAAATTCAATAGCAAATGGATAGACATGCACCAGGCAGGAATAGAGAGGATGGAAATTAGAAGAAAAATGAGTTTCATGCATCAGGAATTTGCTTTAGTTCATCATGCCACTATAAAAGACCAAATAGCTTCCCGGCTGGGAATAAAAGGGGAAAACGTGATTTATGAGGCTAAGAAAAAAGCCAGAGAATTAGAAATCAGTGATATGGTTCTGGATGTGCTATACCAATTAACTGATCTACCGGAAAATGAAGCCAAATTACGTTTAGAGAAAATAGGGCTTAATGCGGATATTTTAGATATTCTCTTCCCCAGCTTCCCGGATACAGAAGTCAAAAAATATGCTGCACCTATATTTGATGCATTGAGACTGCCCCTGGAAATACTGGATCGTAAGTCCTATGAATTATCAGGTGGGCAGAAAGTAAGGGCAACTATGGCACTGGCACTGGCTTCTGAACCCGAATTATTAATATTAGATGAACCATTCGGTGATTTAGATCCCATAACTTTAAGATCTGTTTCCAATTCATTAAAACGAATTAATAACGAGTTCCAGACCACTTTTTTAATGGTATCTCACCATATTGATTTTATTAAAGAAGTCAGTAACAGGTCTATTATGATTGAAAAAGGTAAATTGGTCATGGATGGAAATTCTGACGATTTATGTGAAGAATTCATTAAACGCAGCCAGGCCAAATATTTAATATGTGATGAATAAATTATTAGAAAGAAATTAATAAATTATTAAATTCATATATTACATTAGATATTTTTCAGATACCTGGGGGAATTAAAATCAATCATGATGATTCTAAACATAAAATGGAACATACGAATCATAAAAAAAAAGATAAATGTGTTGTGTGTGGGGATGAATTAACTGAAGAACATAAAATGGAAGGAGAACACGTCCATGCTGGCATGATTGAGGATTTAAAAAGGAAGTTTATAATATCTGTAATTATAACCATACCTATTCTTATTTTGTCTCCTTTGATTCAGGAAGTCTTTGGACTTGAATTTCTCCAATTTCCAGGTGATTTATACATTCTTTTTATTTTAGCTTCAATTGTTTATTTATATGGAGGTTATCCATTTTTTAAGGGCTTTTTTAGTCAAATTAAAGATAGAACTCCGGGAATGGATACTTTAATTACTGTGGCTATTACAAGTGCTTATCTTTACAGCAGTGCAGTGGTTTTTGGGCTTGCTGGTGAAATATTTTTCTGGGAACTTGCAACATTAATTGATATTATGCTTATAGGGCACTGGCTCGAGATGAAATCCGTAATTGGAGCTTCAAAGGCGCTTGAAGAACTTGTAAGACTCCTGCCGTCAAATGCTCACAAAATAATGCCTGATGGAAGTGCAATGGATGTTCCATTAAATGAACTTGCTGTTGGAGACCGTGTAATTATTAAACCCGGTGAAAAAGTTCCTGTAGACGGTGAAATTATAAGCGGAAGCACTTCTATTGATGAATCCATGCTTACAGGAGAATCAGAACCAGTTTTCAAAGAAGTTGGTGCTGAAGTTATAGGAGGCTCTATAAACGGAGATGGATCCATCACAGCGGAAATTAAAAAAACAGGGAAAGATTCATTCCTTTCACAAGTTATAAGCCTTGTTGAAGAAGCGCAAACAAGCAAATCACGTACACAAAACCTTGCAGATCGTTTTGCAATGGGCCTTACCATAATAGCCCTTACTGGAGGATTTGTAACACTTCTAGTATGGTTAGGAGTTACACCATTTGGATTTGAATTTGCTCTTGAAAGAGCTGTAACTGTAATGGTTATTGCATGTCCACATGCCCTTGGACTCGCAGTTCCACTGGTTGTTGCCGTTTCAACAGCTTTATCAGCTCGAAATGGTCTTTTAATAAGAAATCGTGCTCAATTCGAAAGATCACGAGATATTGATGCTATAATATTTGATAAAACAGGTACACTTACAGAAGGAAAATTTGGAGTAACCGATATTGTCCCTTTAAGCCGTGCATATAATGAAAATGAAATTTTAAAATATGCAGCTTCACTTGAATCATATTCTGAACATCCTATTGCAAAAGGAGTTGTAGCATCTGCAAAAGAAACATTCGATGTTGAAGATTTTAAATCAACCCCTGGAAAAGGTGTTCGAGGTAAGATTAATGGAAAAACTGTTGAAGTAGTAAGTCCAGGGTATTTAAGGGAACGTAATATAGAGGTTTCAAACGAAAAAGTTGATGAACTTTTATCCCATGGAAAAACAATTGTTTTTGTAATTATTGAAGATGAACTTAAAGGTGCGATTGCACTTGCAGATATCATAAGAGAAGAGTCCAAAGAAGCAATAAAACAGCTCAAAGATATGGGAATTCAGTGTATAATGATTACAGGAGATAGATATGAAGTAGCAGAGTGGGTATCAAAAGAAATTGGGCTTGATAAATACTATGCAGAAGTTTTACCAGGGGAAAAAGCAGAAAAAGTTCGAGAGATTCAATCTGAAGGTTTAACTGTTGCTATGACTGGGGACGGTATAAATGATGCACCAGCACTTGCCCAGGCTGATGTAGGTATTGCAATTGGTGCAGGTACAGATGTTGCTATTGAAGCTGGAGATGTTGTCCTTGTAAGAAGCAATCCGCTTGATGCAGTTTACATAGTAAAGCTTTCAAGATCAACATATAGAAAAATGGTGGAAAATCTGGCATGGGGAACTGGATACAACATTTTTGCACTTCCAATCGCTGCAGGTATTCTTTATACATATGGAATTCTTTTAACTCCTGCAGCAGGAGCTATATTAATGTCAGTAAGTACCATTATCGTGGCTTTTAATTCAAGATTCCTTAAAATTGAAAAATAGAATGGAAAAATGAAAACATGGATATAGCAAGATGCGAATTTGAAAAGAGATATTTAAGTGAAAGATGTTAACGGAGTGCTAATTGTGTTATTAAAAGAACATGCTGAAATCATGATTAACAATTCTCCTGAAAACATATGGGATTATGCAAATAATCCTGAAAATTGGGCTGCTTCAAATCCGGAGGAACATAGAGGTCTTAAATTTTATAATAAATCCAATCGTCCTGAAACAGGAGTTGAATTTTACCAAAAAGAATTTGTTGCAGGTATTTATGCCGATTTAAGAGGACAGATTTTATATGCTGATAGACCTAATGTTGTCGTTTGGACAGGTGTAGCAAAATATAAAGTTTTTGGTGGCCTAATCAGGCCCAGAATACCTGAAGGAGGCACAGTAAGAATTCAAAAAACAAACAAAGGTTTTAAAGTATCTCACGATGTTTTTATGGATTTTCCTGATACTCTATTTGGGAAAGTAATGCTATGGTATTTTACTAAAATATTAAAAGGGGAAAAAGCAGTATATGATCATACTTATAAGGAGTTAGTATTCTTCAAAAACCAGCTTGAAAAATAATGACTTTATAATATGTATAAATTAGATCTAAATTCAATCATCGCCAATTTTTGTCTTTTAAGCAAAATCATTACATTTTGAAGTAAAATGTTTAAATGTTAAAGTTTTGTCCATTTAGTCGAGATTAATGGAATATCTAGCATTTCTATGTTTAAATGATGCTTATGATGTAGATACATTAATAACATAAAATCATTTGTTATTGAGTTTTATTAACTTTTCAAGAAAAAGAAGGGTTAGGTATAATAAAATACACCTTTGCGGGTATAAATGTTAAAAAAGTTGCTAATAATGTTATAATAGTTAAACTTAAATTTATTCTTTTGATGTTGTTTATTTGGTAAATATTCAAGCTTTTGATTAAATTTTTTTAGTTGCATAATACCAGCTTAAATAAGAAATAACACAATTCCAAGCTTATTTAAATTAAAATGATGTGATTTGGATAGAAACGCAATGATCGTGTTAATAATGTTAATTATTGCAGTTTTATCCAGACAATATAAAATTCAGCGAAAAAACCGTAAAATTTTTATTCTATGAAGTTAATATATAATGATGATATTATGGGAGATATAAAAGAAATAAAATCAATTCCAGTTGTGTCATTTGCATTGATAGTAGCACTAGTTCTGGCAATTTTAATGCTCATTATTGGCATATTAACGGTGATATTTGGTATTTCCATGTTTTCAATGATGCAAGGAGTCAGTTTCATGCATTTTGGAGCTATATCGGCGCTTTACATGATTATAATCATGCCAATAATAATGTTTATAATTGGATTCATAGTTAGCGCAGTTGCAGCCATAATCTACAATGTTCTAGCTCCTAGAATCGGCGGCATAAAACTTGAACTTGAATAAAAAAAGTTGTTAAAAAATTTTTATTCTTAAATTTTTTCTTTTAAATGTATAATGGCTATTTTTGCATGGTTCTGGATGTACATGTAGTATATGATATCCCAGCTACTGTGTAACTACACATGTCCAGATATGATGCATGGATATTAAGAATTAATTTATTTAAATAATCTGGTGATCCAGTGAAAATAAAAATTATTAATGTTTCCGGAAAGGAAAATGGCGTGGAAGAAATAAAAATAGAATCTATTTCTGTTGGTGATTTATTAAAAAAATTAGATATCGATGTTTTTGGAGTCATGGTAACAAGAAATGGTGAAGTTGTCAAAGAGCATGATATTTTAGAAAATAATGATAGAGTAATAATTTCCGGAATGGGATGTTGTTAAATAATCTGATAAAATAGTTGCAAACTTTTTAATAAAGCAAAATTATGAAAATTTATGCTATAAAAACAGATAAAAAAGAAATTGAGAAGAATATTAAAGTAACAAGTTTTATTTCAGATAATAATGAGCTTGAACTGGTTTATTTTGAAAAAGATAAAAATTCTCCAAATATTTTGATTTCTCAAGGTTCTGGAGGCCATGCATATGTATTTGCTGAACTTGGATACCTTTTGCATCTTCAAGGCTACAACGTTTTTATAATGCCAAAACACGGAGGTTATACCATTAATGAGCTTCAGCGGCGAGATATAGATGCCTTAAATTATATTAAACATCGTTTAAACCATCACATAGGAGTATTTTCTGAGGGTCTTGGAGAATTAGTTGTTTTCTATCTTACCTTAACTCATGGATCTGTAAAAGTGCTGTATACCAAAATGCCCCAGCAATACTCACTGAAGAAAAATTTCACAAAGCCATTCTAAGAGGAAAAGGATCTGCTCAAAGAAGGAAGTTTATTATCCCTTTGGCAAAAATAATGGTAAAATTAGTTCCTAATATGAAATTACCCATATCACTTTATCTTGATTTTAAAGAAATGATAGATACAAAAGAAGAGAATCGGCAGATAGAAATGCAAATAGTAAATAACTTTCTTAATGATCCTGATTTTGACACGCATTATTCCCTTTCAGCTGTCATGTCTTTCATAACAACACATCCTCCTAATCCACTATCAGACATTAAAACTCCTACAATGTTTCTGGTTGCTACACGTGGATTGATTCCCAATTATTTCCGAGATTTATATAGTAGACTTCCACATATCAAGAAAAAATTAGTCGAAGTTGACGGAAGCGTTTTTTGGATGCTTTCCCACCCAAAAGAAGCTGCAAAAATAATTTGTGATTGGTTCGATGAAACTTTATAATTTGAGATAACAATTATTTAAGTAAATACACCATTTTTTACTCCATATAATTATTTATTCTTTATTATAATCTTTATTGGTACATCTAATTATTTATTTAAGCTTTTTTCAGTAAATAGTTATTTCTTAAACCAATTTTATATAATTAAGCACTTTAAACAAATTTATTATAAATGAATTCATAATAAATACTAATTTTTATAAATCTAGTGTTATATAGTAATTACATTGATGAAGTGATATAATATCAAATTCCAAAACTCGAAAAACCAGGATAGGATTCATTTTGCAATGCATATTCATCCCATCCTTCATGAGAGAAGGAAATTTAGGAATATTTTGCTCAAGGAGTATATTAGATGATTCTTAAAACATGCTGTTATATCCTACTGCAATAGGATTGATTAAATGTCAATTGAGTTAGCTCATTATCAAATTTTTGGCATAGATTTAGTTGTTTATATAGGTACAACTGCCCTAATCCTCTTCATATTCGTAGCTTCAATTAAAAGCTTAAATAAACACATATTAGAAAAAAGAGGTAAGAAAATTTCCTCCCGTTGGCATCACCGAATTGCAATCTTCGCTATAGTTTTGGTAATACTACATGTTGCAGTACAGTACATCTAATCTTCTGAATATTTGTCTGTTATTATGAAATTTATAGTTCAAAAATGAAAAGATAAATAGAAATAACGATTTTTAAACTAAGACTTCGAATAATTAAATTGCTAGTTTAAAAAGATGAGTTGCTCATTACTTTTGTATATTAAGAGGTATATTTTAAACAAGCCACTAACTATGCTATTTTTAATGTGATAAATTTTATAAATTAAGTATTACATAGTAATTAATGCTGCTACATGAAAGTTTGATTTCATGTTCTTGTTTAATAGAAATAAGTATTGACATTATAATAAAATATAAAGACGTGATTTAAATGAAAATTAAAGGTGTTGTAGTTCCAGGAACAAAAAAAGGTGTCTATTTATGTCACAATCAATTTATAGGGACCAATTTGAAGATAAACTTAATTTTAGACCATTTATTAGTACTTTAAATGTTCAAGTTGAAGATAATGACGTTGAAAAGGTTAAAAAACTTTTAAAAAGTGATATGCAAGAAATAAAAGGTGAAAAAACTTTTGGAGATGTGAAATTCAAAAAAGCAACCCTAAATGATGAAGTTGAAGGAGCAGTGGTTTTTCCAGGAAAAACACGTCATTCAATAGATGTTGTTGAGTTTATAGCTCCAATAAATCTTAAAGAGACATATCATATTAACGACGGAGATTCTGTAACTATAACTGTCCCAGATTAAGTTTATTTATAAAATAAACGATTAACTAGTTTTTATTGTGCACTCAAGTAAGTTCTACATTCTTTTTTTGTATTTTATATTTCCTTAAAATGCATTCAATGTTTTTCATTTTTTTGCATGAAAATACGTATTTATACTGGATTTCCCCGAATTCAGGAATCCATATTTAGCCGTATCTCCTAAAATTCGTTCAGGATAATTAAATCCTTACGCACTCATCATGTTACCTTGCATCATTCCGTTTTTAGAGCCCATCATACCGGAAGTGGGTACATCTGTACCATACCATGATTTATACCACCGACGCATCTTTGTAATTTCTCTGCTTTGGCTGCTTTTAATGTTTCCTGCTAATTGTTTAATTTCAGGATGTTCAGCTTTAGTTAATGCAATATCAGCCATAGCAACAGCTTCCTCATGATGAGGGACCATCTGCTCAATAAAATGACGATCTATATCGCCCATCGTACCCGAACCATTTTGGTCCTGCTGTCCACTTCTCATCATAGGAGAGTAACTCCAATACACAAAAAGTGCTAAAAAGATTATAAGAGCTGCTATAACAACTCCAACAACGACCAGTTTTTCATTTTCTTTCATGACTTTCCCTAAAATTTTATTGATTCTTATTTATTTTTATTATTTTATTATAAACTCAAGTTGATTTATAGATATCTATTTACATGTTTAATGATTTCAGACCCACGTTTATTATTTAACAGTATATTAAAGGCTAAAAAGCCATAAATAGTTGAAATTAGAATAAATTAGTATAGGGAATGACATGCGCAAAAAACCAGATAAATATATTCCAGCACTTAGATATAACTGGCTTACTCCTATTTATGACATTATAATGAAGCCCATGCGCGAGTCAACCTTTAAAAATGACCTTGTAAATCAATCAAATATCAAAAAAGGAGATAAAGTTCTTGATCTTGGTTGCGGTACTGCCACACTTACCATTCTACTTAAGAAAGCTTATCCTGATGCAGAAATAAGAGGACTAGATGGTGATGAAAAGATTCTTGAAATTGCAAAGTCAAAAATTGAAAAAAAAGGTTTGGATATACCACTTGATCAAGGGATGTCCTTTGAACTCCCATACAAAGACAATTCATTTGATATAATCGTTTCAAGCTTGATGTTTCATCATTTAACCCTCGAAAATAAAATTCCCACTTTCAGGGAAATTTTTAGGGTTTTAAATGATAGTGGAGAATTATATTTCATTGATTTCGGAAATCCACATAATGCATTGATGTACTTAATATCCCTCATTATGCGGCACTGGGAAGAAACCCCAGATAATATAAAAGGTTTATTACCTCAAATGTTTTTAAACACTGGTTTTAATAAACTTGAAGAAATTAAAAAGTATTCTATTATATTTGGCACAATTTATCTTTACAGAGTGCAGAAATAAAAAATTTAACTATAACTTTCTAATCTAATACGTTTAAACAGATCTTAGACTCGCAGTATTCTTCTCCCCACTTACAAAGCGCTTCTAAAATAGGTATGACAGATTCACCTTTTTTAGTAAGTGAATACTCCACTTTAGGAGGAATTTGTGCATAAACTTTCCTGTTAACTAAATTATCTTTTTCTAACTCACGAAGCTGTTTTGTAAGTATTCGCTAAGTTATTGCAGGTAAAATCTTATTAATTTCGTTAAATCGTAATTTACCATCTTTTAGAGCCCATATTATCAATGGTTTCCATTTTCCACCTATTTCATCTACTGATGCTCCTACTGGACAACAATATTCTTTCTTTTTATCCATTAGATCACGTCGCTATCCTTCTTGATAGTCAGTATACAAAAGTATAGTATATAACTTTTTTGTCTATAGTTGATTTAAATATAATTAGTTTAATTTATATAGTGTACAACAATTGAGGTTGAATAAAATCAAAGCCAACAAAAACGTAGTTTTTGTGGCATCAAAATCTTCAATTTTGACAGCGAACAAAAATTGAAAATTTTTGCGCTACAAAATTCTTCGAATTTTAGAAAAATGCCATGTATTTTTCTAACCTTTGGAAATCTTTGATTTCCAATGTTTGCGAAGCACAGCTTCACAACCGTAAAAATTCTACGAATTTTTACATGCCCAAACGCTTTGCGTTTGACGGTCCCCAAAAACAAAGTTTTTTGAGGATTTTGAGAGATTTCTAATTTTTGAAAATCTGCGATTTTTGAGGTGAAAAAAAGCTGGTGAAATTTGACTTACAACAATTCTGCTGCGGCCTAAAGGCTGTAAAATCGAAGTAACATACGGCGAAATGATTGATGCAGAGAAATATTGATTTAACTGGTAAATTTTTTATATTTAAAAAACATTTTATATTTTTCAACAAAAATATATGGTTCGATTTACATAATTAACATATTAAATAAACAAAATGGAGTACACCCAATGGCTGAAGATAAATCCCCTGAATTAGAACCAAAATCTAATGAAAAAGCATGCCCTATAGCACTTGAAGAGGAGTTAAAAGCTGAAGATATTCAGGAAGATGGAACTGCAAGAACCATTTTAAATTTGATCATTACTGGAATGAACTGTACTGCATGTGCTCAAAATATTTCAAAAATTCTTAAAAGAGAAGAAGGCATAGCAGATGCCAATGTAAGCTTTGCAACAGGCACAGCAACTGTTAAATATAACCCTGAAAAGATAAGTAAAGGAAAGATCGTCCAAATAATAGATGAAACTGGATATAAAGCCTTTTATAGGACAGATGAATCTGATAAATTTGCAACAGACCCGGTATGTGGGATGCGAATAGAAAAATCCAAAGCCATAAAAAGACAATTTGGTGGAAGGGACTATTATTTCTGTAATGAAGAATGTGTAAAGCGTTTTGAATCTCCAGAAGATGAATTAAAAAAGATGAAGCGACGAGTTACAATCGCATTATCAGGAGTATTTTTAATAGCAATGCTCAGGGTTGTAGCAACACTTACACTTGCTGCAGGAGTTTCATTAATAAGCTGGGCTCCTATTCCTGAATTACCCTGGTTTACATGGGGATACTGGCTTTTCCTGCTTACAACCCCAATACAGTTTATAGGTGGTTGGACATTCTATACAGGCGCTTATCATGCCATCAGGAACAAGGCTTTAAATATGGACTTTCTCGTTGCAATGGGCACTCTAACAGCATGGGGATTCAGTACATTTGTGCTCTTCTTCCCAGGAGTTCTTCCTGTGGCAGAACGAGATGTTTATTTTGAAGTATCCGCTGTAATAATAGCATTTGTACTGCTTGGAAAATTTATGGAAGATTACATACGGCAGAGAAGTTCAGCAGCAGTCAGAAGACTTCTGGATCTTAAACCAAAGTCTGCACGTATAATAAGAAACGGAGAAGAAATAGAAATACTTGCAGAACAAATCATGCCCGGTGAAATAGTTGTAGTAAGACCTGGCGAGAAAATACCTGTCGATGGAGTCATAGTAGAAGGTTCAAGTTCAGTAGATGAGTCCGTAGTAACTGGAGAAAGTCTTCCAGTATCCAAAAAAGAAGGTGATGAAGTAATTGGTGCTACAATAAATAAACAGGGAATACTGAAATTTGAAGCAACAAAAGTTGGTTCACAGACCACACTTATGCAGATAGTTAAGCTTGTAGAAGATGCACAGTCATCAAGTGCCCCCATACAAAGGCTTGCAGACCGTGTAAGTGCCTATTTTGTCCCTGCAGTAGTTTCAATAGCAACTGTTTCATTTGTAACCTGGACATTTATTTTAGGTGACTTTACACTTGGATTATTATCATTTGTTGCGGTTCTTATAATATCATGCCCATGTGCTCTTGGTATTGCGACCCCTGCAGCACTTATGGTAGGTGTGGGGAAAGGAGCTGAAAGTGGAGTGTTAATACGTGGTGGAGAATATCTTGAAAGTGCCTACAAGTTGAATAAAGTGGTTTTTGATAAAACAGGTACACTTACAAAGGGTAAACCAGAAGTAACAGATATAGTTGGAGCCAATGAAGAAGAAATCCTTAAAATAGCTGCTACAGCGGAAAAAGGTTCTGAACATCCGCTTGCAGAAGCCGTGCTGAAAAAAGCTGCATCTTCTGGAATTGAATCTGAAAACGTCACTGATTTTGAAGCCGTGCCCGGACATGGGATTACCGCCAGATGGAATAATAAAGTCATTGCCATCGGAAACAGGAAAATGATGAAAATTGTAGACATAGAGATTGTTCCTTCTGAAGAAACGATTAGATCTCTTGAAGCTGAAGGAAAAACTGTAGTACTAGTCGGATTAGACAAAAAACTGTCAGGAATGATTGCTATTGCAGATACTCTTAAAGAAAATTCAGGAGAAGTAATAAAAGAACTCGATAGTCTTGGTATCGAATCTATAATGCTTACTGGAGATAATGAACTTACAGCAAATGCAATTGCAGGTCAAATTGGAATTAAACGGGTTATTGCCAATGTATTACCCCATGAAAAGCTGGATGCCATTAAAGAACTGCAGGATGAAGGAAATATCGTTGCAATGGTAGGAGATGGTGTAAATGACGCTCCAGCCCTTGCACAGGCAGATATAGGCATAGCTCTTGGTTCAGGTACTGATGTAGCAAAAGAAACTGGAGGTATAATCCTTGTCAAGGATGATTTAAGGGATGTTGTAACTGGAATAAAGCTAAGTAAGGAGACTATGAAAAAAATCCGACAGAATTTATTCTGGGCACTTGCATATAATTCTGCAGCAATACCACTTGCTGCTATTGGGCTATTAAATCCAATTATAGCTGCTGCTGCGATGGCATTAAGTTCACTTACAGTAGTTATAAACTCCGCCCGGCTTAAAAGAGTTAAAATTAAAAAATAATATTAATTCCTTTGATCATAATATAAATGAGGTGAAAAATATGGCTGTAGATCCTGTATGTAAAATGGAAGTTGATGAAAAAAATCCAAACTACGTGAGTGAATATAAAGGAAAAAAATACTATTTCTGCGCTCCCCTATGTAAAAAGATGTTTGAAGAGAATCCCGAAGAATATGTAACCGAATAAAACTCTTTTATTCTTATTTTTGTGAAATATTTGCATTATATCATTTTAAAAGGAGTTTTTATACCTCCAACTTAAATTATTATTTTATTTTAGCAAGCACAACACATGGGGCACTGTCAATTCCTTTTATTTGCCATGGGACAATCATTATAGTTTCTATTGAACTCTTATTTTTTATATCGCCCAGTTTCATGTCCTCAATTAAAAGTAATGGCTCTCCAAAATTCTCATTTTCTTCAAATGCATTTAAATGCACTTTTACTCCATCTTTCCTTTTTTGATAACTGGAAATTGAGACACTGTCAATTCCAATACACCCAATATTTTTATAATTTTTTCTTAACCAGTAAATTATATCAGACGCTATTCCCGGATTAAAGGTAAGATAAGTATCTGGATCATCATTTCGGTATTTACCAAAACCTGTGCGAAAAATAATGCAGTCCCTACCTTCTAAATCCCGCCCAAATATTTCTCCAAGTTTTATTAATTCTCCCGGTTTTTTAGGGCAATCTAAAATTAATGGATTATTGAAAACAAGTTCATCAGGACTGTAATCGGAAATTATTTTACCCCCATCTAAAAAATGGCCAGGAGCATCTACATGTGTTCCAGAGTGGTTTTCAACATTTATCAGGTAACTATTATACCTTTCCCTTGAAATTTGGCTGTTATGGGCATCCCGTTATATCCCGATTCAAATGACCCTATTTGGACTCTGTTTGACAAAGTAATTAAACTTATCGATAGCAGAAGTTTTTCAGCAAGAATTAGCTCGAAACAAGCTGCAAAGCATAGAACGATATCAAACTATGCTAAAAAAATGATATTATTAACATCATATTTTAATTTAGAAGTATCACATGTTCACTCTGAGGTAAAAAAACCGTGAAAAACTCCGGAAATTCTTAAATATTAACAACCCATTAACATTAAAACAAATCAAAGAGGTTTATTCACGAAAAAAAAAATGAACAAAAATACCTAGAATTGGCATTAAAAACACTTAACAAACTAGAATTTAAAAAAAATACAAGGTCTTAAAACTATTTTACTCGATTCAACCGCGATAATCATCGATTTGAAGTTTAATGGAAAGTACATTTCAAAACAAACATGCCTTGGATAAAGACTACAAAGAAGCTTTTCCACCTCTAAAGGCCATTATGCAGGCTTTCAAAAACTTCGTTTTTGATTGCCCGAAAATCGTAGATTTTCGACGGCTTTCAGATGACAATAGCAGTAGAACATGAAACATTAAGACCACTAGCAATACTAATCTATCCCGGTTCACCAAACGACGCAAAAATATTTGACAAAATGATGCATGAACTGAAAAGAAGAAGATTACTAAAAAAAAGTGATTATTTATCACCTTATTAATGCTTGTACTTCTCAAACTAGATGTTAACCAGGTTAGTAATATTATGTGTTGACAGTCCTTCAGAAGGAACTATCAGACACCGGCTCCGTAAACTTAATTTAAATGAGTTACAACATGCTTTAAATCGTAAACTGAAAGATGAGTTTATTAAAATTTGTGCCA
>JAHRFX010000088.1 GCA_019084405.1 Methanobacterium sp.
CTGGTCTGGGAAGCGCAAGCATTAATAAGGTGATAAATAATTATTTTATCACTGTACACCGTATTTTGAGCTGAATCCAGTCCCAACAAGTCTTTAATTACTTTCGCCGAAAGATTTAATACATCACCATTCAATAACATATCATGTAGGGTGTTTTTTTGTGTCATAATAAAATATAACACCCTGCATAATATAATACTTAACTTTACGATCTACTGATAATATAAAAAGAAGGAAGATGTTTAAATGGAATTTAAAACCATTTTAAATAAACATGATTCAGGGATTGATTAATCATATTCCATTAATTAGTGTGTTAAAAATAAATTATTTATTCCCTAAAAGTACCACCAGACTTTCCTGGGATTCATTTACTATTTCCATTCCACACAAATCTCCTATTTCACGGGCAAACCTATTTACTTCCTTAAAATCAGGCATGTTTTCTTTTTCCAGGCGCTGCCGGGAATATCCTACAAACATATAGGCTTTGATTTCCAGAAAATCAGGGGATGCTTTTTTAATTAAACGGGCATAACCCTCCGGGTTCACCATATTCCTTTTTTGAACACAGGTGGTTCTTAAAACCGTTCTGCAATCCATGCTTGGTAGGAGTTCTAGTGATTCATTAAGTTTTTCCCAGGATCCTGGAATCTGGGGCTGACAAAGATCATTAAATATCTTTTTTTCAGGGGCATCCAGAGAAATGTAAAGCTGGGTGGGTTGGGATGACATGTTCTTTAATTTCTCAGGACTCATCCCATTACTTACTAAAAACGTGGTGAAGTTTCTGCGGTGAAATTCATCTATTAAGTCTTCTATTACTGGATAAAGCAGGGGTTCGCCGGCCAGGGAAATAGCTGCATTGGTAGGGTTTTGTGACTGGGCTAATTTTTCAGGGTCAGATTTCTCATTTCCAAAAAAACCACATAATAATTTTCTTTGGGCCTCAATGCATCCATCTATAATTTTCCCTGGTTCGTCATATTGTCCTTCCCATTTAGTTTCAGTGGCAGAAAAATCTCTCCAGCAAAATAAACACTTTTGGTGACAGAAGGGAATGCTGGGAGACATCTGCAAACAGCGATGACTATCAATCCCATAAAACTTTTGTTTATAACATACTCCTTCATTCAGGATACTTTTCTTAGTCCAGTGACAAATTTTGGCTGCAGCATGACCATGTTCTCCTACAAAACGGTATCCCATTTTCTCCAGCTTATTTAAGTTTTCTTTAGAAAGTGCCATTTTAATCATTCAGTCATTATTAGTTTTAATACGATATCCCTAAGATCAGCTTCAATATCATAATCTCAATTATTGTTTCTTTTATAAGAGTAACTTTGATCTCAGTTTAAAGTAGTATGCCTATTACTTATGTAATGGATTTGAGTTGTATCTACTATAATTAAATTTTATACTTTTAATTCAATATGTGGGTTTAGATAAAATAATATTCGGAATAAAATGGAATAGTATCTGATTTATAATAAATTTTAAGATTTTGTTTTTCCTGAACTAAAATTTTTAAAGCATAAAAAATCATTATTTTTAATATCTAAAAGATTTAAAGGGTTTATATCTTCAAGTAAAATCATATTAATCTTTATTTATAGTTTTATCTTAATACATGTTTTTTTAACTTTATTTCTTTTTTTATCTTTTATTAAGACTTTTTTAAGGTAAAAGGCTTCTTTTATTTGAAATTTTAGGGGCGCTTAGCAATTCCTTTTCTCCTGCCTCTAAACTTAAAAAAAGCTACATATAACCCTTTTTGTTGATGAGAGCAACCAAACCTTTATATAGTAAGGTGATGTGAATAGTTTATATTGTTACCAAAGGCCTAAATAAACTTTTTTTATTGTTTAGGCGTGGAGGCGGTACAATTAAGCGAAGCTTTATACTAGCAATGCTACTACTTTTTTCAGCAGCGGCATTGCTCAACGTAAACTATAGCTATGGAACTGATGTTGAAGCATCAGATCTCGATATTAACAATCAGTTAGAAGACAGTTCTAATATTAAAAAAGAATTAGTACCTACCGGTAATTCTTATTCAACGGCTCAGGTGGGAGATGCTGCAAATAGGGTAAAAAATTTTATTGAAACCCATAAAACATTGCCTAACTTTGTGACCATTTCTAATCAGCGAGTACCTATGAGTGATTTTTTACTTATCTTAAGTACTACCACCATAGATGTAAATGATGGAAAAAATGGTCAGAAGGTCCAATACAGTATTCAAGAACCTGCACATAGCCGTGATCAAATTACAACTGGTACTATACAAAAATCAGAATATTTGAATCTTGCTAAAGACATAAAAACTCAGATAGAAACTAATTCTCAAGCTACACCTTTTGTTACCTCATCAAGAGGTACTCTAAGTTACGAATCATTGATCTATGTTTATTCTAGAATAGCTGCCTTTAACTGGAATCAAAAAACTCTACCTAATTTTGCATCTATCGCTCCATGGAATGGGCAAAAATTGCCTGACTCACCGGCCAATGCGGCACAACAAGAAACTAAACCGGTTGCTACACAACCAGCACCACAACCAGCACCACAACCAGAAACTAATTCTAACCCGAATAAATTGACTGCAGTTGGTAATTCATTTACTAAAGCTCAAATTGGAGAGGCTGCAGTAAGAGTTAGAAACTTTATAAACAACAACGGTGTATTACCCAATTTTATAACCATCTCTGGAAAGAGAGTAGAAATGGCCCCATTTTTACTCATGATGGCTACCAGTCTGGATAATACTAACAAAGGTATTAATGGCGCAATTCAAGAGTTTAATCCACAGAAACCCGCAAATAAACCTTCAAAAAACATAGCAGGACGTATTAATGCTCCTGAATACTTGCAAATTGCTAACCTAATTAAGAGTCACATGGAATCTACAGGTAAAGCTCCTGAATCACAGTCTACTTCTCTTGGAATACTCAACTACGAATCAATGGTACTTTATTATTCCAGAATTCTGTCCTTTGAATATCAGAACAAAGCATTAGCTAACTTCGTAACAGTAAGTGCATCAACCATTCAAAATTCAGTCACTAACCTTGGAAAAGGACAGTTAAATGGCCTACAAAGAACTGCAGGTCTGGAAACCCTGGCTAGATATATCAATCAAAACCTGAATCATAGAGGTGGAGCAGCAACCACTGCTGCTGGTGTCGAAAGTACTGGTTTTGGAGATTGTTGGGGATTATCTGACTGGGCAGCTAAAGTGCTAAGTGCTAACGGATACACTGTTAGAGTTGTACAGGGAGCCACTTCTTACTCATACAATCATCGATGGTTAAATGTAATGATCAATGGTAAATGGACATCATTCGAACCATCTCTAGTTACCAAACGATATGGCAGTAAACACTACACCGCGACCTGTTCTTCAGTTAGAGATATTATAGTGACCTACAACTAATACTCTGGTTTTTAAATCCATTCTTTTTTTTTTTAAACGAAGTTAATATTTGAAAATTTATTCTAAGTTCATTTTCATGATTTTTTTTTGATTTAAAGGCTATCTATCTTATTTTTATTAGTAAATCTTTTTTTCTAGCCCTTTGATTTGAAATCAACTATTTATTATATTTAATGAGGTATTTAGACTCAACAAAATATTTTTATAATAGTGGACCTTCATATTTTATATATAGAAATAATTCTAGTTAATCGGGAGGACCTGTATGAAGTCAATTACTGACACCCCTATCGTTATATTGAATTTTAAAACTTATATGGAATCTACTGGAAAGAATGCATTAAATTTGGCTAAATCTCTGGAAAAAGTTTCTACTGAAACTGGAATAAATATGATTGCTGCTCCTCAACATATGGATATCTATCAGATAGCTCATAATGTAGATATACCTGTTTTAGCCCAGCATATAGATCCCATAAATGCAGGAGGACATACAGGCAGTATTCTCTTAGAATGTGCTCAGAATTCAGGGGCCAGTGGCTGTTTAATTAATCATTCTGAAAAACGCGTGAAACTGGCTGATATTGATTACTTGATTAGAAGGACTTCTGAAAAAGAAATGATTAATGTGGTCTGTACCAATAATATTCAAACCAGTTCTGCAGTAGCATCTTTAAATCCAGATTTCATTGCAGTGGAGCCTCCTGAACTTATTGGATCAGGTATACCGGTTTCCCAGGCTGAACCAGAAGTTGTGGAGAAAACTGTGGAAGAGGTTAAACGCATTAATCCTCAAGTTAAGGTTCTTTGTGGTGCAGGCATATCCACTGGAGACGACATGAAAGCTGCCCTGGAACTGGGATCTGAAGGAGTACTTTTAGCTTCAGGTATAATATTGGCCAAAAATCCTGAAAAAGCACTTTTAGATCTGGTAAGTAAAATTTAGTTTATAATAATGTATTATTAAACATTTATTCTATTAACAAACATTTCATCTAGAAAATAATCTGGATTTAATAGGGAGGCGTATAATGTCCCTTAAATTAAACACCTTGGATGATTTTCAACTGGATAACAAAACTGTTCTAATCAGGGTGGATATAAATTCCCCGGTGGACCCCCATACTGGAATCATTTTAGATGATACCCGGATGAAGTTACATGCAGAAACCATACAAGAACTATCTAATAAAGGAGCGAAAACTGTAATATTAGCCCATCAAAGCCGACCTGGGAAAAAAGATTTCACTACCCTGGAGCAACATGCCCATGTTATGTCTAAAATATTAAATCATAGTGTAATCTATGTGGAGGACATTTTTGGATGTGCTGCCCGGGAAACCATAGGTAATATGAAAAAGGGGGATATTCTTCTTTTAGAAAATGTTCGCTTTTATTCGGAAGAGGTTTTAAAAAGAGAGATTTCCCCACAATACGCAACTCATCTGGTTAATAAATTAGCCCCGGTGGTTGATTATTTTGTAAATGATGCTTTTGCAGCTGCACATAGATCTCAGCCATCTTTAATAGGATTCACATTTGAATTACCCTCTGCTGCAGGCAGGATAATGGAAAAAGAGCTTAAAATTTTGACTGGTGCTCTGGATAATGTAAAAAAACCATGTACTTATGTTTTTGGGGGAGTCAAAGCTGATGATTCCATACATGTTATGCAAAATGTGCTGGAAAATGGTAGCGCAGATCATATTTTAACTACGGGACTGGTGGCTAACATATTTCTCCAGGCATCAGATATAGAGATTGGTCAGACTAATAAAAAATTTATAGAAAATAAAGGATATCATGATTATGTTGATGTTGCTAAGGATCTTATAACTAAATTTAAGGATAAAATCTTAATTCCTATTGATGTAGCTGTATGTGAAAATAATAAAAGAATTGATATTTCAGTTGGAAAAATTCCAGATGCTCCTATTTATGATATTGGTATAGAATCAATTAAATTATATGCCCAAATCATACGCAAGTCTTCCACTATTTTTGCTAATGGACCTGCAGGAGTTTTTGAAAATCCTGAATTTAGTATTGGGACTGCAGATATTTTAAATGCAATTGCATCCTCATCCGGGTTTTCTATTATTGGAGGAGGCCATTTAGGAGCTGCTGCGGTTCAAATGGGTTTTGAAGAAGAGATAGATCATATAAGTAGTGGCGGAGGGGCATGTATAAATCTCTTAGCTGGGGAAAAATTACCTGCGGTGGAGGCACTGGAAAATGCTTCTTTTAAAAAAAGGCACTGTCAAAAACTTGGGGGTTTTTGAAATTGATGTTTTAATAAACAATCTTTTTTATTTGTCTTAAACTCATTATTTTCAGGAATAGAAACCTAAAAACTTTTATAATGAGGGGAACATGTATTTTTTAGTTTTGTCATAGAAAATACTATCCTCCCCTCATTATAAAAG
>JAHRFX010000117.1 GCA_019084405.1 Methanobacterium sp.
AAAGCATCAACAAAAGATAAAAACTTTTATTCACTAACCACTGATGGTTTACTTGAATATAAAGGCATAACTGATGAATTATGCGTAGTACATCAATTATGCATTTTCCACCTGCTAAAAATGATAAAAAAAGAAATACACCCATTCTTAAAGTCAGATAATGTATCTAATGAGGATAAAACAGAATTACGGTATTATTTCAACGAAATAAAACACTTATTCAACACAAACATGGAAGAAATCGCAACACAAAGATTAGAAAAACTACTACTTGAATTCAACACGATACCCCAAGTATTACAGAAAATAATCAAAAATAACATAATACCTGACTTTCAAAGACTCACACAATTCACCCGAAACCAAAACATCCCACGAACAACCAGCTGCAACGAAAACTACTACCGACAAACCCTGCCCGACGAATTAAAAAGAAAATACAAAATAACAAACGGAATAAACAACTACCTACAAAAACAAATGCAAAAATGGACTAAAAAACACATAAAAAACAACAACCCCCAATAACTTTACACACCCTATACTTTTTCTAATCTTTTTACGATTTCATAGACTGTTTTATAATCAATTTCTATATCTTTAGATAATTGGCTGATGCTAGTTGAAGCTAGGCCTTTTTCAATTAAATTAATGATAATGGGGGAATCCTTTTTATTCATGGTAATATCACCATAACATTATGGTAGTTCTACCATATTATTTAGTATTAGATTATTAATATACTTAACTTTATAGTGCCTATAATAAAATTGTTCTGGATTTTTTCGCATATTTAACTAGTAGAATGGAATATTTTATAGTGAATTGAATTAAAACTATATTTGGCATGGTGATATGACATAATAAAAGTTTATCTGATAGCTGAGATTCCCAATTAATTTAAGTCATATAATAATCAAAAATTGAATTGAAACAATAAATAATGCGTGATAATATGTCATCAACTGATTTGGAGTCATCTATACATCAAGATTATTTAATGGCAAAAATTAGAGCATCTTTAATTGATTATGAAGATTTAGATGGCTTGAAGGTAGTAATATCTGATTTAATTGAATTCAAATACAGTATGATTTATGAAATTCTGTTAAATGCGCTGAAAATTAATAAAACTGGTTTAACAAGGTTTATAAATGTGGGGAATTCTTTAAGCTTTCGTGAAATGAAAGAAGTGCCATTGATTGAACTTGGATATGAAAACTTAAAAAATCCAATCATGTTTTTTCCAGAGAAGGGAATTTTTCGTAAAGATTTAATAGTATTTTCTCATGTTTATTATTTGTATAAATTCATGGAAATTGCTTATTTCATGAATTTAGGAAGATTTTTGGAAAAGGAAGATTTTATCAAACTTTATAACTGTGGATTGGATGAAAGAATCTTGTTTGCTTTGAATGGCTTTGATAAAATCGAATCAAGCACTGAATTTTCATCTGACTTATTTATAGAATTAAAAAAAGTTAAATGGGAATCTCAATATGTCGAATTGTTTTTTGATAAGTTAAACCAGATTAGAACAGATTTGATTTATTCTGATAGAATTTCACAACTTTATTCCAATCCATCATTTCCTCCACTTCATAAAATAAGAACTTGGCTGGTTATTTTCATAACTGCCAGACGTGCGTCACTATATTCTCCTTATAGGGATCATTCCATAACTGAAAGCGTTTTTATTTTTTTCCTAGCTGCTTGCAGTACTGTGAATGATAATAGGATTCATATAACTTGTGATGACGTTTTAATGGCCTATAATACATATTACAAACTTTTTAAAGTTGATATGGTTACATTAGTTGACAAACTATGGGAAAAGAAATCTAAAAGTAAAAATAAAGGCTATTTGGTATGTGATAAATGTGAAAGTTATTATGAGCTTCAGGAAGGAGAATCTCCCGAGGATTTTTCAGATGAATGCGAATGTGGTGGAAAATTAGCATATTCTGAATCCAAACCAGTTTAAATCTTATTTAATCGGATTCTTAGCAATAAACATCCCAGAATTCTTAGTTATTTTTATTTTTCCTTCTTTTTCGGCACTATCGATTTTTCAAGTGATATGTTAAATTTTTCTTAATAAATCTTGATTTTTATTTCTTTTTTCATGATTTTGAGCATGAATGTGGTGTGATTCTTCTAAGAACACCTTTTGATGTGTATTCATAATCGTTGTTGTAGTTCTCAAAAACTGAGAAAAATAAATCTTGAAAACTCTGATTTTCAAGTTTACAAATCTCCGATTTGTAATTCTTTTTCCGAAAAATTTATTAGAGTTTGAATCTAAACATACCATAGTAAAAACCAAGGATATATTGTCTTCTATAAGCTATAAAACTTATGGAAAATCATTATCCTAAAAAATAAGACTCATAAAATCAATCACTAAAAAAATCTACTGTGCCAATTTTAAAAAATAATAACTGATATTAAATGGAAATAGATTTGTGAATTTTCTTATTTTTAGGCCCTTTCCTTGTTTCAAATTAAAGCAATATATAAATATAAGGCCATAAAAAGACTAATACAATTAATTATAATCCTTTTAACCTATTATAATATAATTGGTGGGAGATAGTGTAATGATTAAAGGTGATAGTCCTTTTACCCCAGGAAAACCTGTGCCTCTTGAACTTTTTGTTGGTAGGAAAAATAAACTGGAAGAGCTTATTCATTATATGAAACAGTCTTCATCTGGAAAACAGGAAAATGTGTTTCTTATAGGTAATAGGGGTATTGGAAAAAGTTCTCTGGCTAATTTTTTGCGTTCAATAGCAGAAAAAGAAGCTAATATGGTGGGCATACACGTGTTTCTAGGCGGAGTTAAAACCACCGAAGAACTGGTTAGCCATGTTTTCGAGAAAATATTAAATGAATCACGGGGAGAAAACTGGTTTAAAAAAATTCAAGGCCTTTTTGGGGATTATGTGAGGAGTGTGGGATTATTCGGTATTTCATTAACATTTGAACCTCCTAAGGACAAATTAAAAGGTTTAACCAAGAACTTTCCTCAGGCACTGGAATCAATTATTACAGAAATAGAATCAGATAAAGATGGACTATTCATTGCCTTAGATGATATTAATGGATTAGCCAATAGCAGTGATTTTGCTAATTGGTATAAAAGTTTTGTTGATGAGGTGGCCATTAATTTTAATGATTTCCCAGTATTTATAATGCTAATTGGACTGCCAGATAGACGAGATGCACTTTTTCATCATCAAGAATCTTTAACTCGCGTATTTAATATTATTGAAATTGATAGTCTTTCTGATACGGAAGTAGAAGAGTTCTATACCAAAGCATTTAATTCAGTTGATGTGGAAATCCATGAGAATGCCATGGATCTTATTAAAAATTTTTCTGGCGGATTACCCGTAGTTATGCATGAAATCGGCGATGCTATTTTTTATATAAATCAAGATGACCTTATTGATGTTGACGATGCTTTAGATGGAGTTTTTGAAGCGGCCACTAGAATTGGGACTAAATACTTAGAACCCCGAGTTTACAATACCATTAGTAGTAACTTATATCAGTCTATTCTAAGAAAAATTGGCAACTCAATGAGCCAAGTTTTCACTAGAAAAGAAATGGTCAAAGAACTTAATGAAAAAGAAAAAAAAGTTTTTGACAATTTTGTAAGTAAACTAAAACAATTGGGTATTATTCAAACAATATCTGGGATGAAAGGAGTCTACAGTTTTGTTAATCCAATATACCCCGTTTACATTCAGTTAAGGACTTTACAAGAGGAAGAAGAATCCAAATAACAGATTATTCTGGAAATTGGCCTAGTTTTCATAGCATTTAAAGTACTGATACAGTACATGATATTGTTAAACGACTGAAAAAAGAAAATCTAATCTTCCTGGAGAAGTTGGGGAAAGCATACAACATTATTTTAAATAAAAAAAATCACTATTGCCTTTTTGAAGCTGAATTTAAGCGAAGAGAAGATTTATTCAAGAATCTGGATTTCAAAGTCCGTATAATAAACTAAACAGTCTAAATTTTCCATTCATTTCCCTTATTTTTGGATCTAATGCTAAAAAAGTAGCACAATATGGATCAGATATAGATCTTTTAATAATATGTGAAAAAAATCGTGAAAATGATTTTGAAAGCATTATTTCTTTATTACCATTGGATATTCATCTTACAATTTTAAATTTTGAAGAATTTATGGATACGGCCATGAGCAAAGAATTTACCGTTGTTTCGGAGGCCATGAAAAATAATATCATATTAGTTGGTATTGAAGATTATTACAGGGTGTTAAATAATGTTAGATGATGATAAAATTATTCAGGCTGAAAGAAACGTTAAATCGTATTTTAAGGAGGGATTATTAAAAAATAAAACTCCTGATGAAAATATAATAAATATTTTAATAAAAAATTCTTAAAGAGAGTATAAAGGTTGCCGATTTTTTAGATAAAAATAATATGTCATCCTTATGGGTAATAGTATGCTCTTATTATGCCATGTATTATATGGCCAATGCCATACTCTACAAAATGGGTTATAAAGTAGGTGATCGTATTTCCCATAAAGTAACCAGTGATGCATTGATAGTTTATATTAGAAATAAATTAGAACAAAAATATTTAGAAGATTTTGAAGAAGCAAAAGAAGAGGCTCTAGATGTTACTAAATTGAAAGCCAATGATTTAGTAGAAAGCTTTGAATTTGAACGAATTAAAAGATCTAAATTTCAATATAATATGACTGAGGCAGTAAAAACATCAAAGGCAAAGTGTATTCAAAATCGTTGCCGTAATTCTCAAAAATCGAGAAAAATAAATCTTGAAAACTCTGATTTTCAAGTTTACAAATCTCCGATTTGTAAATTCTTTTTTCCGAAAAATTTATTAAAGTACAATCTATAGATACCATTGTTAAAACCAAGGATATATTGTCTTCTAGGAGTTATAAAACTTATGGAAGACCCTTATCCTAAAAAATAAGACTCATAAAATCAATCACTAGAAAAATCTACTGTGCCTAGATTTATAAATCTGAAATTAAATAAATGTCTAAGAGAGAGATTATTCTATTAGGAAATTAAAACATTAAAATTAAATCTGCATTAGAATTAGATTCTAAGTACAGTTTTTTAGTTTATAACGAAAATTTTTAACTTAAAAACATTTAAAAAATTACTAGTCAGAACAATTTTTTTATTCTAATGGCCTCATAAACTCTAAACCACCCTGAACACGATTTATATGGCAACTTTAAAATATGGAAAAACCTGGTGGGGGGAAAAATGGCTGGATGCCCTTAAAAATATTGACTTTACCAATAGATTACCCCGGGGAAAATCTTATGCCAACACAGGTAAAGTCTATGACATCAGCCTTAAGGGAAATATAATCACGGGAAAAGTTGAGGGTAACTACCAAAAATACTATGAAATTAAATTGAAGCTGCACTCATTCACTCCTCGTGAAAAAGAACTCATTGCTCAGGTTATAAATAATTCTCCCTCAATTCTTGCCGGACTTTTAAATAAAAAACTTCCAGAAGAACTGTACTATAAATTGGCACAGATTGGAGTGGAATTATTCCCTCAATCATGGGGGGATATTAGTGCCGAATGTAACTGCCCGGACTATGCACTTCCCTGTAAACATATTGCCAGTTTAATTTATATGATAAGTATAGAAATTGATAAAAATCCCTTCCGCATCTTTGACTTTCATAACTGTGATTTGCTGGGTATAATAGACCATCTGGATAATGTTGAAGATATGATGGTTCGCAAAATCACCAGTATTGATGATATTTTCCAGGATAAAATCAACAAAACAAATGAAACAATAAAATATGATATCACCAAGGGCATTGATTTTTCGGATATCCCTATTCTGTCTGAATATATATTAACCCTCCTTAAACCATCCCCTCTTTTCTATGATAAAGACTTTAAAGATGTTATTGGAAGAATATACAAATCTATGGCCAGATACTCTAGAAATTACTATGATTACAATCGTTTTAATAATGAATATAACAACGATTTTCTATCATTAAAAAGGAGGACCAGAGAACTTTCAAAGTTATCTAAAAGAGATGATGAGACTTTAGTTGAATGGAAAGAGAGATATTTATCCATAAAATGGAATAATCCTAAGTTATGGGAGGAATTCTGTGTAGTTATGGATGATGATTATAGAATTTCAAATATATCCCTAACTGAGGATAATGTATTTCCAGATGAAAGAGCAGATACCCCTGAGAATAACCCTTTTACTCTAAAAAATAATCACCATCTGGAAAACATTTTATTAGGCTTTCTGGTGGAAATTTCCCCTACCAGTAAACTTCAATATCATTATAATATACAATTTCTACACTTACTACTTCAATTTTCATTAAAACTTGTAGAAAAGCAGGGTATTATTCCTGAAATTATAGAATTAAATAATAATGCTTATCTTATAAGATGGGTGCCCTGTCTTTTTGATAAAAAAATAGAGGCAATATGTGAAAAATTGTATTCCATGTGCCCTGATAATCTGATTTGTTATAAAAATTCACAAATAAACCGAAAAGAACAGGTAATAATTGGAATAAGCCTTATTATTTCAGGAATAATGGAACATTACACCAGATGGGGTATGCCTAAAATATTAGAAAGGCAAGCTAATGATCCTATTTTTAAATTATTTTTCTTTAAAGAAAGATTAAAGTTTAATGAATTCCGGACCAGTGGATATGAATTTTTAATTGACCAATGGCTTTCAAACCTATATTTAAGAAAAAGAGATCATAATATCTATTTAATCATAGAAGAAACTGTGCATAACCAAGAAACAAGGTGTGATGAAAGTTTCAGTATTCATCTGAAAGTTGGAGATGGTAATGCACCTCCCCAAGCGGTCTATGAATTTCTTTCCCATAAAAAAGAAAGCCATAGGAAACTGGAGTTACTCTCAGATATCTACTTAATACAAGAGTACTTCCCTCCAATTAGAGAAGCTATTGATCTAAAAAAGCCTATTAATCTGGATGTAAATGAATTCTCTATATTTTTCCAGAATATACTTCCTTTACTGGAAATAATGGGAATTTCAGTGCTCCTCCCTAAAAGTCTGGAGAAAAAGGTTAAACCTAAACTTGTACTTGATATAAAAAGCACTAAAGAGCTTAGTTTAAAGAGAAAAACTTATCTTTCACTGCAGGAACTTGTGAAATTCCAGTGGAAAGTAGCAATTGGTGAGCATAATATCAGTACCTCCGAATTTCAAAATATTTTAGAAAAATCTGAAAAAATAATTAAAATAAAAGATAACTATGTTATTTTAGATGAAAAGGAAATAAAATCCTTCCTAAAAAGGTTGAATAAATTACCTGAAACTTTAAGTCAAACTGATTTATTTCAGGCCATAATTAGTGGGAAATTAGAAGATAATGAAGTTAATATTGATTATGATATTAAGTCTCTTTTAGAAAGGATTAAAAAATATGATAACCTGGAGATTCCAGGTAATCTAAATGCTGAACTTAGACCCTATCAAAAATTAGGATTCTCCTGGCTCCTGCAAAACATTAATCTTGGTTTTGGCAGTGTTCTTGCGGATGATATGGGATTGGGGAAGACTTTGCAGGTTTTAAGTTCAATTTTACATCTGAAAAATAAAGGATTAATCGATGAAAAAAAGGTATTAGTAATTGCCCCCACCGGCTTACTCTTTAACTGGCAAAATGAGATGAAAAAATTCACCCCAACACTTAAACCATTTATATATCACGGAAATAAGCGTAAATTTCCTAAAAAAGATGATTATGATGTGGTTATAAGCTCTTATGGTACTATAAGAAGTGACCTGAAAAAATTTAAACATAAAAAATGGTATTTGATGGTTGTTGATGAAGCTCAGAACATTAAAAACCCTAATGCTAAACAAACTAAAGCTATTAAAGTCATTAAATCTGATAATAAAGTTGCATTAACTGGTACGCCAGTAGAAAATAGACTGGCTGATTACTGGAGTATATTTGATTTTATAAACCCCTATTATTTAGGATCCCTTAAGAAATTCACTGATAAATTTATCATACCCATTGAAAAGGAAAGGAATAAAAAAGTTCTTAAAACTTTCCAGAAGATAACTCATCCCTTTATCCTGAGAAGGCTGAAAACAGATAAAGAAATAATAAAAGAACTCCCAGATAAAATAGTGAGTGATGTCTATTGCAAACTGAGTATTGAACAAACTGCACTGTACAAAAAGATGGTGGACTCCTTAATGGATGAAATAGATGCCAGTGAAGGTATAGATCGAAGAGGGCTTATTTTTAAATTGATAAATAGTTTAAAACAGATCTGTAATCATCCAGCTCAGTTTTCCAGTTCAAAAACAATAAACATCCCTGATTCTGGAAAGATAGAAGTTTTGATTAATATTTTAGAAAATATTATAGAAAATAGGGAAAAAGTACTGATTTTCACACAGTATGTTCAAATGGGTAATATAATGAAAAGATTGGTGGATGAAAAATTCAATACAGAATCATTATTCCTGCATGGTTCATTATCTCGAGAAAAACGAGATAAAATGATTCATGATTTTCAAAACAAACCCCAACATAACATATTCATTATCTCATTAAAGGCCGGGGGAACCGGTTTGAATTTAACAGCAGCACAAAATGTCATTCATTATGATTTATGGTGGAACCCTGCTGTTGAAAATCAGGCAACAGATAGAGCATATCGAATCGGACAAAAAGATAATGTAATGGTCTACAGACTAATTACCACTGGAACATTTGAAGAAAAAATAAACAATATGCTAACAAGCAAAAAAGAATTAGCCGACATCACCGTGGCAACTGGAGAAAACTTCATAACTGAAATGAATAGTGATGAATTAAAAGAAGTGCTGAAGTTGAGAAAATAACCATTAAACCTGAAAATATTTTTAATCCATTTTTATCTTATTTTTAGATAAATAATGTTTAAGCGGTCTTATAAATAACTTCGGAAAATTCTTCGAGGATTTCACATAAATTATCCTTAACTGACCGTAGTTTATAATTATTTAATAGTAAACCAATAATAATAATTATAGCCTGGATAAAAAATTTTTTTAGAACACAAATTTAAGGCCTCTAAAACTTATATATCAGTAAGAACTATTTGTTTACCCGAGGAGGTGAAGAAAGTTGGATAAAAAGATTATAATTCTGGTGGTTATTGCGGTACTTGTTATTATCGGAGCCGGTTATACCCTGTTTATGGCCCCTGCACCGGTAAATAATATCACTAATGTAACTAACATCACCACCAATAACACCACGGTAACTAATGAAACCGAAACTCCTGCTATTTCCGCCCAGGAAGCCATGGAGATTGTGAATACCCAGGTGATTGCTGAACCAGGGTTTGTGGCTGCTAACCCCCGGCTCTACCGTTGGGATGATGGTAGACTGGTATGGAATGTGCAGATAGTTGATGCCCAGGGTCAGGCCGCTGATGGGGTGGATATTGATGCCACCACCGGACAGGTGCTGGGTAGAGGATAATTAATCTAAAAAGGGATGAATATTTTAATCCCTGCCTTTTTTTATTTTTCTTTTTTTAAATGGCACTGTCAAAAACTTGGGGGTTTTTGAAATTGATGTTTTAATAAACAATCTTTTTTATTTGTCTTAAACTCATTATTTTCAGGAATAGAAACCTAAAAACTTTTATAATGAGGGGAGCATAGTATTTTCTATGACAAAACAAAAAAATACATGTTCCAG
>JAHRFX010000037.1 GCA_019084405.1 Methanobacterium sp.
AACTTTCTTCGCGTTCTTAGATGATAAAAATATCCAGCGAACATCTAACAAAATAGAAAATATCTTTCAAAAAACCTTTCCTAAAAGTGTTAAGAGGTTAATGAAGATTAAAAATGGTGCAATGTCACGAATAAACATTAGAAAAGAAATTCAGTATCAGAAAAAAGTTTTCGACAATCAACCCCCAAGTTTTTGACAGAGCCATAAATATCTTACCTAATAAATTCAAATAGGAATATAATAATATGGTCACATATTAATTAGTTAAAATATTGCATGATAATCAATTCAGGTATTAATATAATTATATTAAAACCTATGCTTAAGGGATAAAATACTAAAAAAATGAAATTTTAACTTTATTCCATAAAATCTTGATCAATTCAAATTAAATCATTTTAAACTTTTTAAAATCCAATACTTTTAATTCCAACTAGTACTTTTGGTGTTCAAATGTTTGTCAAAGGAACTTTCAAAAAAGCCAGCATACTATTTACCCTATCTCTTTTGCCTTTTGTTTTCGGTTACTTCCTAATAAGTTTCATTCTTTTTTCCTTTATTGCATTTTTAATGCAATTTTTTAGAGATCCTAATAGAAATGTGCCGGCGGATAAAGGAATAGTGGTGGCACCTGCAGATGGTCGAATCTTAAAGGGGAAAATTGATCGGATAGAACAAGTTGACTCCGACTATCCCTTAATGGAATACGTTCTGGAAGAAAATGAAAAAGGAATTCTTATTAGCACTTTTATGTCTCCTTTTGATGTTCATGTAAATCGTGCCCCTATTTCAGGTAAAGTGGTTAAAACTAAATACTGCCCGGGAAAATTTAAGGTGGCCTTTGGGGATGTTAAGACTGAAAACGAAAAAAATTTGATAGTAATTAAGTCTGAATATGGAAGAATTGGGGTTATTCAGATAGCAGGCTTTGTTGCACGCAGGATTGTACAATACGTAGAGGTGGGTGATGAGGTAAATATAGGAAGCCGGCTAGGAATGATTCGTTTTGGTTCCCGTGTTGATTTAATAGTCCCTGCTAAAAAATTCAAGGTAATGGTCGAAGTTGGGGGTAAACCCAAGGCCGGAGAAACTATTATGGTGGCTTTAAAATAACCTAATGCTATTTACATCTTTTGATTTTAGATTAAAATCTCGATAACAATTTCCTTTAAATTTTTTTTACGACTTGAATATTAAATGTATATCTGAGTAATAGCTCTATTGATTCTATTATTAGGAAACTAAATTCGGAATATTTCTATAAATTTATATTAGTCTTTAGTTACAATTTAATTACCAGGGGGGTCTAATAATGAGTCTAGAAACTATGCGAATAAAAGATTACTTTTCTCTTCCAGACCTTTTCTCTATTTTAAATGCTACATTTGGTTTTATGGCTATAATAATGGGCATGAATGGCCAATTAATAATTTCTGCTCAATTAATATTAATTGCAGTAATTTTTGATTCTATTGATGGATGGGTAGCACGTAAAATAAATAGGGATGATAAATTAGGATTTGGAAAAAATATGGATTCATTATGTGATGTTATATCCTTTGGTGTTGCGCCGGGAATCTTTTTGTATTCAGCCACTTTATCATATGATATACGATACCTTAATATATTAGTAAGTCTCTTAATAGTAATATGTGGTATATTGAGGCTTTCAAGGTTCAATGTCATTTCACAAATTGGAACTCCACAAGATAAATTTGTGGGATTGCCCATACCCATTACTGCTATGGCGCTGGCATCATTTTATCTTACTGGCCTCTTTAGAGAGGGCATAGCCCTATTGATAATGACTATAGTATCCCTATTAATGATTAGTACCATGAAGTATCCCAAAATAAGAAGCATTAAAACTGCAGGGTTGTCTTTAATATTAATACTGACAGTTTCTTTGCCTCAAAGCATTCAAATAAGTTTGATGAATATTCCTGCTATGATTTTATTCATCTTAACCATGACTTTCATAATATTTATGCCTATTTTGGCCTTATTCACGAATCTAAGAAGTGGTCCACATGTTAGATAAGTTGAAAGGTAGTAAAAAGAAAAACAATAAAGATTCTCCTCCAGATCTGAGGAAAAACGGCGAGAAAGAATCGTCTGACGTGGGAAGCAAAATCCAAGATCTGGTTGGTAAGATATCTGGAAAAGCAAATAAGAGTGAAGAAAAAACTTCGAGGGATCCTGCTAAGAAAGCTCGACCAATGCCCAAACCTAGAATCAAGCCTAAGGGCGATGAAAAAATCAGGCTAAAACCCAAGGATAAACCTAAAAAGCCTGTAGGTGCTAAGGGTGGTTCTGGTGGAGGTCCTTTTGGAAGAAAAATGCCGGACGATGATCAAAGGACGATTATTGGGGCGGCTGTATTCGGTTTGATTTTGATAATACTGGTGGCTTCTGGTTATTATTTCCTTGTTTATGCTCCTTATCAAGAAACCTTGCAGGATGCTAAGGCAACAAAACTAAATGAAATTAATGCCTATTTTAAAGGTCCTTTAGCTGTAGATCCTGAAAAACAGGCACTTTTAGCTGATATTGATGCCGGAGTAACTCCGGAACAGGTGTTGTCGGTGGATGTGATTGGCCCGGCTACTAATTCCTGGCGAACATATCAAAACCAGCAACTCAGTACCAAGAAAGATACTTTTGACCGGGTAATGATTGTTTATTCCACTGATCCATCTGTACCTGAACAGGCTGCTTCCGGGTCTCAGAAAAATGTAATCATGAAAGCCAGTGAAGCCCAGAGATTTATTTCCCAGGCAGATGCTACTGTACTTGCCAATATGGAAATTCAAACTCCTGATACTGTGGCAGTACCTATAATGATCTCTCGATTACAGGCTGCAGGGGGCCTAATTAGTGTAGGTAATATGGTGGATGTTTATTTGAGAGTTTCCCCTGAAGAAGAGCAAGCACCTGCACCAAATGAAACAGAAGAAGGAGAAGAAGCACAACCAGCTCAAACCACACAGACTCCTGCAAGCTCAACTCCCCAAATTAGTGGAGCTACTGTTCTGGCAATCTTAAGGGCTAAAGACAGTGGAACTATTGATGCCAGGGTTAGTAAAAGCCAGAGCTTTTCTGTTAATGAGCTGATTTCCCAAAGTCAAAGGGAACAAACATCTTCTGCTGATGTGGAACAACTCTTAAGGGCAGCTGCATCTGGAGGATTTAATGAAGCTGAAACAAGGGCTTTATTACAAAACTACGGAATCAAGTTATCTGACTTTGAGAGAACATCCAATCTTGGCGAACTGGATGCACAGTACTTACTTTTGCTGGAAGTACCTAGAGAAAATGTTTTATTCTTAATACAGAATATGGACAGTATAATTCTAACAGTACCTACTCAGCAGGCTCCAAATTGGATGATTAATGAATTAAAAACTATATATGGTTGATTACCCCTCAACCATTTTTTTTTATTTTTTACTCTAATTCAAAAAGGGGGACCTAAAATGAAAGTGGATAAAATTTGTATCGTTTTAATATTGATACTGGCATTTGCCGGAATGTCCTGGGGATCAGAAGTTTGGGTTCAGGAGAATCCTGAGGCTACCAGTTATAAATTTTCGGATTTATCAGCGGAAATACTGGTAACAATTAAAAATAACAATGACCATGTGCAGTACTTCAAAATAAGTCATGCATATCAGGGCAGTCTGGCTGAAATGGAAAACAATACCATACTATGGGTTATTGACTGGACCAGCCCTGCTGCAGTAAAAATGGTCAAATCTCGCTACCCTGAATTGGGAGGAGATTATGGGTGGAAGATTCAGCCCGGGGAAACTAAATCAGTTTGTTTCAAGCTATCTGCTGTGGGACAAATGGGACAAATACCTTCGTATATTATAAGGGCTGATTCAGATCAGGGTACCTACTGGCCACTGGTACCAGAACCAGGTCTTATGGCGTCCTGGTTTGTTCCTAATGAACTGGAAATTTTAAATCCTAATCTGGATATATTACGGTGGAAAGGAAATTTCAGCTTCCGGCTAACCAATGTGGACTCCACCAGAGTATCAGGTATAGTAAGAGCACCTATTGTTCCTGTTGACTCTAAATTAACCTATAGTAATCCGAGGGCGACATTTTTAGATGACGAACTGGCAGTGGATACCCAAATTGCTTCCTGGGATGTAGTAATGGAACCGGGAGCTTCTCGTGTATTCAACTACGTTTATGAATGGCCTATGGGTAGAACCTCATCCAGCACCACCCAGGGGCGTTCCAGTTCTATTCCAACAGCAGGTGCTCAGGAAAATACTACTTCAGTTCCTACCAGGGATACTGGTGTTCCTTATGGTTTATTTGTAGTAGGTGCATTAGTAGCTGGTGCTGGAGTTGTTTACGCTAAGTTCATGCGCCAGTAAACAGGGGGCTTTTATTTTAACCCCTTAATCTTTTTTTTTAAATTATAAATATTTATATCTCAGAAAGAAGTAAATGAGTAAATTAACCTATGCGAATCTCTACCTTTTTTATTGTAGTGGGAATATTGATTATATCCCTTTATTTTTTAATTGATGTAAGCTTTTATGCATCTCAAATTGTCATGGAAAACAATACTACAACTGCGGTAGTGATAATGTCATCTATTGATGTTAGTCAAAATATTAATAATAAATCTGTTTCCTATGGTGTATATCACGAACCACAATCCATGAAACCTGGAAATGGAACGGTTATTCTTTTTGGGCATCGCACCATGTACGGATCCCCTTTTTTTAAACTGGATGGATTAAAAGCAGGTGATTCTGTTTTCCTGGAATGGCCAGGGGTGGGAAAAGGAGAATACAGAGTTAACAATACATTTATTGTTCCGGCTTCCTACAGAATATCAGTGGATCAGGGTGAAAAATTATTTTTAATTACCTGTCATCCTATAGGCTCTGCCCGTGAACGTTTGATAGTAGAAACAGATTTAGTTAGTTTAAAGCCCTTAAATGAAACATTTACTCAGGATAATCCCGAGAACTATTATGCGATCTTAATGATTGCAGGGTTTTTAATAGGAGGTCTGGTGTTGACTTACTTCTACCCTGTAAATGAGGATAAAAAAATAGTACTATTTACGGTAATTGCCCTGACACTATTTTTAACACTGGCCTATTTGTTCCCTATTCCTCCAGATTTCATTACCGGAAAATTATCCGATATAAATAACTTCTTTGGTATTTGAGGGGTAACTAAAACCTTTTTCATAATTTTATTCAAATGGTGTGTGTATGGATATCAATGATAAAGATAAAGTAAATGAAAAATATTTCAGCAACCTATCTTCCCGGGAGAGGGCCATATTTGAGGGGGCTATAAGTATGGGAGCACTTTTCCACCAATTCATAGGAACCCCGGTAAGTTTAAAAAGTGCAGATTCTCTTCAAAAAGCCATTGAAGATAGTATTGAATTGCAACCAGGAATTAAGAAGATCAAAGTTCTTATTAATCCCCACATATTAGTTGAACTGGATAATGAATTTGAATATACATCCCTTACAGGGGATATGCTGGATGTGAAAATCCATTCAGAATTTCAAAAAATCAGGGCGCTAATCAGAATGAAGTTTATCCCGGAACTGAATTATCCTTTAATGTATGTGGAAAGCATAAATGAAGAATAATATTCAATTTTTATATCGAATTACTTTCCCTTAATCAATGAATTTTAATACATTGCAAAACATTCCTTAATCTGAATTTTCAAATAAAAAAATTATTTAAATTCCAAAATCAATCTAATATTATTTAATCTAATTTTTAAGAATTTTTTAAAAATCCTGAGAAACTATAATTAAAACTGAATTATAATGATTAATTATTTATAATATAATAATCTAAACTATTTTTAATCTAATAAAAAAAATGAGACGAATTAACATGATAAAACTAGACCCCAATCTATGTAAGGGATGCAATATTTGCATGGAATTCTGTCCTAAACAGGTATATGAGCAATCTAAAACTTTAGATAGGAAAGGAGTGCACATCCCCATACCAAAAAACCAGGATAAATGTTCTAAATGTGATTTATGTGCTTTGATGTGTCCTGATCAAGCTATAAAAGTGGAGGAAGACGATGAACAATAAATATTTCATTCAGGGCAATGAAGCATGTGCCCATGGAGCCATAAAAGCAGGGTGTATGTTTTTTGGGGGATACCCCATTACTCCTTCCACTGAAATTGCAGAAAGCATGGCAGTACTTCTTCCTAAAGAAGGAGGATCATTTATTCAGATGGAAGACGAAATAGCTGCATTGGGATCAGTTATTGGTGCTGTGTGGACGGGGGTTAAAGGAATGACAGCTACTTCCGGCCCGGGACTATCTCTAATGCAAGAACATATTGGTTATGCAGCTATGACTGAAACTCCTTTAGTAATAGCTGATATCCAGAGAGGATCCCCCTCAACGGGACAGCCCACCATGGCTTCTCAAAGTGATATGATGCAGGCCCGGTGGGGATCTCATGGTGATTATGAAATAATAGCCTTATCTCCATCTTCTGTCCAGGAATGCTTTGACTTTACTGTGGAGGCATTTAATTTATCAGAAAAGTACAGGGTACCTGTTATAGTCCTAGGAGATGAGATAGTGGGACATATGAGGGAAAAGATATCTATTCCTGAAAAAATGGATTCAATTAACCGTAAAATGCCATCTAAAGGCCTTGGAGATTTTTTACCATTTAAGGCCGGTCCCACAGATACTCCCGAGATACCATTATTTGGTGAAGGCTATAATTTAGATGTAACTGGACTTACCCATGAGGAACGGGATCCTGATGCATCAAGTCCGGAACATATTCCTGAAAAAATGGATTCAATTAACCGTAAAATGCCATCTAAAGGCCCTGGAGATTTTTTACCATTTAAGGCCGGTCCCACAGATACTCCCGAGATGCCATTATTTGGTGAAGGCTATAATTTACATGTAACTGGACTTACCCATGATGAACGGGGATATCCTGATGCATCAAGTCCGGAACAACACTCTAAACTGGTTAATCGATTATGTGATAAAATATTAAAAAATAGAGATGATATAACTCGGGTAAAGCAGGAATTCTGTGAAGATGCAGATATAATCCTGATATCTTATGGGGCTCCTTCCCGATCAGTTACTACTGCAGTAAAAAATGCCCGGGAAGAGGGTATTAAAGCAGGATATATTAAAATTGACACTCCCTGGCCTTTCCCTGAAAAACAGATTCAAAAAGCAGCAGAATCTGCAAGTAAACTGATAGTGGTGGAGATGAATCTGGGCCAAATGTTTTATGAAGTACAGAGAGTTGCTGCTGGACAATCAAAGGTTTATCTACACCCTAAAATTGGCGGGGAAATACACAAGCCTACTGAAATATTATCTAAAATTAAATCAGTTTAATGGTTCATATTAATTAAGCATGTAAAGGAGTTTAAAAAATGGAAGAAACCAATGAAAGTCCTTTTATGAAATATCTTAGAAAGGATAGACTTCCCAATATTTTCTGTGCTGGTTGCGGTAATGGAACTGTATTAAATACCTTTTTTAAAGGCATGGAAATGGCTGAAATGGATTTAAATAACATCAATATGGCATCCGGTATTGGATGCTCATCTCGAATACCAGGATATGTTAAATGTGATTCATTACACACTACTCATGGAAGGCCTATTTCATTTGCTACCGGCCTTAAGTTAGGAAATCCGAATATGGATGTTGTCGTATTCACAGGTGATGGTGATGCAGCAGCTATTGGGGGCAATCATCTCATTCACGCTGCCAGAAGAAATATAGACCTCACGGTGATTTGTATTAACAATAATATTTATGGAATGACGGGGGGGCAAATCAGTCCCACGTCACCCCAGGGAAGCTATGGAAGTACAGCACCTTATGGTACATTTGAAAAGCCCTTTGATCTTGTAGAACTTGTTTCAGGTGCAGGGGCTACTTATGTAGCTAGATGGACAACTGTACACCCATTACAATTAGCTAATGCCATTAAAAAGGCATTGAAACATAAAGGCTTTTCCTTTATTGAAGCTGTTTCCCAGTGCCATACTTACTATGGCCGGAAAAACAAGATGAAGTCTCCTCTGGATATGCTGAAATGGATGGAAGATAATAGCATAAATAAAAGGAAAGCTGATAAAATGGATCCTGAGGAACTGGCTGGAAAATTAATTGTAGGAGAATTTGTTAATAAAAACCAGGCAGAATATTCACAGGAATTATATAACCTCATTGAGGAGAAAAGTGGAAATAGGTCAAAATCTATTAAATCTGCATACATGGGGGATTAAATTGCGAAAAGAAATAAGAATAGCGGGATTTGGAGGCCAAGGGATTATAATGGCGGGCATTGTTATTGGGAAAGCCGCTTCTTTATATGATGATATCTATGCCGTGCAGACCCAATCTTATGGGCCTGAAGCAAGGGGAGGTGCTTCCCGGGCAGAAGTGGTTATAAGTACTGAGGAAATTGATTACCCCAAGGTTCAAAAACCAGATATACTGGTGGCCATGTCTCATCCTGCTTTAATGGCATACCTGGATGACTTAAAAGATGGTGGAATTTTAATTGCTGATCCCGATATGATTATAGAAGAAGAGGTAATGCCATTTATTCAGGAACATAATATCAATTATTTCAAGGCCCCGGTTACCCACACTGCTGAAGATAAAATCGGCCTTAAAATAGTAGCCAATATTGTAATGATCGGTGCATTTGCCCGTGCAACAAATATAATATCTGAGGAGGCAGCAAGAAATGCCATCAAAGATAGTGTTCCACCAGGTACTGAAGATAAAAACCTGGCAGCTTTTGAAGCAGGTGCGGCCATTTTTGATTAAATAACTTAAATTTACTTCTTTAAAATTAATATTGAATTTGTATCCATGAGGATTGCAGGGGATTGATATGAAACTTTATAGCCACTGCTTTTTTCATTTTTTCAGCAATCATCTGGGCTTCTTCCCCACTTCGAGCTATTTCACCAGGCGGTATGGGTATGCCTTCTTTTTGAAAAATTTTTTTAGCACTGTGTTCAT
>JAHRFX010000093.1 GCA_019084405.1 Methanobacterium sp.
ATATTCCTGGTAAAAATCAGCTTTTTGTTTTCCCATAAACCCAAACCTCCCCCCTAAACTTAGAACATAGTATATATTGAACAGATCTTATTAATGTTTAAAGAAGAGGGTGATCCATTTAAAATATAATTAATAATAAATACTATTCAATATATACTATGTTCTAAGTTTAGGGGGGAGGTTTGGGTTTATGGGAAAACAAAAAGCTGATTTTTACCAGGAATATGATCTATTTAAATGCCGAAGAAATGTTTCTAAAAAGCCTGAGGCTACTCACCAAAAAGAAACTATCAATAAACTAAAAAAATGGTTTGAAGCTGAAAAATTTCCCTCGGGAGCAATCATTGCTTTACCAACTGGCAGTGGAAAAACATTCACTGCAGTCAGATTTTTATGTAAAAACGTCATAGCTAAAGATTACAAGGTTCTATGGCTAGCACATACCCATCACTTACTTGAACAAGCATTTTATAGTTTCGGTCCTCTTACAGAATCATCCCCAGAAGGATACGAGGTAGGATGGATTCCTGAACCAATGGAAACTTTAAAAGTGCGCGTGGTTTCAGGAGCACCTAATCAATTTAATATTAACCAGATTAAAGCTGATGACAATATTATAATTGCAACCTTGCAGAGTATAGCCAATGCTTACAAAAATCGCCACCCACAACTAGAAGATTTCCTAAAATCCGCTCATGGTAAATTATTCATTGTTTTTGATGAAGCACATCATGCACCTGCTCCCAGCTATCGTAATTTAATCCTAAATATGAGAAAAAGGTTTAAAAAAATGCATTTAATGGGATTAACTGCCACTCCCACCACCACCGACATGAAAAAAAGAGGTTGGTTCAGTGTCCTGTTCCCACAAAAAATCATCCACCAAACATCAATGGAAAAATTAATGGCAGAAGGAATACTGGCCAAACCCATCATCGAAGAAGCAGAAACAGATGTAGTTCCTGAATTTGATGAAAGACAGTATCTAAAATGGGATGATAATAAATCAGAACTCCCACAACCGGTAATAACTAAATTAGCTAAAAATATCCAAAGAAACAAGCGCATTGTAGAAACCTATCTTAGAAATAAAGATAAATATCAAAAAACTATTATTTTTGCGGATCGATGGTACCAATGCGACTCTATAAACACTTTATTAAATAGTCAAGGAATATCTTCAGATGTAATGTACCATCAAATGGGCAATGAAAGAAACTCACATATACTGGAGAAATTCAAAAATAATCAGCTCGATGTTATAGTCAATATTAAAATGTTAACTGAAGGTACCGATGTACCTGATTTAGATACCGTTTTCGTCACCAGGCAAACAACCAGCACTATTCTCATGACCCAAATGGTTGGAAGGGCGCTTAGAGGGCCTAAATTTGGTGGCAAGCACGATGCAAATTTAGTCTTCTTCCATGATGATTGGGATAAAACCATAAACTGGGCAATTTGGGATACTGAATCATGGGAAGCTATCAAAATAGGAAATCCACAACCAAAAACTGGTAAAATAAAAGAACCAGTTGAAATTTCTCAAAAAGAAGTAACACGTTTATTAAATATGATGGATTCAAACATTAATGTTAATCCCGGCCCATTTTTGACTTTTATGCCGTTAGGTTGGTTTAAAATTACAGTTGCTGAAATAAATGACGACGGCAATCCCGAAGAAATTGATCGTTTAGTCATGGTTTTTGAAAACGAATATAATAATTATCTCCAACTCATAGAACATCTCCAAAAGGAAAACTTGAAAGTATTTGACGATGAAAAGGTTGAGATTGAAGCCCAAAATGATAGAATCCAGGATTGGAGTGAAATTTTCTTTTCTGGAACTGAAAAATATGTAGGGGACATTACTAAAAACATTTTCTCCATAGCAAGACACTTGGCCCAAAATCGCAATGAATCACCCCAATTTATTCAATTTGAAGAGCGTAAGTATCATGATCTGGATGCAATTGCAAGGAAATTCATCGAATTAAATTATGGTCATGCTATAGAACGCCAAAAATTAAGTACTGAATATCAAAGAGAGGACCGTTACTGGAAAGTGATTTATTATAATTATGAACTTTTTAAATTTCAATACAATGCCTGTGTAGAATGGATATTAAATCAGGATAATGGATACTACCAGCCCATTATCAAAAAAGAGAATAAATTAATCCAAAAATTAAAAAAAGGAACCGTTGAAGAAAAGATCAGCGCCATTGAAGTATTGGGTGATATGGGGTTAGAGGAAACCATCCACGAAGAAACACTTCAGCTTATAGAAAATATTGCTGCTAAGGATGATGATGTTAAAGTTAGAAAGGCCGCCCAGTGCGTAATTGACCTCATAAAAAGATTATACTTAACTGTTGAGGATAAGAAAAAAATAAAAGATAGGGATAATTATCGGTGTTTATGTTGTGGAGAAGATACTAAACGATATCTAGAAGTTGATCATATCAAACCCCGCTACTATGAAGTTGATAACTCTGAAGATAATTTACAGACCCTTTGTAAAATCTGTAATATAACTAAAAGTACTAAGACCATTGATTTTAGGAAAAAAATAACTCCACTTAAAGAAGCTCCAAGTGAATTTCCCGGACAGGATAAGATAGAAAATTTAGATAAATGGAGCGTTAGAGACCTGAAATGGTGGAATAAATTCTTAAAAAGGAATATTAACTTTTTTTATGAGTGTAATGCTGTAAATTCACTTCAATTAAAAGATACGGAATGGAATATTAGTTTATACGATAATAACCCACCTTTATGGTTTAACCAATATCTCAAAGAATTAACCGAAAAAATTAATTTAATTAGAAAAGAGCACGGCTATATAGGACCACAACAAATATCGATTTATAAGAATGAACCTAAAGACTGTGAAAAACTCATTAAAGAACTTAAAAATACTCGTGGTCGTAATAAAAAAAGATTAGTTACCAGACTGGGAAACCTGGGTTGTGAAAAAGCAGTAAATCCACTAATTAGAGTACTGGAAGACTCCAGTACTTTTGCTACTCCGGCAGCTGCTGCAGCATTAGCTAAAATTGGTGATCCCAAAGCAGTTAAACCTCTTATTCGAATGTTAAGCCGTAAGAAATCTCTTTTTAGGCAGGCAGCAAAAAGAGCTTTAATAAAAATTGGAACACCTGCTACTGAGGATCTTATTAATGCTTTAGATAATCGTAATCTATATGTAAGAAAGCTTTCTGCTGAGGCTCTTGGAACAATATGTGATGAAAAAGCAGTAGATGAACTTATAGGATCACTTAATGATGATGAAAGTGTTGTAAGGTGGAGGGCAGCAAAAGCACTGGGACAGATAGGAGATACCAGAGCAATTAAATCACTTAAAGAATCAAGTAAGGATCCGAATATTAAAGTTCGAGAAGAAGCCCAGGAATCTTTATTGCTTTTACAAAAAAAGGTAGAAAAATTATTTGAAGAATTTGAGGGAAAATTTTTGGATTTAGATGATGCAATTATAAAAAAACCTACACAAAGTGGTTTTTCATATTTTTCCCCTCAAAGAGCATTCTTTTCCGCATATCTTTATGATCCATCTAAAGTCACATTTCACGCCAAGATAGGTAAACAACAATTTGAAGGTTCTAAACGTCTTAAAGATAAAAATAAGGTTGCATATGTAGCATATAATGAGAAAGAATTTTCAAGGGCTTTAAAATTAGCTAAAAAATCTCTGGAAAATGTTAGATTAGAAACTGGGGAAAAATTATAGAAATGGAATTTTTTAATTCTAAAACACTTGCCAGATTATCGCCCATATCCAGCCAGAAGTGCCATTATCATTTCTTATGCTGCTAGTGGAATACTATGAAGTAGGTTTTGTAGAGGTAAGGTTCGTTTGTTATCTCGTTATATATTCGTTACAATGCTAAACCAAGTCCTCATGCGATTAATAACATATTCTAAACCCAATAATCAAGGAAATTTAAGAATAAGAATAATTAATATTTTTAAGGAGGTTTAATAGATGAAAAGTCTTTTTGGACATATAGTTTTAAATTTAACCTCGCAGGCCGAAAATATAGCTACTGAATCTTTATATTACATACTTTCTAATTCTGCTTCTGCTCGTGAAGGTCTTTACAGTTTTTTAGTATCCATTGATAATCGTTTAAAGGTTGATTTATATTTTAGGACTCAGGTTTATGATAAGGATGGATCATTACCTGATTTGGTTGGTTTTGATGTCGAAAATGATCCTATTTGTATTATAGAATCTAAATTCTGGGCCGCTCTTACTGATAATCAACCTGTAACCTATTTTAATCGGCTTAAATTCTCTAAACCTTCCACATTATTATTTTTAGTTCCTAACCGGAGAATAGATTCTATCTGGAGTGAATTAGTTACTAGGTGTGCAGATGAAGGTTTTAATCTTGAAAATATTCACCGAAAATCTCATCTAATTTATGGAGATTTGAATACCAACCATAAAATCTGTGTTACCGGTTGGCGTTCCTTATTGAATATTCTGGAAACAGAAATTGATGCTGCAGGTGATTATCTTACTAAATCAGATTTGATCCAGCTTAGAGGATTATCGGATCAAATGGATGAAGAATCATTTTTAGCAATAGATTCTAAGGAAATATCTCCTATGATTGCTAAGAGAAATGTTCAATTTACAGAATTAGTGGATAATGCTTTAGAAAAAGGTTTAAGTGAACAAATCTTTCAAAAAAATGGTTTAAAAGGATCTACAGGCAAAAATTCATATGGAAGATATTTTGCTATGGAAGATTATTTCTTTAATTTCAAATTTGATAATATATTGTGGAGTGAAGTTAGAAACACTCCTTTTTGGCTAGAAGTATGGGGTAAAGGATTCGCAAAAGATTTAGAAGAAAGAGGAAAAGTGAAAAAGGCTTTAAGCATTTTGGAATCAGATGAATATGGCACTACCCTAGATAAAAAATATGGTACGGTCCTAGTTCCTATCGCGTTAGAGTATGGTGAAGAAAAAGAGGCTGTGGTCAAATCTATGGTAAATCAAATTTACCAAATCTATAAGCTTCTAGATAAAAACTATGAAAAATAGCATTAAATCCTGTTTTTCAATATATTAACTTGGTTATAATCAGCGAGTGATCACTTCCTGCTTCTAAGGACTCATTATATAGATATTCTACTTTAATAAGCGTAATCAGGTGTGGTGTAGATAAAATCATAGCGGCAATCCACCTTATTACCGATTCCTCGCTGATAGGATATGGCAAATGGCCCTTCTGGTATTTCTTTCTTAATCTTTTCAAAAAAAAACAAGAGCCGCTGGTTTAATTCTTATTCTGTTGAATTAGTAAATAAAATGCAGCTTCAATTTCAGATATATCAGAACAACCTTCTTTAAATCTGTTTTTCAGTTCTTTTTGTATTTTTATACCATCACCAATACTAAGACCATTTTCATTTAATTTTTGTTTATATTCTTTTGAAAGAATAAATCCACCTGTCAATCGTTTAATTTCTTTTTTAACCTCTTTTTTATCTACAATATAATTTAGTTGTTCTTTTTCCCGATTACTTACTTTAACAGTTTCTGCATTATTTATCCCTAATTCCTCTTTAGATGATGAAAAATCTGCGTTGCCTTTAAATAATACTTGTTTATGAAGATCCTCCCCACAGTTTCTGCAAAAATTAGTTTGAATTTTTATCATTATCCCACAGGAAGGACAATATTTTTTTTCTATAACAGACTTATCGATATTTATATTATTGATATCCGAATTAGTCTTAATAGAATAATCAAGGGTACTAGTAACATCTTTTCTACCCATTTCATATTCTAAATCTTCACTTACCACACTTCTGGTTTTATTTTTAATTATAGAATTTGCCCCTTCTAAATCTCCTTTTATTGCGCGCATCAAATATTTAAAAGATTCCTTAGATTTTAAAGCTGTTTTAGGAAGTTTTACTTGCTTTGCAGCAGCATGATACATTTTTTCTATAGATTTATCGTCTAAATCTAATCTTTCAATTAATTTTATCATCAGAGGTATTAAACCCGGTGCTAAAATACAAAATTGCGGATCATAACTATTATTATTAGAAAGTCCGCTAAAATCAATATTAATTACTTTAAAATAATGTTCCAATGCCCTTAATTCATCCTTTACATCCTCATATACATAGGCCAATAGCAATAATGAACATCTATATAGTCCCCAATTCCCTGCTTTTCTTTCTTTAAGCGCATATTCTTCTAATAAATTTAGAGCTAAATCGTATTTCAAATTTGGATCTTTCTTATTTTCATCTTTAAGTAATTCATGATATTTCTCTAAAGAAAATACTCTAATTTTTGATTTATGATAATAGAGAATATGATCATTGTCTTTTACCAAATTGCTTCCTTCATCAGTTAAAACATAGTAATTATCAGGAAAATCATCTTTGATTTCATTTTCAGTTAAATTATCTTTAACACGTTCTATCAATTCTTTTTTTCTTCCTGAAACTTTTAAACCATGATTTCTTAAAATTTTCTTTAAAGAATTAACTGTTGACTGTTCCACACGAAATGATAAATCTGATTCAGTTAAATGATGCACTTGAATTGCTTCTTCTAATAATAAATTAGTATCCACTTCATATTCATATTTAAAATATCCCTGAAAATCTTTTCCAATCATATGTCCATTAGCTTTATCTAAAAATAAAATATATGCCGGAAAATCTTTAAAACTGAAATTATATGATCTTTTCAGTCTTTTTATCTTATTTACCGTATGATTAATCAAAAATAACTCCACTTTCATATCCAATTCGTCTGAGAGAAAATTATGCCATGTTCTCTGTTTTTCAGATACTCTATCATTTTCGCTTTTTACCTCAGAAAAAAATATTTTATCATGATTATAAACTACTAAATCAGGTAACCCAGATCTATTATCTCTAAAATTAGATATTAACTTATAAAGAATCTTTAAGAACTTTTCATTGTCCATTGTATTAACGGGGATCAATAACTGCTCTAGAGAAAATTTATCCCAATTCTCTATAGGTCTACAAGTTTTACCATAATTCTGATTATAAGAATGAATAATTCTTTGCCTCAGATCAGTATTAATTAATTCAAAGATTTTATTTTTAATCAAATCTTTTCTACGTTCATAAAAATCAGTAGTAAAAAAATCAGAAGGCAAAGCACTAATTTTCATAAATTCATACGCATCATTAAAACCAGGATCATTAGGATATAATTCTTTATTTCCACCGAATTTTGCATTGACTGACCCAGGTACTTTAGCAAATATAATATCCCAAAATAGCAAGACCATTAAGACCCACCAGTAATCATTTTCAGTCCATAATGCACTGTATCTTAAATGTTCATAATATTTAATCGCAGCTTCCTCAGCGAAATATTTATTCCCATTTATTATGTATTTAGATTTGCCTTTAATCGATTCATCCTTTTTTAGTTCTAGGTTCTTAAGAGAAATCATCTTTACAATAAATTGCATTCTAACTGATTATTTCTTTAGAATGCTCATCAGTATACGTTAAATTAATTCATTAACCGTCCTTGTTAATAAATTTAAAATCAGATGGTGATTTTTGAACCTATCTCAACCAACCCACTGTTTTAATAATTTGTATACTTAATTAATTTAGTATTATATTAAATATTTTATCAATAAATTGGTCGTGTTTCATGATCGGTTAAATTATAAATTGTGTGGGATACCACACCTTCAGTTGTGTTACTAAAGCAACAAATGGTGGGGTGATCCCGTATGGATATTGAAGTTTCTCTTCAAATAAACTTACGGTTTGA
>JAHRFX010000063.1 GCA_019084405.1 Methanobacterium sp.
ATTATGAAATTTAGCCACGTTTGGAAAAAATCAGCTCTCATCAGAATGAACATTCACACTCCAGCCGAACGCCTATATTTCGTGGCACATACTATACACAGCACTACTATTTCCACAAACATAATAGAAAATATTGCAAAATCGATGTAGATGAAATATCATTAAATTATAAAAAGAGAGGGTAATAAATTTAGATTAAATGCAGGAAAAATCGAAAACCACAATTAAAACGCCGGGGACGGGATTTGAACCCGCGAGATCCGAAGGATCATTGGCTTAGCAGGCCAACGCCGTACCAGACTGGGCCACCCCGGCATGAAATACTTATTCTTATTTTAAACTAAAAAAAGGGTAATTTAGACTTTTGATTGTACTCAGTTATAAATGTTTCTTATGTCCTGTTTTTTAAAAATTATAACCCGTTTTTATACAATTATTTAAGGAAAGTTTTAAAAAGGGCGTGTTCAAGAGTGGACACACCTTCCAGTTACCGGTGATCTAAAAATCCAACTCCGCCCCGTTGCTCCGCAAGCATCAGTTGTTCACAGTAGAGCTGCTCCTTTCCAGGCCTGACCCGTTCCCATGATTAAATCAGTTTATCTCCGCCCTCCAGCTGAGACCCTGATACCACTAATCCTGCAGGACGTGGTTTCTACATTGAATTTTAAGGCCGGCAAATAGTTAATATGCCGCCTCTTGAACTTCAACTGCACCATATAGGGGATATGTGCTAATAGAGGACCCCTAACCCTCCAGTCTAGCCCGCACTTATATTAATTTTAATAGTATTTAAGCTTACTGTTTAAGTAATTTCAAAAACCCCCAAGTTTTTGACAGTTTCTAAAATAGTCCGACACAGGATTAATTTAACAGTATATCCTCCAATTTAATGCAAAACATATTAGCCGTAGTAAATACCAGTAAACTGGTAAAAAAAGCAGGATGGTGATTTATGTAAAATTTAAATAAATTTCATGCACCTTAATTGGATAAAAAAAGTTTTAATTAAATCCTATACTCACAAAAAAAAAAACCAAGTTTGGAAAAAAAATAAAACAAGATTAATCATAAATCAGTTTTAAGAGCTTTTATTATGTCTCCATCAGACAATATTCCTTTTATTTCTCCATCCTCAATAACCACCAGTTGATTTACTATACCTCCTTCTGAGCCATGCTCCTTCATCTTATTTACTGCCGAGGAAAGATCATCATCAGGTTGGGCACATGCCACATCCAGTACCATAACTTTTTCTACCGTGGTTCCCAGTTCATAGTTATCCAGAACCAGGTTATGGCCTAAATCAGAAGCAGTGACAATACCCAGTAATTTTTTATCCTGGACGACTGGTAGGGCACTAATTTTGTATTTCATTAATTTTTCAAAAGCAAATACCACATCTTCTTCTGGTGAAACACTGATAACATCACTGGTCATTATTTCTTTAACTTTTAGGTTTTTCAACACCATTTACACCCCCATTGGTTTTTGTAAGAGATTTAATAATAGAATCAATGGTGGTGACTACATCAATATTTTCAATCACCGGTACATTGAACTTATTAGCCTGACTTTCAAAGTATTTATGAGTTTTCCTTATGGCCCGGAAATAACTCATGTATCTTTTTAATGGTCTTCTGGCCCACATTTGCCTGCAACGAGAATAGAATCTCCCCTTGTGCACATTTTCATCAGAAACTGTAAGTATAAACATGGCCACGTTTTCCTTATTAACCAGGTCTTCTCTAATAAAGCCCGGTACAATATGAACGCCTTCGATTACGATACTGATACCTTCTTTCAGGGCTCTTTCAATTACTGCTTCTATACCGATACTAACGGTATCCACATGATCTCTAAATCCAATAAGGACTTCATCAAATTCAGGAGGTGGTGGTATTCGTAAAGACCTGTAAGCAGTATAACTTGACTCGTATATGGTAGGTACTAGCTCTTTACCTACTATTTTACGCATTACTTCACGGATCATATCCGTACTGATCATATTCCGGATACCCAGACGGTTGGCCACTTCAAATGCTATGGATGAAGTACCCACCCCTGATGCTCCCCCAATTAGAATAATTAATGGTTCTTTGCATTTTCTTATTCTTCGCCAGGCCACGTATTTTTCTGCAATTTCTTCATTCTCTTCTCTTAATTTTTCACAGACTATGCGTATCATTTCATCAATGGTGATGACTTCAACTTTTTCTGCTTTAAGGTGAGCCTCAATCTGAGAAGCGAAAGTATGGGCTTTGTTTGGATCCATTTCAGCTCTGGTTAAAGATCTAGCCAGAACACCCTTAGAAAAAGGTTCTGTATATTTTTTTCCACTTACTTCTCCTTGAACCATTATCATAGCTTTTCACCTGAAAGACATTAACTGCAGATTAAAGATAGTATATACAGTATAATATAGTTTTCATAAAATATGGTGAATTAGATTAAGATCATGCCCCGGGTATAAACCATACCCCGTTTAAAATTATAGCTTTATGATTTTAGAATTTATTGCATATCTTCCATTTTCGAGTTCTTCATCTCCAATATTAATCAGACATGCCGAACCATTGGATAGTTGGCCGGGATTAACCACTATGGTTTTATCAATAGTATCCACTGATTGGGCTTCATGGATATGTCCACAGATATTCAAGTCAGGTTTATATTCTTCTATAATCTTTCTGATGCTCTTACTTCCTACATGTTCACCGGTGAATAGTTTATCGGCCCGGGTGTTGTAGGGCGGGGCATGAGTAATGAGAATTTTAACATCCTGATCCTTCATCTGTAACATGAGTTTGTCCAGTTCCTGGTATATTTCCACTTCCCCGAATTCAATAGGTGTATCAAAAGGAGTGGGATTAGAACCTCCAAATCCGCAAATTCCTATATTTTTCAGGGATATATTTTTTCCATGGACATTTAGTGCCTTACAATTTTCCAGGCAAACATATATCCCCTGAGGATCACAGTTTCCCGGAATAGCTATCAGTGGTATTTTATAGGATCCCAGTTGATTTAACAAATCCTGGGCCAGTTCAGGTGGCCCGAAGTGAGTTATATCCCCGGACATAACAATCAAATCAATCTTATTTTTTTTAAGATAGTTATCCAATTCAGGATGGATCTTTCCATGAAGGTCACTAATAGCAAGTATTTTCATAATAAACACCAAAATTTAGCTTAAAATGATAAAGTTAAGTTGATTAATAATCCTTAAAAAAAGAACCTATTTTTTTAAGTCCGTTTTTGACATTATCCCCATGTCCATAGATGGCAATAACATTATCTTCCACGAATTCTATGATTAGATTATTATCTTCTGCAATATCCTGAACTCTTTCTTCAGCAAGAGGTTCTTTTAAGGTAACTCGAGCTGCATTAAAACCAGGTGGGGCTCCTACCATAAATCGAGATTTGGTTTTGCTGGTTTTATATATTTCTTCCCCCTGGGAAACTTTTTTGAGTTTTTCCAGCCATTCACCATAGTATTCTTCAGAAACATCCTGGGCCAGACTCAATAATGGGTCCTGAATGGAATTTGTAGAATCATTTATCCTCTTTAGTTCCTTCATCATATCCGGATGTGTTGTATCTGCTTTATAAAAATTAATAGAGGTCCTTAAAAGTCTCATGTTCTCATTTATAGAAGTGGGAACATCAATACCCTTATTTTTAAGGTCAGTTAAAAGATCAACCAGAACCAGCCAGGTTTGTTCTACCACTAAGCTGCTCATAAATGTCCTTCCAGTATCTTTAAACTAGTATGGTTAATTTTAGCATCTGCCAATTTTAATTCATCCTTAATTTCCTGGATATTATTATAGGCTTTTAAGAATAACACATGATAGCTCTCTGTGCCCTGGATGGCCAGAACGGCAATTTCATCATGATCTTCAATATCTCTTTTCTCAAGAGAGGCTTTATATTGCACAAAAGAGCTGTATTCTTCCGGCAAATCTTTCAAATTAAATATACCTGCAAGAGTTGCTATAAACAAAAAACCACCCCTTATATATTTTAAAAAAAAAATTTATTTAAAAAATAAAGGTAGGAGAATTATTCTCCTCCAGTGATTACATCTAACTCTGAGAGGTCCATGCATTTTTTGATTGCATCGTCAGTACATATCTGGTGTGTGTCCAGAGTTAATTCGTCACCAGCTAATCCCATGGCCAGACCTAATAGTTGAGCTAAATGGAAAACAGGTATATCGAAATCTTCGCCTATTTTATTTTTAATCTCAATTTGTCCCACATCAAATTGTAAGTGACAGAACGGACAAACATTGACTATAGCGTCTACACCTGCTTCTTTCATATTGGTTAGTTTTTCTCTGGTGAAATCCAGGGCAACATCCAGGTCCCGGGATCTTACTCCTCCACCAGCACCGCAGCACATCATCTTGTCCTTGTATGGAACAGATTTTGCACCGGTTGCTTCAACTAATTCATCTAGAATGGTAGGTTTTTCCGGGTTGTCGATTTTGATTTCTTCACTTGGCTTGAGGAAGTGGCAACCATAGTGTACAGCTACATTTAAGTTTAATGGCTGGTCAACTAATTCTGAGAGTTTTTCCAATCCTACCTCATTGTAGAGCACTTCTGCAAAGTGTCTTACATTGATGTCACCTTTGAATTCCCTATCAGTTTCAGCGAGGATGGTGTTAATCTTGTCTTTCATTTCCTCGTCTTCTTTTAACATGTGGTTGGTTTCAAAGAGTGAACCAAAACAACCATTACATTCAGTCATGATGTCTGCACCAATGTCTTCTGCAATGGTAATGTTTCTAGCTGCAATGGCAGCCCAGGTAGTTTTATCAAAGGAACCAAATACACCAGGAGCAGGGCAGCAAGATGCGCCTTCCATGTCCTTTAAGTCAATGTCCAATTTATCAAATAATATACGAGTAGCTTTTTCAATACCAGGGTATCGGTTATTCATGATACATCCTAAGAAGTATGCGATTTCCATTTTTGATCCTCCTTAAGGTTATTTATTCTAGTTCTCCGGTTTCCCAATTGTATCCAATTAAGGAATCGAATCCAGTTGCTTTTAATATGGTTTGAACTTCTTCTAATGCTCCAGGGAACTGGTGAGTGGTTGGTGGTAGTTCTCCCAGACCTACTCTTTTTCTTAATTCCATGGTTGCATCGTTAATAGGAACTCCATGACCGGTTTTAATTACAAATGATCCAGTCATTTTGTGAGCAGGTGCCATAAATCCAGCCTGGGCGGCATGGTTACGGGCCAGCTTGACCACATCAACAATTTTTATTTTTCGAGGGCATCTTTCCTGACAGGCATAGCAGGTGGTACACATCCATAAATCAGGATCAGACATTACTTCGTCTTTTAGTCCTATGTTGGTTTTTCTAATAATCTGCCTGACACGGTAAGGAGTTCTCCTTCCGGAAGGACAGGAACCAGTACAGGTACCACACTGGAAACAGTATTCTAAACTTTCTCCTCCAGCTTCTTTGATTTCCTTGGAAAATTCTTTATCGATATCTTTTTTTGTTAATAAATTTTCATCTCGGTTAAGTAGAGTCATCTTCTCACTCCTTTCCAGTTTTGGTTTTTCATCAGTTACATTTTGGGGTTCGAGTTCAGCTTCAGAGGTTTCTTCAGTTTCTTCCACACTTTCCACTTCATCTGCAGGTTTTTCAGCTAATTCCTCTTTTGGAGAAGAACTATCCTCTGCAGTTTTAGTTTCAGGAGTTTCAGTAGCTTTTACTTCTTCCACCTTTTCAGGAACTTCATCCTTTTTGGTGGAAACTTCAGCCGCTTCAGGAGTTTTATCCTTAGCGACTTTAGAAGTATTAGAAACTTTAGATTCAGGAGATTCTGTTTTTTTCTCCTCAGTTGACTCTTCTTTTTCCCCACTTAAGAAGTTTTTAAGGCGTTTTAATACAGACATTATTTTCACACCTTGAAACATCACCGGTTTACATAAACCTCAGATTCTCTTATTAGACTGTACTTTAAGTAGGTATATAAAGGTTGTGAAAATTTTGCATAGTGTAAGGTTTTAGGTTACACTTGTTGATTTTTCCCATCAAAAATTTAGATATAAATTTAGATATTATCTTCTCAAATTTTAATTAAGAATTTTAATAAGATTTATTATATAACTTAAAAAAGCCCATAATTTACCATGGAAGTAGAACTTATGAAAAAAAGTATGTTGGAAATAAAGATTCATGACGGGCCAGGTAGAGCAGGTATCTATGGTGAAATAACCACCCCTGCTGTTTTACCCCTGGAATCCATCTCACTTTGTGAAGACGAAGCCATGCCTTATGAAGTGCCCCGGAATCTGGCAAAATGGTCCGTGGAAGAAACATTAAAAAAGGCTGGTAATTGCGAAGGGGAATTTGCAGTAGTACATGGATCAAAATATGTTGATTTGAGGATAGAATGTGCCAAAAGACTGGAAGAAATGGGTTATCGTGCTCTTGTGATAGCCAATTCTGATGAATTGCTACAAAGACCCCGGGATCTGGTAAAGCTAGTAACCAGTTTAAGGGAAGCCGTGAGCCCTAACACCGCACTATGCCTGCCATTTGCAGATACTTCATTTTTACCATTGCTGGCATATATGGGTTTAGACCTATTTTCAGACTCGGTATGTGAATTTTATGGTTATTTAAATATCATAATGACACCCAGTGCCTCTTACAATCTTGAACAGTATCCCCTGATGGAATTAAATACTGAAGAACTGATAGAATATAATAAAAAAACCCTGGCCCTGGTTATAAAAGAAATTTATGAAAATATTAAAAATGGTACCCTGCGTAACCTGGTGGAGCAGCGTTCCTGTTCATCCCCGGCTATTATGTCCACTCTAAGAATTTTAGATAAGGAGTATATATCATTTTTAGAAAAATATACCCCCATCCATTGAACTATGTTTAAGATGAATAACGGAAATAAATTAACTGTGTTAACCTGAAACTAATCATCTGCTTGATGCTAAAACCAGATAATGATAGGGTCCGGTGTTTATGATTTTTGGTTTTTGAAGTTGATAGGATAACAGGGTTTCCACTATTTCCTCTGGTTCTAAACGTACTCCTAAGGGTGGACCAGGTGTGTCTTTAAGTTTTTTAAAATCAACTATGGCCAACATACCACCTGGCTTTAATATTCTTAATGATTCTTTCATGGTATTTTTTACTTCATTATTGGCCACCAGACCATGAAACACATTGGCCATGAAATAGATATCCACACTGTTATCATCTAGAGGTAACTTACAGGTTATATCTGCCAGCATCAGGTGAATATTAATTAATTTTTTGTTTTGAATTTCTTTTTCCAGGGATTCCAGGGACTTATCATAAATATCCACTGCATAAACCATTCCATTATCCCCCACCAGTGAAGCTGCCTCTAAAGAGATGAAACCATCCCCACACCCTGCATCCAGAAAAACATCCCCTGGTTTTATTCCCACATTTAAGAGCACCTGGCCCGGGTCCAGGATATCCCTGGTGGATTTGCCCTGATGTATATGTATGTTTTTTTCTTTTTTCATTATCTCAACACCTGAAAAATGTGAGAATTTGATTTAATTTTCTGCCCTTAATCGGGTTCTGGAAAATATTCCCACACCTATAACAAATAGGATTAAGGTAAGAACTATCATCCAGCCTAAGGAATACATAATCTCATTTAAGCCTTCCCCAAATGTTAATACTGCCCTTAAAGCATTGAGGGTGTGTGTCCATGGAAGCAGGTCATATATTTGCACCGGTTTGCCCATGAAATCCCCAATTACCACCGGAGGTAATGCAAAAAAAGCCCCTGATAAAAAACTAACCGGTACCGTAACCAGGGTCCCTAAGTTGGCTGCCTGACGATCATTTTTAGCAAAAGCAGCTATAATCATTCCCAATGCCACAGAAGCTATCCCTCCGATTACTGCAATGAAAATAGCCAGTATTAGAGAATTTAAGCCTCCCTGCCATTTGAAACTCATTAGAATGGCCACCGCCAGTAATATCAATATTTGAGCTGCAGCAACCAGGGACCAGGGAATTAAACCCCCGAATAATAGGTCAAAAGAGCGCATTCGGGACATTTTTAAGCGGGCCAGGGTTCCGGTTTCCACTTCTCTGCTTAAAGCTGCAGCTACCGTGGTGGCTAAAAGAAGTATGGCAAATACCATCATTCCCGGTGCCAGAAAGTCAAACATGGAAAATGATTCTGTACCTGGCACGGATTCAATAGAAGTGGTTATGAATTCTGCAGATGGTGCTGTAGAAGGAGAAATAGTTTCTGATATGGTGCTGACCGTTTGATCCTGAAATTGTTGAAGGGTGCCTACCAGTATAGCCTGAGAAACCCCAAAATTAGAAAAACTGGTATCTCCCTTAATTATTACAGATGTGGTATTATTTGAGGTGGGAATTGTCCCCTCAGGGGTTGCCAGGATATTTTGCTGGTTTAAATTAGAGTTAATAAGTTGTACCATGGATTGGGAGAAGTCTTCTGGAATAATGATGGCCGCATCGACCTCCCGGCTCTTTATGAGCCTATCTGCTTCAGATTCTGTGGTCACGGTGACATTGAATAGATTAACGTCACTGTCCTCATATTTTGAATCCTGGAGAACTTCTGTAAAATTATTTCCAAAATTTATTTCTTCATTAGTTAAGGGAAAATTAGTACCCTGGTCATAATTTACCACTGCCAGTAAATGTGGTTCATTTTCCTGGCCCATTCCACCAAATGCGAATCCAAAAACAAGCATGAAAAATAGGGGAAAACCTAAAATCATGAAAAGACCTCTCTGGTCTCTTATAAGCTCCTTAAAATCTTTAATGGCGATACTGATAAATTTCATTATTCTCTCAACCCTGTGCCTGTTAATTCAATGAAAACGTCTTCTAATGTATTTTGCCTGATGGATAAATCTGCAATGGAAATATTATTGTCTTCCAAATATCTCATTATTTGAGGAAGCAATCCCACTGCATTGAGGGCCCTTATATTGATATGGTTATCAATTACATGGGCAGATTCAATTAAATGCATATTTTCCAGATATTTAATTATCTGGTTATTTTTTTCAGGATCATTTAACTTCATTTCCACCACATCTCCCTCTCCAATCTCTTTTTTCAAATTAGTGGGATTATCCAGAAGAAGTAATTTACCGTGATCCATTATGGCAATCCGGTCACTCAATCTATCGGCTTCATCCATTAGATGGGTGGTAAGAATTACGGTTTTACCTTCATTGTCCCGTAATGATTTGATGAAGTTCCATAAAACTCTTCTTGATTGGGGATCAAGGCCCTCGGAGGGTTCATCTAAAACAACTATATTTGGGGCGTGAATTAATGCTAGAGCAAGATTTAAACGCCTTTTCATCCCTCCAGATAATTTAGAAGCTACGGTATCTGCTTTATCCATCAGAAAAAGATCCTGGAGTAATTTTTCAGCTCTTTTTTTTAACACTTCTCCCGGAACCTCGTACATATCCCCCATCAGTTTAAGGCTCTCCATGCAGGTTAAATTTTCCCAGAGAACCAGTTCCTGGGGACATATACCTATAACTATTTTATCTACCTTTTCCACATTTTCTCCATTTATCAGGACTTTTCCCTGGCTGGGTCGAAGTAGTCCCACCATCATACTAATGGATGTGGTTTTACCGGCTCCATTAGGCCCTAAAAAACCGAAAACCTCTCCTTTTTTAATTTTAAGATTGAGACCATCCACCGCCTTAAATCCGCTGTAATCTTTACTGAGGTTTTGGGCTTCTATAACGTATTCTTCCATGTTATATCCTCTTTGTGCCATTTATCGGCTAATTTTTTAAAAAATTATCTTATCCTGGATATCCTGACCAGGGGAATAGTAAAAAAAAATCCAGTTATTTTAAGTTCTAAATATATTTTATTCATTCTATTAATATTAATTTTTATTAAAACCAGATTAATGTTCAGGGTATTAATTCCCGGATCAATTGATAATTAATTATTTTACTGTCAGAATTCGCATAATATTTGAATTAGTAAAAACAATACGGTATATGGTGAAGTTATGATAGAAAAAATTGAAGTTAGTATGACCAATGAAAATATCCACAATTTCAAAAAAGGGGAATTCGGGGTGGAAAGTATAAATATTGATGAATCCCGGGGATTTATTGAAGTGGTTTATGCTAGCCATGAGATTGGAACCCGTTACGTCCTGCTACCTTTGCAAAATGTTGAAAAATGTGATTATCTGGTTAAAAATTCTCCAAAAGACATGAATATGGAAGAAGAATGAGTAAATATCAGAATTTATTCTGATTAATGATTTTTGAATGGTCTTATTTAATATTTTTAAGTTACATTAAAACCTTTTTTTTTAATATATCTCTTTTTTTAGATTATAGAAAAAGAAGTATTAAAAAAGCATTTATTTTAATATTTGACAGATGATTATCAGTTTATTATATCTTCAGGGGCTCCTGCTATTGCCACCAGGTATTCAGCCTCCACAATATGTAATGGGGCCGGGATGATTATGGAGTGTAGCGGACCTCCAAAATCTTCTTTTATTAGTTTTTTTATAATATCTGCCCTTATTACTGGTTCCTCTGATCCTGCTCTTGCTAAACCAATTGCCAGAGTATTTTTTGTAATTATACCTTCATTTAGAGTATCTTCCACTTTCAAAAGATATTCCAAGCCTTGATTTATCGTCATGTACCTGTTTTCATGGGCCCTTATATCCAGTAAAACCAGGGTATGGGCATTTTGTTCCAGATTATTTTTTATAAGTAAGTAGGGAGAGTGAGGGAAGAAATTTTTCTCAGGAAAGGGGATAGTAGTTACTTTTCCAAATTTATAGGCCTGCAATCCAGATATACCTGGAGCTGCAGATAGAATAGAAGAAGAATGAATTACACGAGTTTTTATGCCTCTTTTTTTAGCTTCAATCATCATGTCGGCATGAGTAGTAGCAATGAGCGGGTCACCAGCACTTAAAAAAGCAACTTTATTACTTTCAGCATTTTTTAAAGGGATTTCCTCTTCTTCTACCTGTTTTCTACTTAATATTTCCACCTTACGGTCCATTATTTTCTCTAAGGAGGAGATGGTGGTTCCAAAAAGGTGGGCAGTGTAAAATTCTACATACACCTTATCTGAATTTCTCAATGCCTCCAGTCCTTTCAGCGAGACATCCTTTTCATCGTAAAGTCCTAAACCAATAAAATAAAGCATTTCATCACCCTTTTAATAATAATCAATAATTTTAAAATATTCCTCAGATGTTACAGCATTTAATATCATATAATAGTCCCGGCAACTAATAAAATTATATACTCCCGACTATAGAATCCCCCTGAGAATAATTCCATACGTATTATATACAAATTATTTTAATTCAGAGAGATTAATTATTATTGAATATGATTAATTATAAAAAATATAATTGAGGAAGTTTATGCTTGCTTTTAAGGTACCTAAACAATCAGCCAATGATTTACGTAAATTCTTATTAATAAAAGAATGGATTGACCTGGATTTTAAAATTAAAACCGATGATAAATCTGTTTTTATTCCTTTAAATAGAAAATTAGAGGATTATATTTTAGAAAATCTACCAGGCAGTGATTGGAGTAACATTGAAATTGTAAAAATGGAATTTGAATCCTTAAAGCGATCCCCTAAAAGTATTAAAGAATATCTCCAGGGCAAAATGGATGATGAAAAAATAGAAGATCTCAGAAAATCTTTTGATATAATAGGGGATGTGGTTATCCTGGAGATTCCCACTGAACTGGAGGATAATAAATATTCTATTGGGGAAGCTGCCTTAAAATTCACCCGGCGAAAAGCAGTATACCGCAAAGATAGTGAAATTAAAGGGGTTATTAGAACCCGGCAATTAGAACATTTAGCTGGTGAAGATAATTCCCTCACCATCCATCAGGAATATGGATCGAGATTGGCACTGGATATTAAAAAAGTATACTTTAGTCCTCGCCTGGCTACTGAAAGAAATAGGATTGCTTCACAGGTGAAAGAGGGAGAAAAAATACTGGATATGTTTGCCGGAGTAGGTCCCTTTTCGATTTTAATTGCCCGAAATAAAAATGTGGAAATCTATGCCGTGGATATCAACCCCCATGCGGTAGGTTTCATGAAAAAAAATATCCAATTGAATAAGCTTAAAGGAAAGATAATGCCCTTAGAGGGAGATGTAAGGGAGATTGTATCTGTAAAAAAAATAAAAGTAGATAGGACCATCATGAATCTTCCCGGGTTCGCCTGGGAGTTTTTAGATACTGCAGTCGATTCCCTGGTAGAAGGAGGAGTGCTGCACTATTATGAATTCGCAGCAGATTATAAAAGGGCTATTTCACGTATAAAAAAGGCCGCATATCCCCGTGATGTGGAAATTTTAGGATTAAAGAAGGTTAAATCCAGCAGCCCTGGTGAATGGCAACTTGTAGTGGATGCTAGAATTATGTAAAAAGTTCCAATGGTTCAGCCTATTAATAGGAAGGTCCGGTTAAAGGAGAATTAAATTGGATCAAGAAAAAATAGGCCGTTACCCTATATTAACGGAAGGAAATCCGTTAAAGGAGAATTAAATTGGATCAAGAATTCCATTTTCTGTAATTATACCACTTATTAAATCAGCAGGAACTATATCAAATGCCGGATTTAGTACTTCTGTATTTTCAGGAGCTATACGGCAATTCCCATATAGCAGTACTTCTTCAGATCCTCGCTCTTCAATCTCAATTTCCTCAATGGATTTATCATAGTCAAAGGTACTAAAAGGCGCAGCCACATAAAAAGGCACCCCATATCGCTTAGCAGATAGTGCTACCATTAAAGATCCTATTTTATTTGCTACACCTCCCTGAGCAACCCGGTCAGCGCCAATTACCACTTTATCTATTTTGCCCTGTTGCATGAGATATCCTGCCGCACTGTCCACGATTAATTTTACCGGTATGTTTTCCTGCTGCATTTCCCATACACTGAGCCGGGCCCCCTGACCTAGAGGACGGGTCTCATCACATATAACATTAATTTTTTTACCCTGGGCAAATGATGCCCTTATAACACCTAAAGCAGTACCGTAATCCACACAGGCTAATGCACCGGCATTGCAATGGGTAAGAATGGTGTCCCCATCATCAATTATATCTCTTCCATGTTTTCCAATCAGGTGATTGGTTTTAATATCTTCCTGGTACATTTTTAATGCTTCATCCAGAGGGGAGGGTGATGCTAAAATCCTATCCACTGCCCAGAATAAATTAACGGCTGTAGGGCGAGATTTTTTAATTTCCGATGCTGCTTTTTCAAGGTCTTCACCATTTAAATCAGCTAAAACCATTCCAAATGCAGCTGAAACTCCAATTGCAGGAGCTCCTCTTACAACCATTGTTTTAATGGCTTTAATAACATCTTGATATTTTTTACAGGTAAAATATACTATTTCATCAGGTAATTTAGTCTGATCAATCAGTAATAGTTGGTTGTCTTCCCAGAGCATAGTTTTCATAGAATCATCCCTTGTTCTTTGTAAATAATAATAAAAAAATTAAAAAATAAAAAATTAAATGGGGCAAATTAGCAATTAAAATTTAGTCACTTAAAAAACCGTTAATTTAGTAGTGGCTGGCAGGAGTCATGTCCAGGTGCTTGTCTTCACCGTGTTTACCTGGAATTCCATATGCATCGGCACGGCACTGGGTACATGCCCTGAAAACTGGAATTATCTCTTCCACCGCATCTCTAACTTCACTTATTTGAGCGCAATCCGGTTTAGGATAATCTTTCATTTTGTTTAAGGGAATCAGAGGTATTATATTCATTAAGGAGGCTCCTCTCTTTTTTACCTCCCGGGCAATATCCACAATGTGCTGGTCATTTAATCCCGGTATGAGAACACTATTCACCTTCACAATTACACCCAGTTCAGAAATTTTTTCAATACCCTCCAGCTGGTTTTTAGATAAAATTTTAAATCCTTCTTCCCCTTTATACACCTGATCGTTATAAACCACGTGGGAATAAATTTCTTTACCAATTTCAGGGTCAATGGCATTTACCGTGACAGTTATGGTACTTATATTCAGTTGGGCTAATTCTTCGGCTTTATCTTTTAAAAGCAGGCCATTAGTACTCATACATTTAATCAGATCCGGGAATTTTTCATGTATTTTTTTGAAAAACTCAAAGGTCTCTTCATTGGCCAGGGCATCTCCCGGTCCAGCTACTCCCACTACAGAAATAGGCATCTCTTCTGTTACTTTTTCCACATGAGCTACCGCCTGATCCACATCCATTATTCGAGAAGTTACTCCTGGTCTTTGTTCGCATTTATTTATATCTCTGGTACAGAAGTTACAGTAAATATTACAACTGGGTGCCAGGGGTAAATGTACTCTTCCCACTTTATCATGCATTTTTTCATTAAAACAGGGGTGCGCCCGGGTAATATGGGCAAATTTTGATTCTTTAGTTTTTTCATCCATGTGATGACCTCATAAATATTAATCCTGCCAGTTAACTGAGTTATTAATTAGATTTTAATCCACAGTAAATAAGTTCACCATATAATCTATTCCTGATAGGTTAATATAGTTAGTATCTATAAAAACTAAAAATGATTAATATTTTGATAATTAATTATTTTCCAGCTCTTTTATCATGGCCCTGCATTTATCAATCCATTCTTCTTTAAGTAATTCATCAGTGCAAACCATAGCAATAATTTGACCGGCAGATAAATCTCTTATTACCCGAAACCCCTCGGGAATTATCCGGAATATGGCATCATATATCTTGCCTTTTAATTTTTCGGCCGGATTATGGACCATTAAACCCTTTAATTCCGGTGAAGATCCCTCGATGATTAATTCAAATCTGGTGGGTTGTTGGATTTTTTCCCTTCCTTTCAATTCCCATAATTTCTTCATTAAATCTGGAAGATAGGTCTCATCTTTTATTTGAATGAAAGTTTTATCAACCTCAGGATCATATTCAAAAGTGGCTAAATCTTCAATTAAAACTGGATTGGTAGTTCTATCGGCTTTTATGGCAATTATAAATACTGGATCTCTAGGATCTACATAAATACGCATATCTTTAACTGATCGAGATAGCTGGAGATCCTGAAAAACCTGTTTTACAATCATTTCATAAACTTCTGCACCTTTAGAATCATAACAATCTACTAACATTTCCTGTCCCCTGATACCCTTGCCTTAAATATCTAAATCTGTTTTATAGTTTTTCCTGTCGATTGCCCATTCCCGAAACCAGAAGAGCCGACCCCACTGCACCGATGTACTGGGAATTTTCAGGGACAATTACATCCATACCCCCCAGAATATCACTTACTGCTGCCACCAGCCCTTCAATAAGGGAGGTTCCTCCAACCTGTATAACTGGCTCACGCACATCAATTTCCTGTAGTTGTTGTTCATAAACCTGTTCTGCAACAGAATGACATGCTGCTGCAGCTACATCTTCTCGTTTACCACCGGCAGCCAGTGAAGTGACCAGATCCTGTATACCGAATACTATGCAGTAACTATTCAGAAGTCCTTTTTTATAATCACCTTTAAGAGCCAGAGGACCAAGTTCACTAACATCTATCCCTAAACGGCGGGAAGTTATTTCTAAGAAACGTCCCGATGCCCCGGCACAGATTCCACCCATGGTGAAGTTATCTGGTATGCCATCATTAACCGTGATTACCTTGTTATCCATTCCCCCAATATCCAGAACAGTAGCCTCACCTTTTTGGCGATTAGCCAGATATACTGCTCCTTTAGAATTAACACTTAATTCTTCCTGTATTAACTCTGCTTTTAAATGTTTACCAATGGTGATACGACCATAACCCGTGACTCCAATGCCTTCTAAATCTTCAAATTTGTATCCACTATCAGCCATGGCCTGATCAGTCCCTTCCTGGGCAGATTTTATGACATCAGTGGTGGGAACCCATCCCGTGCCTAAAATTTTATTATTCTCCATCAAAACCGCCTTGGTGGTGGTGGATCCAGAGTCTATCCCTAAGGTTAAACCCTCCTGTTTTTCACGGGCCAGAATATTTTTCCGTGCCACAATAGTAGATAAAGCCTCCATACGAATAAATAATTCATCTGCTTTAGTTCTTTCTGTAAAAGAGTAGGTTACTACTGGTAAACGCGTATTATCCTGGATAAATCTCCTTATTTCATTTCTAACCAGTGCCCCTTCAGCACATCTAAAACAGGTGGCAATGAATATGGCATCCGCATCACTTTTACCCTCTACAATAGACATGGCCCGGGCAATCATTAGTCTAATTCCTGAACTGGCGCAGTTGAATCCAAATTTTTTATAAGCTTCGTCAATGTAATCTATTTCTGTTTCAGGGATAACTATCTCTGCACCAAAGGTAGCAGCGGCTTTTTCAATCTCTTTTTGAATACCACTGTACTCAGTTCCACAGGATATTTGGGCTATTTTAACCATTTTTCTCCTCCAGTTGATCTAAGAATGTGTTGATTTTATTTACCAGTTCCATGGTCTCTTCACGGGTGGTGGGATAAGTTAACTCCAGGGTAGGTATTCCTCTTTTTCTCAAATAATAAACTGAAAGTTCATTGGTTCGGGCACAGCCTATGCATCCAAAACCAAAGGGTGCTTCATCCATAATTATGGCTGCCTCGGCGGCATCAATTAAAGGCCCGAAAATAGACATTCTACCCCTCACACCAGAGGGAACTTCAATAGCAGCATATTTAAGTCCTTTTATCGGGTCTTCTTCCGTGATATTCATGGGCGGGGAATCAATCTCCGCATCTTTTACCTTTTTTCTGATTTCTTTCATTATAGCCAGGGGTTCGTGCCCTCTTCTTTCAATGAGATCGGCTAAAATTAAAGAATTAGGAGGGAAAATAGCAACTTTCAATAGAATTCCCCCCGGGTAACATCCTTTTTAACCTCTTCTGGGCGTCTTGAGATTTCAACCATATCGGAAAATAACCCTTGAGTAATATCTACCAAACCTATGGCACATATTACCTGGCCTTCATCTTTAAGGGGAACTACCACCACAGGTGTACCTGCATAAGGACCTTTATCAGGGGTTCCTTTAAAAATTTTACCGGTGCTGAGAACTTCTTCTAATGCTGGCCCGGTATAATCATACTCTAAGACTTTTCCATCCTCAATTCGTATGCCCCTAGATTCTTTACTTCTCATGGTTAATGGCAGCTTATCTACCAGCTGGTGAATAGACAGTCCTATTTCAGCTAATTCCTTACCGGTGGAAGATAGAGTAATATTCATTTTTCACCCTCATCTATAATTTTTGAAGAATTTTCATTGACAATTTTTTTAAATTCATCAACACTAACCTTCTCTGGTTTTTCAATTTTAACTTTTTCTGGCTTTTTTAAGGCCTCTCCAACGTAACATAATAGGTTGAATTCTTTTTCCAATTGATGATAACCCTCTCTTGCAGCTCCCCTATGACCTCTGCATCTTCGAGGATCACCTGGAGGAAATCCCCGGTCTTTAGTAAATATATTGAAGGGGTCCCATTGGCGAGATTTTTCTATAGCCTGATCCACTGCATCTTTAGAGCCATGTACCATGGCCCCGTAGCAGGTGGATTTTATGGTAAGGGGAAGTTCCAGCATATGAAGTTTCTGCACCAATTCACTTTGAGAAATGTTAGCAGAAGGACTAAGAATAATCATCCGGGTTACTATGTCATCTTCTACTTCACATTGAGGTTTTTCCTGAATTTTATTCTGATTTTGCTTCTCGGACATAGACTACATCCCCTTCTTTAAATTTCTCCAGATTAGGCAATCCTTCCACTATCTGGCCAATAATATTGGTACCATTAAATGGTTCTCCCGTAGGTCCATATTCATCATTGTCTTCAAATCTTATGCCTATCATTCCAATATGTCTGCGGGACATGTTGGTTATTCCCAGTTGACCTGCTTTTACACATTTTTCAGGAGTATTCTCCGGGATCAATCCTTTTGCTTCCCGGGAGTCCCCTTCAAACATCATTACCTTCATTCCCTGAAATGCAAAGTGGATTTTAATAGATCCGATAGGGGCATCAATAAGCCCGGTGATCTTTTTGAAATACCAGGAAGATCTGGGAGAATTTTTAGAAAATTTAATTCCTATTAAATTGTCTTTACTTATTCCAAAGGTTTTTACCTCTTTTTCTTTCAAAATTTCAATGGTATACTGGGGTTCCTGTTTAACTACAATAGCATCATCATCAGTTAATCCTTCCCTGATTTGTTTGATCCCGTATTTTTTTAATGAGGACTCTACTTCTTTTTGAGATTTTGATAAAGTCATTATACGGCCAGGTTCACTAATTATAGTTATTGAATTGCCTTTTTTAGCAATATCTAATAGTTCCATTCCCTGCTGAACATAACCTACCACATTATGAGCCGGGTTGGAGACTCTATCCTCCCGGTAGATGTATATTTTACCGGTTCCCTTTCCAGAATTTCTTAGGGTTACCGTGCCTCTTTTTCGTTGATCAATATGTTCTGCATCTTTTTTAATACCCTGCAGGGCAAAAAATCCTGCAAATGAATTAGAATCATAGTCAACCACCATTTCTTTTTCTATAAGTGAAAAAAAGTGTTCTACTGATTTGGGAGATTTTTCTGAAGGGGAAACCTTAACATAGCTAAAAATTTGATTACCATCTTCAATTTCAGTATCCAGATTGGTGACCGCTGCACTATTAATTATACTTTTTCGCTCAATTAATGGTTTCACTGACTTTATGGTGTCCCTATCCACCAGATTAAACAGGGTACGTCTTCCCCCTGATATTCTGGCGAAAATCCCTTTATTAATATCCGGGACACCATAAACAGCGGAATGATCTTCTTTACTTAAAATAATATGTGTAGAATCGGCACTAAAACCAGAAAGGCTTAATATTACATCTCCATCTTTGTAATCAAATTCTGTTTTGATGGGTTTTAAATTAGTTTTAATGGGACCTATGGCCACTTCACTGGATGTTTCCCATCTTATGTGAAGATTTTCGAATTTTTTGTAGTTTTCTTTCCAGGTTTTAACCAGTTCTGCTGCATTTTCATCAGGAAGCATTTCTAAGATTATGCTTCCTTTATCAGTCCGAATTTTGTATTTGTTAATATGTTTTTCAAATTCTTCCTTGCCCTTTATTACCCCTAAAACACTACCTTTTCTATAAGGAGCATTGGAAATTTTTATTGCGTCCCTGATAGTTGACCCTTCAGGGAGCTCCACTTTTTGGCCATTAACATTTACCCACATTGAATCTCCTCACATCCTGGAAAGAAATTTTAGCCCATTATAAGGTTTTTATCCTGATCAAAAACAATTTTTTCCTGGTTTTCATAGGTTAGAATAAGTTTTTTATCATTACTTATATCCCCCACCACCTTCGCAGTTATATTGACCTCTTCTAAAAGTTCAATACATCTATTTACCTTGGAATCAGGAGCTGTAAGAACAAAACCAGAACCGGGATATGATTTCAGCCATTCTTCCCAATTTACTGAGGGATTACGAGGGATTTTTTCCAGTTCCACCCGGGCACCCTGTTGTGATGATTCCAGTAACATTCCTAAAGTGCCCAGTATCCCGGGATTGCTAATGTCTTTTCCCGAAGTAACCAGATTTTCCCTGGCAATTTTATGCATTACTTCTATTTGAGATTGGACCAGTTTTTTATCTTTATGAGTAGTGGTATCCCAATTAAGGGTGAATTTAGGGTGTTGTTTTCCATCTAAATCAATGGCCACTATCACCTTGTCTCCTACCTGGGCATCAAAGCTATTTATTAATGCATCCCTGGTGGTAATTCCTGCTATGGAAACGTCGAGAGCATCATAGGGAGTATCAGGATGGACATGGCCACCTACCATAGGAACTCCAAATTTTTCTGCGCCGTCTTTTATACCTCTCATAATTTCATTACAGGTATCCTTATTTGCAATGGAGAGAACATTGACCATTCCCACCGGTTTACCACCCATGGCCGCAATGTCATTCACATTTACCAGTACCGAACAATAACCCGCCCAGTAAGGATCAGCAGCCATAAGTTTCCCCCACATCCCATCGGCAGCTAAAAGAAGTAAATTTTCATTACCAATGTCGATTGCAGAAGCATCATCCCCAAAACCAAGTAAGGTATTCCCGGCCACATTGTATGCATCATGAAGGATGTTGGTAAGTTCTTTTATCGGTTTTTTGCGTGTTACTCCTTCGTAATTTATAATAGAATTAACAAGATTGTCTAAATCCAATTCTACACCTCAACTGTGTAAAGTTTGTTTTATATGATATTTAGCTGCTGTATTATTAATAATGTGTAATATTTCCCTTTTAAAATTTTCGATATCGTTGATTTCCAGCGTCTGCTTACCTTTAAAAAGCTCAAAAAATATTTTTTCTCCTATTATATCATCCCAACCACTTTCAAGCTCAATAATCATTGATCCCGAAGTTTTAAATCCATTTTCAACTACCTGATCAAGATCACCATCAGTAATACCAATAATAGGTACATTAAACCGATAAAGTATATCTGCCGCTACCAGAGTGGTATCATCCCCAATAGTTACCACATAATCTGCATTTTTTAACAGATAAACATCTTCCGCGGCATGATTCAAAAAGGAAATATTAATTTTAGAATTATTAGATGTTGATTCAATAATCCGGGGGATTACATTGGATCTCCTTAATAGGCCAGTTTTAACTACTGCCTTATTAAGATCAATGCTTCCCAGTTTTTCTACTCCATGGGGCTTTATTTCACCCCCTATTATTCCGGTTAAAGTTCCATTTTCACTAACCAGGATAACCTCTTCTGAGGTTGATTTGCCCACTACAATACCATTTAAAAATATATTTTCATCAGGAGCAACACCCACCAGCTTTCTATATGTTTTAGATCCCTGTTGATGTCCACAATCAGTTCCCTCATGAAAAATTTCTTTTATGATCCGGGAGGGAAGGACCAGTTTTAGTCCCGTTTTAGAGGCAATTTCTCTGGCCAGGGGTCTTAATGATTTTCTCCAGGGAATAACACTACCATCAGCTTCACCAGGTCTTTCTATCTGAATTAAAGCAGTTTTCGTCCTGGATCTTTTAAAAACTTTGTATCCAAATCCATGGCCTGTTATGCTGGATTTTCCATAATTAATTAAAAACAGGACGTCATAACCCTCATCATGAAATTTATCCACAGATGCGCTGGGAAGCCTCTTAGAAGAAATATCAATTATATTCTCCAGATGGGCGTCATGTACCGCGGTCCTTCCCATGGTACCTCCCAATCTGGCTTTAACCTCACCATAGCCCTGCAGTAACTGGATTATTTTCAACGCATGCCCCGAGTCTACAATATGGGGGCCATGAACCACAACACCAATTCTCATAAATAATCGTTAGATGGATTAATAGTTTATAATTTGTTGTTATCCTGAAGGCCCTTTTTTATGATTTAATAATTTTGGATTGGAAATTTTATAGAATATAAAAAATATTGTAAAATAAATAAGAAATCATCACCTTTTTCTCATCTTAGATGATTTAAATCTTTTTTTTTGGATGGGTGAGCCACATATATCGCATTCATCTTCAAGATAATCCTCAGAAAATTCCTGTTTACATCCCCTGCAAATTTTCTTCCAATTATAAACCTCGCTAATCCCCGGAGTTAATATACTTCTAAAGGGGATTCCTAAAATTTTTAGAGCATTTTGAATGGAGTAATCATCAGTTATGACCGTCACATTCCCTTTTCTTTTTTTGAGGGATAATGCCAGAGCTAAAATTCTCTTATCAGGATTAGAGAGTCTTAAGTTATCCCCTGAGTTTTTTATAGAAGATTCCACCTTTAGCACATCTTCATCTTCTGGGTGGGCAATAATGAGGTTCCCTTCTTTAATTGAGCTTTCCATTATCATGAAAGATTTCATATCTTTGACTTCATCTGTAACCTCAGATACAGTATAATTACATCCCTTTTCAGGCACATATCCTCCAATAAATGCAGATGCATCAAGTACCAGGTTTTTCTTTAACATTACATCACTTCTTTTGTAGATAATCCTTTTATTTAATTTAAGTAAAAGGTTAACAGTTTTATTTTTATTAAAACCATAAAAACTTTTTTTTAAGATTTTAAAGGTCCCTTACCCTGTATTTAAAAATTTAATAAACTATTTAAGGATTAAATTACATATAATTAGAAGAAGGTAGGGTGCTAAATTATTGAAATTATAGCTTTTGCTTAAATTGGAAAAGAAACCGCCTCCGATCCAATTTTACTCCCTACCTTATGAGTTTTCATTTTATTAAGATTCATTTTTGTAAATCCATATATAGAATAAGTCATTAATTAATTGATGGTGATTATTATGGCATTATTTTTTTAATAAACCCGATTTAAATATATACTAAAAAAATGTACATGAAAACTCACATTACCCCTGAATGGGTAGGGGCCGGTTATTTAAGTATTTTTTTGAGGTTAGGATATGAAGAGCAAAAGTATGGAAGAACATAAACAAAGTAGTCCCTCCACTATTAGATGCGGGGTTATCACTTTAAGTGATTCCCGCTACCAGGAATCCTTAAAAAAGAAAAATCATGATATTTCTGGTAAGTTGCTGGTGGATAAATTGAATGAAAAATATACTGTTGTTGCCTATGAGGTAATACCTGATGACTCTAAGATACTTTTAGAAACACTGCAAGTTATGATATCCGGTTTCAATACCAGGGTAATTATCACCACCGGTGGTACCGGTATTGGAAGTAGGGATATAACTGTTGAAACCCTGCAGGGGTTATTTGAAAAAGAACTTACTGGTTTTGGGGAAATTTTCCGTTATGAAACCTATAAAGAGTTAGGTGCCGGTGCAATTCTTAGCCGGGCCACTGCCGGTATTTATAATCGTTGCTTAATTATTGCATTACCTGGTTCTCCAAATGCAGTTAAAATGGGAATTAAAATCATTGGTAATGAATTAGGACATCTGGTGAAACATCTGCAGGAATGAATAATTTAGGATATAGTCCGGAAAATAAAAATCTTAATTCTTATGCATTATTAAAATAAGTTAAGATTAAAAAGGTAAATAATTATTTATCTAAAAATTCATCAACCAGCAGTAATGGCTCCAATTCAATATCATGTTTTTTAAGATTATTTCTGGCACCCTCTAACCTATCAACAACTACAAATGCTCTTTTAACGATTCCTCCATTTTCATGAATGGCATTTATGGCCTTTAATAACGAATTACCAGTAGTGGTAACATCCTCCACTACCACCACCTGATCCCCTTTTTTTAATTCCCCTTCAATTAATTTTGATGTACCGTAACCTTTTTTTTCTTTACGTATCATTAATAATGGTTTTTTAGATTCCAGAGCTAAAGCCGTTGCTATAGGAACCGCTCCTAAAGCTGGACCGGCAATTTTATTTATATTGTCCTTGGTAATTTTTTCAGAGATGATTTCAGCAATTGTTTTCAGGATTTCTGGTTCGGTGATGGCCTTTTTCATATCCACGTAGTAATCACTTTCTTTTCCAGAAGCTAAAACAAATTTGCCAGATTTTACTACTTCATTTTTCTTTAGTAAATCAATCAAAATTGTTTTTTTAGTTTCAATTGTTTTTTGCATATTATACATACCCCTGGATCTAAATAGTAACATTGAGAACAAACAGAAGTTCCGCAGATAGAACAGGTATGCATTTTTGCGGCTTTGCCGCAAATATTGCATATGCCTATTAGCTCCATAAAAAACCCCTCTATAGGATATTTTTTGAATACATCACAACTAATTATTTAAAGTTGAGTTGATTATTCCCCACCACTTTTTAGTAAAATTTTATCCCCGATTTTTTTTACCATGTCATAAGGGACAATTGTTTCACCTTTTGAAATGCCTAAACCTTCAGATATTCCTCCTTTTCCTAATATTAATGCCTCAATAGTTTTTGTTTCCAGGTCCATCTCCACATCTTTAACTTTTCCAATAATAGTAGCCGAATTATCCAGAACTTCTTTACCTACGATTTCTTCAACAATTCTCATTTTATCACCTTAATTATTTTGTACTGCAAAATATTTATATTTTTTTATTAAATCCCAAAAAAAAATATTAAATATTTTGAAGATCAGGTGCCTTCAAAACACTTTTCCAGATGTTCTTCACTTGGTGGTTGAGTCATTAAGCTCACTACAATGGTTAAAATTGCAGCTACAGGTAATCCTATAACAATGGGATCCACCGCAGGCCATGGTGCTGAACTAATTAATGTAGGCGTTCCAAAAAGTAATTGGGAAATTCCTAAAGCTTCCGCTGATTTTTTGAATACAAAAAATAGCCAGAAGGAACTAATCAGTGTCCCGGTAACCATACCGGTAATAGCGCCCCAGCGGGTGGAACGTTTCCAAAAGAGAGTCACCACATACATGGATAGAAATGCAGCTGCAGTTAAACTGAACCAGAGGGCAGTGCCCACCGCAATTATGTTACCCGGAAGTATGAAACCTAATATAACGGCAATTATAACTGCCAGGGCAATGGCCCCCCGGGCAATAAGTACTGTAGATCCTCCTTTAACCCTGAAAATCGTTTCATAGACATCTCTTCCAATAGCGGTTCCCTGTACATGGAACTGGGAACTCAGAGTGGACATGGCCGCAGAAAGTAGGATTACCATGAAGATGTAGGCAAAGCACAATGGCATGGCCTTAGTTATAAAGTTCAGTATTAGGGAAAAAAAGAAAGGTTGATATAAATGACAGATAACACACCATCAAGGAAGGAGTGGAAGGATCTTTACCAGAAAGCAGCAGAATTCAGGAAATTCAAACCATGGGAATGGATGTGGGACGATGAAATGTTCGCCGTTAGAAACCCGGAAACAGGTGAAGTGGCATACTGCACTGTAATGGGTAGAATGGGGGAATTCTTTGGCATGGCGGCCTACCTGGGCCGTGAAGGTCTGGAGACATTTCTCCAGATACAATCCGATGAAATACTCCCCTATGGTGAAGAAAGTTTATACCTGCAGAGACTGCTCCTGGTTTCATTTGAAGACCGGGAAGATATAGAAGATGAAGATTATCAGATAATACGGAAACTGGGACTGAGATTCAGGGGTAAGAATGGATGGCCCCAGTTTAGAAGTTTACGTCCTCATTACATGCCCTGGTACCTAGAAAAGGATGAAGCCCAATTTTTAACCCTGGTACTGGAACAGACCGCCCTTATATGCAAGGCCCTGAAAAAAGACCCGGAAAACATCACACACCCTGATGGGAAGATATTCATCAGAATCCCTGAAAAAACAGCTGAAGGTCTGGAATGGAAGGACGGATGGATAGATCCTGAGGATGATGAGGAGATAGGTTCCTTTATTCCTGGTGAAGAAGTAGACCCCCTAATTGCTTCCCTCCCTGATATGAAGGAACTTCTGAAACTAAAAAAAGAGGGTGTCTGGGAGGTTGATTTCTATTATTATCCTGAACCAGTGCAGGAGGAACCAGATGAAAGACCCTACTTCCCGGCAACCATAACCTGGGCTGATCATGAATCTGGGGAGATGATCGAGGTGGAGCTGGCTGAACCCAGCCAGTGGAAATCCTTCTTCATGGAAACCTTCCACAATGCAGTGGAAAAAACCCAGCACCTACCCGGGATTATTCAGTATGAGGATGAGGAATTACTCCCTTTACTGGAATCACTCACATCCTCACTGAACATCAAACTGGAAGAGGTGTTTGAACTGGAAGTTCTGGGCGAAGCATGGGAGGGGTTCCGGGAATTTGCTGCCGACGATAATTCGGTGCTGGGAGTTATGGGACGTTTAATGGGTGATGACTCCATTATCAAAACTGGAAATGGCTATGGAAGATGAAAACCTGGCAGCACTCATCCAAAGCGGAAAAGTGGATGAGTTTTTAAACGATGAAAAAGTACAGAATTTAATCCAGGAGGCCAGTGAGGGTATCCTGGGAAATCCCCGGGAAGACACTAAAACCCCAATAATCATGGATTTAAGGGATGAAAGGAAGCATCAACAAAAAGAGAAAGATAAAACTCAGCAAACCTTTTTCCAAACAGATTCTGAGGATAGTGAAATTTTAAAACCCGGAAACTCTCTTTATCAGCTCAGAATTGATCTGGATGGTATAAGGCCACCAGTCTGGCGGAGGATACTCATACCCGGGACCGGTACCATGAGAGATCTGCACCAAGCCATCCAGGATGTCATGGGCTGGGAGGATTATCATCTGCACCAGTTCATGGTAGATGATCCCTTCAGTGGACAACCCATCACCATGGAAAACCATGACGAGGAGACAGAGAAAATAGAAGACTGGTTCACCATGGAAAACCCCAATGGAATCTACATCTATGACTTCGGGGACAACTGGGAGCATATCATAGAACTAGAGGTAATCACCCACCGGGATAAGAAAGCCACCTATCCCCAGTGCATCAAGGGTAAAAGGGCCTGCCCACCCGAGGACTGTGGGGGTGTAGGTGGATATCTGGAGATGTTAGACACTTTAAAGGATCCCAAACACGAAGAATATGAGGAGACAGTGGAATGGTTGGGGGAAGACTTTAACCCGGAACACTTTAACCCGGAGGATGTTATTTTCAAGGATACTCATGAGTAGATACTTCTGTGAGAAATAGACCCATTGCCGTTAACTGATGTACAGATGGTTATCAATTTTAGTAACTTTGAATCCATTAATAACCTTGAATCCATTTTGGTGGCCTTGAAATTTCTGGCCAAAAAATTTTTTGATGGAAGAAATTAATCATTCCCAAAAAAAATGGGAGTTAAAATTTTTATCAATTTTTTATAATTACCGGCACAGTAGATTTTTTTAGTGATTGATTTTATGAGTCTTATTTTTTAGGATAAGGGTCTTCCAGAAGTTTTATAACCCCTAGAAGACAATATATCCTTGGTTTTACTATGGTATCTATAGATTGTACTTATAATAAACTTTTCGGAAAAAGAATTATTTTTCTCGATTTTTGAGAATTACGGCAACGATTTTGAATACACCTCTAAAGGCGTTTTCCGAAGAACTCAAGCGCCTTTGTGCCCCGATTGTGGCTCAGGGATGAATCATAATGGTTATAACACTTACACAAATAAAAATTTGTGCAGTGTTAAAATCGTCAGGTATATCTGCCACATATGATGTGAACCACATGAAGAGATCCGTCAGTTCTGGGAAAACATTAA
>JAHRFX010000056.1 GCA_019084405.1 Methanobacterium sp.
ATAAAACTTATGGAAGATCATTATCCTAAAAAATAAGACTCATAAAATCAATCACTAGAAAAATCTACTGTGCCATTAAAATTAAAAAAATTCTTATGACTATAACTTATTTTAAATTATTTTATCAGTATTTGAATAATTATAAGATGAGAATAGCTTAATTCCAGCTATATTTTTTTTTAAAATTTATAATATAATTCAAGTATATCTGGATCAAAAGCAGATAACCGAAATTTTTATATACTATGTAGAACTTTTTTAGTATATAGGAACAAGGCTTCCGGTATCCGTGAGAACCTGGAGCCTGTTGTTCTCCGAAATATAGAATTATCATATTATTGACTGTGTATTTCAAAAATTTTAATTATGGAGGTTCAAAATGGCAACAGCAGAAATAATTGGTAGTGCTACAGATGTAAACTCCATCGTAGCCGCTCTCAATACTATAGCTAATTCCAATGATGTCCTCTTCCTGGTTGTATTTGGAGCCCTGGTGTTTATGATGCAGTGGGGATTCATGATGCTGGAAGGGGGGCAGGTTAGAAAAAAAAATGTAAATAACATAATGATGAAAAACGTGGGCGACTGGCTCATTGGATGTGTAAGCTTTTTGTTGATAGGTTATGTGCTTACCACATCTCTGGATCCATCTGCTTATATGGAATGGTGGAGTAAAATATTTGGAACCGCATCCTTTTTAGCAGATAATGGATTAGAACTGGCAACATGGTTCTTTGGTTTGGTATTTGCTGCAACTGCGGCCACCATTGCTTCTGGTGGTGTTGCAGAGAGAATGAAACTTAAATCATACTTAATTGCTTCAGCAATAATCACAGGGTTATTATACCCTCTATTTGTATACATCGGGCCATGGGGATCGGAAATCCTGGTTTTCCACGACTATGCCGGTAGTATAATGGTACATGCTCTGGGTGGTTTCCTGGCACTGGGATTAATTATTGCCCTGGGCCCACGTATAGGAAGATATGTGAAAGGAAAAGCCATACCTATGCCTGGACACAGCATCCCCATGGCCATGTCTGGTGCATTCATCCTGGCAGTAGGATGGTATGGTTTCAATGTAGGTAGTTCCCTGGCAGTAGGGGAAATATCTGGTCTGGTAGCAGCAACCACCACTCTTGCAATGGCGGGAGGGGGATTAGGGGCACTTTTAGCATCTAATAAGGATGTTCTGTTTACTCCTAATGGTCTGGTAGCCGGTCTGGTGGCAATATGTGCCGGTACAGATATTGTAAGCCCTATCGCAGCATTGATAATTGGTATCATAGCCGGGGTACAGGTGCCGCTGGTCTTCAAATTCCTGGAGAAAAAAGGTATTGACGATGTTTGTGGTGTGGTCTCTGTGCACGGAACTGCAGGTATAATTGGTGCTATATGTGCCGGTATATTTGGCTCAGCGGTATTAGGTGGAAGTGGAGACGTAAGTCTCGTAAACCAGTTAATAGCGGTGGTAGTAGTGGTACTCTATGGTACTGGTTTCGGATTACTACTGGGTAAAGTAATAGGTTACTTCACCGGAGGTATACGGGTAACTGCAGAAGAAGAGAAATTAGGTCTGGATTTAGCTGAACATCATCTATCAGCTTATCCTGAAGAAGATTAAAAGGAGGTATTTGGTGAAAGAAATTGTTGCTATTATCCGGCCAGAAAAATTGCAAAAGGTAAAAAATGCCCTGGAAGATGCACACTGCCATGGTATCACGGTCACCGAAGTAAAAGGCCGTGGCCGACAATTGGGTATTACAGAAAGTTACCGTGGATCCAACTACAGGGTGGATTTATTACCTAAAACTAAACTGGAAATCATTGTAAAGGATGAAAATCTGGACAAGGTAATAGAGGTAATAATAAAAAATGCCCAAACTGGAGACATTGGTGATGGAAAAATATTCATATCCAATGTGGAAGACGTGGTACGTATAAGAACTAATGAAAGAGGAGAGAATGCGGTTTAAACCGATTTTAACCTCACTTTTTTCTTTTTTACATTCTAATTTAATGAAATATTTTTCCTATTTTATATCATGATTACTACCTTAAAATTATGATTGGATATTTTAACGGGTAATCTAAACTTTAAAATCCATTTTAATTTATTAACTGCTTTTATAATTACCCATGATTAAAGTTCATAATTTAAACATTCTTAGAAAAATAGATTTTATTAAAATAATGGTTTATCTTTAACTTATTTCTTAAACCATAAAAATCTAAATAAGTTAGAATTTAACAATGGAAAAAGGATCCTTACCTAAAAGATCAAACATCAAAACATCAGGGGCCATAATGGGTTCACCTTCCATGGTAATAAGTTTAACGGCTTCAAATGCCTGTAGACAGCCAACTATATTGGGAACAGGGGCTATTACAGGCGGAACTTCAGATCCCATTTCTTTTAACTTTTCTATGACTTCTCCAGTTAATTCGCCTCCAAGGGACGGCAGCTGGAATAGTTCTTCGTAAGGAGGTGTATCTCTGTTAAAAACACTTACCTGGCCCATGGTGCCATGTATGGCTCCATGTATAAAGGGTATATCAAATTTTAAAGCACACCTACTCACTATGATTCTGGAAATAAGATTATCCAGGGCATCTATTACTAAAGTACTGCCTTTAATAATTTTTTCCACATTATCTGAGTCTAACTCCTCTTCAAATAACTTTACTTTTACAAAAGGATTGATGGAGCGAATTATATCCTGGGTTACACTGGTTTTAGACTGGCCCACCGTGTAGAAACTACTCATCAATTGACGATTTATATTGGAAACATCAAAGGTATCTTTATCTATGATTCGTAATGAACCTACGCCCATACGGGCTAACATCTCCAGAACTGCCCCTCCAATCCCTCCACACCCAATCACAGTAATTTTGGAATCTTTTAGTCTCATTTGCTGATTTTTAGTCAGAATACCCATTTGTCGGGATACTATTTCCCAGTAAGCCATTCCTTCGTATCTTTTCGGCATAAACACACCTTATAATATCATTATTTCCCTCTTTTTATCACCTGAAATAGGGTAAGTATCTACATACTTTATGAATTATGATAAACTAATATACTTCCTATTTCTTAAAAAAGTTGTTTGGAATTGATATTGGAAAATTAAAAATTCAATCAAATAATTTCCAGGAGAAATTAATTTTAATAATCTATTTTAGAAAAAATAATCTAAAGGGACAGCTAACATATAAACTAATTAATATTACGTAATAAATAAAAAAAGCTTTTAATTTTTCTGGAAATTAAAAAGTGAAGTGCCGGGAGCGGGATTCGAACCCGCGGCCTCACGGTATCCCAGGAAAAAGTCAGAGCACTGCTTAATACCCTATGAGCCGTGCGCTCTAACCAGCTGAGCCACCCCGGCGTGTGACTTATAAAACGTCAGTTTTCATACAATTTAAAGTTTTCTATTGTCATGAAATTAACTTTTTAAAAATTGCAATTTATAAATACTTCTCCCTTTCAATATTGAATTAAGTAGTTCAATATCAGGTGATTTTCATGGATGAGCATATTCTGGAAGCTATGGGTAAATCTAAAATTGTAGTTAAAAAAGGCCAGGTGGTGGAAGTGGGAGAACCACTTATCAAATACTGCCCTTTATTTCATAAATACCGGGGCATAGAAGAGCTAGATAAAAAATCCATAAAAGAAAACATAGAATTCAGAATAAGTGATTTTGGTATGTGCACTCCCCATAGGGATGTAAAAATGAAAGATTTTCTTTCATTTGGGATATCTGAAACATTGTCCACCCTGCTACTTCATCATATAATTGATTGCGCGGTGATGGTCTGTGAAGGAGCCGGAACCGTCATTATCACAAATCCTGAAGTTTGTCAGGGTGTAGGGGGTAGAATATCAGGTATTATCAGTACCAGTCCTATAAAGGAGATTATAACTACTTTAGGATATGATAATGTAATGGATCCGGAAAATGCAGCTATAAATCAAATCAAAGGTGTGGAAAAAGCCATAAAAATGGGTTATAATTCTATTGCAGTTACAGTGGCATCTTCTGAAGATGCGGCAAATTTACGAAAACAGGAGTCAGAAACTGAAGGAGGGGCTATTTATATTTTTGCAGTTCATGTTACTGGCCTGGATGACAGAGAAGCACAAAAAATGTTTGATCATGCTGACGTTATTACTGCCTGTGCTTCCAAAACCGTCCGGGAAATTGCAGAAAAAAAGGCCATTTTCCAGGCAGGATTATCCATACCCATATATGCTTCAACTGAAAAAGGAAAAGAGTTTCTTTTAAAAAGAATAGAGGATATTGGGGGATTAAAACAAAAGAAAAATTTTAAAATCCCGGATCCATTGATTTAATTGTGTTTTTCAATCTAAGGATAGGGATCACCTTGATGGATATCTGTTACAGGATCAATCTAAATAATCAGCAACAGCCTTTATTATACAGCTTTGGGTTATTAAACCCACTAATGTATCGCCGTCTACTACAGGAATTCTCTGGTAACCAGTTTCAGCCATTATTTTACTTATATCTTTGAGGGGGCTTTTTTTGTTAACTACCTTCAAATCTTTACTCATAAGATCCTCTACCTTTAATTTCAGGGCCTCACTACCAGCTAGTAAGATATCTCTATGGGTTATAAGTCCAATCAAGGTGCCATTTTCAATTACAGGCAATCCTCCTATATTTGCTCTCACCATTTTGAGCTTAGCTGCTGCTACCAAATCTTCAGGAGCAGATACAATTACATCACTAATCATCATGTCCTGGGCAAGCAGTTTTTTTATCATATATACTTATTTGTATGCACCACCATATATTAAAATTGAGGGATGAAAATTGACACAGATGGAAAATGCTAGAAAAGGTCACATAACTGATGAAATGGATTATGTGGCTCGAAAAGAAAATATTGATATTCAAAAACTCATAAAAGGTGTAGCCAGTGGTAAAATTGTAATACCCCGGAATATTAATCGAGAATCATCTCCTTGCGGTATAGGCAAAGGACTGAGCACCAAGATAAATGCTAATGTAGGCTCTTCTTCTCAAAAGGAGGATATAGGCCTGGAAGTAGAAAAAGCACTCCTGGCGGTTCAGTACGGTGCACATGCTGTAATGGATTTATCCACCGGACCTGCTCTTAATGAAGTCCGTAAAAAAATATTAGAAGCAATTGATGTTCCTATAGGGACTGTACCTATTTATGAAGCAGGTGTTGCTGCCCGTTCCAGGGATGGTTCTGTTATTGATATGGATGAAGATGACATGTTTCAGGCCATTGAAAATCAGGCCAGAGAAGGGGTGGACTTCATGACCATCCACAGTGGCATTACCCAGGACACAGTAGAGAAACTCAAAAATTCAAAAAGGCTAATGGGGATTGTAAGTCGTGGAGGAGCATTTTTAGCAGCATGGATAATGCATAATAAGCAGGAAAATCCATTATATAAAAACTACGAATACCTGCTGGAAATAGCTTATGAACACGATGTTACCCTTTCTTTAGGGGATGGCCTTCGACCAGGATGCCTGCAAGATGCATCGGACATTCCCCAGATTCAGGAACTTATTGTACTGGGGGGCCTGGTGGAAAAAGCCAGACAGGTGGATGTACAGTGCATGGTGGAAGGACCAGGGCATGTCCCTCTGGATCAGATTTCAGCCAACATGAAAATGCAAAAAACAATCTGTAATGAGGCCCCATTTTATGTTTTAGGTCCTATTGTAACGGACATGGCTCCGGGATATGATCATATAACTTCTGCTATTGGGGGTGCCTGGGCGGCATTTTCTGGTGCAGACTTCCTGTGCTATGTTACCCCGGCAGAACATCTGGCAATTCCTGGCCTTGAAGATGTTAAAGAAGGTGTTATAGCATCTAAAATTGCTGCTCAATCTGCTGATGTTGCTTTAGGATTAAAAAGCGCCTGGGAAGACGAAATAAAAATGGCTAATGCCCGTCGCAATTTTGACTGGGAAGGACAATTTGAATTGGCATTTGATGGTGAAAAACCCAAAAACTATCGTCAAAGCTGTCCCGTGGAAGAAGAGGATATGTGTTCTATGTGTGGTGAGTACTGCGCCTTACGCTTAGTCCGGGAGGACTAAAATCCCACCATTTATTTATTCATTGGAATACTATTTTTTACTTTTTCTTATTTATCCCGGATTACTTCAATCTCAAAAAATATATAATAACATCTCTATATAAGCACAGTTTTCAGGAGGAATAAAATGGCTCTAGAACATGTGGATGGACATAAAAAAGGAGAAATCGTTCTTTTTGCTTTAAGTACCTGTGGCTGGTGTAAAAAAACCAAACTACTGCTGGATGAGCTGGGGGTAGCATATAATTATATTTATGTGGATTTAACTCGGGGGAGTGAAAGGGATGAAACATTGGAAAATCTAAAAAAATGGAACCCCTCTTTATCATTCCCTACCCTGGTTATAAACAATGAAAGAGCAATTATTGGATTTGATCGCACCTCCATCGAGGGGGCTTTAGGTTGAGTGAAAATTTAGTTGACCAGGATGCGGTGGAAGGATATTATAAAAAATTAAAAAATAATGCCAAAAAAGCAGGATACCATCTTAATGCTGATGAAGAGTTCACCAAAGAACTTTTAGAGAGTATACTTATTAATAAAGACAGGTACGGCTACGAATCATGTCCCTGTCGTCTGGCATCAGGAGATATCAGGGAGGATAGGGATATTATCTGTCCTTGCGACTATCGGGATCCGGATTTGAATGATTTTGGGGCATGTTACTGTGGCCTTTACGTTTCCCATGATATTTTAAATGGTAAAAAAGATTTAACTCCCATACCGGAACGAAGGCCCTCATTAGATCACAGATTAAAAGATTTAGATTCTGAAATAAATAGGTTTGAAGGTATTAAATCTACACTGGATTTACCGGTATGGCGGTGCCGAGTCTGCGGATACTTATGTGCTCGTGAAGAGCCACCAGAGGTATGCCCTATCTGTAAAGTATCTCAAGATAGATTTAGTCGTTTTATGTGATCTTAAACCTCTTCAAACTTTTTATTTATTTTTCACTATTTTTTTACTGGAATGGGGAATGGACTCTTTTAGAATTTAAGGTAGTATATTATTTATTTGAGTTAATAAAAGCTTTTAAATAAGTTTAAGTATATTAATATATACTAAAGAGAATTTCTATTATCTCTTGATTTTTAATTCTTTTAAATTTGAGGATTTTTTGAATCCGGATTTAAAGAGTTTAAATGGATTTTAAACAAATATTTATATAGTTTTATGTGTATAGGAGTATTATGAAGTCTTTTGAGAAATATTTCATGAATAAGCAGTATTCTCGTGTGAAGGAGCTTG
>JAHRFX010000120.1 GCA_019084405.1 Methanobacterium sp.
AAGAAACATGGTGCGCCCTTAAAATCTGATAAATAGGATTTAATGCACTGAAAAATTCTTGTTTCAGACTTTCCCAGAATTCACGATTCTCCTCATCCAATTCACCACAAAAAGGACAAACATAATGTCCTATTCTAACACTGCCTAAGTTTTTCTTGGTGTAAGTGTTATAACCGTTGTGATTCATCTGTGTATCACAATTTGAGCATGATGGTGGTGTGATTTTTCTAAGGACGCCTTTTGATGTGTATTCATAATCGTTGTTGTAGTTCTCAAAAGCTGAGAAAAATGAATCTTTTTTCTGAAAAATTTATTAGAGTTGAATTTAAACATACCATTGTTAAAACCAAGGATATGTTGTCTTTTATAAGTTATAAAACTTATGGAAGACCCTTATCCTAAAAAAATAAGACTCATAAAATCAATCACTAGAAAAATCTACTGTGCCATAATTTTCAAGTATTATACATTATTAGCATATCTTCACTGTGTAAATTCTCAGGTTTTTTTAAAAAACAATCTGGCTATGTTGAAATAGTCATTTTGAAGCTGGCTCCAGTCCAGATGAAACCCGGCTAAAAAAATGTGGAGTATAACTGCATATCCAGTGTTCTGATAAAAAAAGAATGGATGATATAAATGACGGATAACTCACCATCAAGGAAGCAGTGGAAGGACCTTTACCAGAAAGCAGCAGAATTCAAGAAACTCAAACCATGGGAATGGATGTGGGACAAAGAGATGTTCGCAGTCGGAAACCCGGAAACTGGTGAAGTGGCATACTGCACTGTAATGGGCAGGATGGGATCTTTTTATGGTATGGCAGTATACTTGGGCCGTGAGGGTCTGGGAAACTTTTTCGACATACAATTTGATGAAATCTCCACTGATGACCCGGATAGTTTATACCAGCAGAGACTGTTCATGGTTTCATTTGAAGACCGGGAAGATATTGAGGATACTGATTACAATATAATACGTAAACTGGGACTTCGATTCAGGGGTAAGAATGGATGGCCCCTGTTTAGAAGTTTTCGCCCTCATTATATGCCCTGGTACCTGGAAAAGGATGAAGCCAAATTTTTAACCATGGTACTGGAACAGGCAATAGGTGTTTGCAAACGCTTGAAACAGGACCCTGAGCTGCTTTCTCCTCCAGGTTTAGGTCAGATTTTTCTCAGAATCCCTGAAAAGACCAGTGATGGTTTGAAATGGAAGGATGACTGGATAGATCCCTGGGATGATGATGAAGAGGAGCACCTTTTTGAAAGTGACGGGATAGGAGGATCTATTCCAAAAGAAGGAAATGGATCTAGTGGAGATGAGGTGAGTGGATCTATACAAGAAGAGGTCAATCTTCGTCCCGGGGAGGTAATTTTAAGTGATTCACACTATCTAAATGTTATTAAGCAGCTTATGAAACTGAAACCGGAAAAACAGGGCATCTGGGAGGTTGACTACTATTTTTATCCGGAAGCGGCGCAGGATGAACCAGATGAAAGACCCTACTTCCCGGCAGTTATTACCTGGGCAGACCATGAAACAGGGGAAATGATAGAAATTGGACTGGGTGAACCCCGCCTTTGGAAGTCTTTCTTCCTGGAAACATTCCACAATGCAGTCATTAAAACCCAGCACCTACCTATGATTATACAGTATGAAAATGAGGAACTACTCCCACTACTGAAACTTACCACTGAAATAGGTGTAGAACTGGATGAAGTGTATGAACTTGAAGTTTTGGGACCAGCCAAGGAGGAGTTACTGGACTTTGCTTCTGAGGATAATCCCATTCTGGAAGCACTGGGTCTTTTCATGGAAGATGAATCCATTGAAAAACTGCTTGAAATGGTTACCGAAGATGAAGAACTGGTAGCACTCATTCAAAGCGGGAAAGTGGAAGCAGTATTGAAAAATGAGAAAATACAGGCTTTTATAAAGGAAGAACTTGACATTAGGGACAATTCCCTAGATACAGAAATCCGCAATGTTACCCGCAACATGCCTGCTGAAATAAGTGGGGAAAAAGATAAAACTCAGCAGACCTTTTTTCAAAAAGATTCAGATAGTGAAATATTAAAAGCAGGAAAATCCATTTATCAGTTTAGAATAGATCTGGATGGTATCCGACCACCCATCTGGCGGAGGATACTCATACCCGGGACCTGTACCATGAGGGATCTGCACCAGGCCATCCAGGATGTTATGGGCTGGGAGGATTACCATCTGCACCAGTTCATGGTAGCCGATCCAATCAGTGGACAGCCCATTACCATGGAAAACCATGATGAGGAGACCGAAATAATAGAAGACTGGTTCACCATGGAAACCCCCCATGGAATGTACATCTATGATTTCGGAGACAACTGGGAGCATATAATAAAACTGGAGAAGATCACCAGCCTGGATGCTGATGCCACCTATCCCCAGTGCATCAAGGGCAAAATGGCCTGCCCACCTGAGGACTGTGGGGGTGTAGGTGGATATCTGGAGATGTTAGATATTTTAAAGGATCCCGAACACGAAGAATATGAGGAGACAGTGGAATGGTTAGGGGAAGACTTTAACCCGGAAAAGTTTGACGCGAAGGATGTTGTTTTTCGTGATCCGGATATCAAAAAAGATGATATTTGAATTTTACATCAACACTAATAAAAGAAAGAAAAATTCATTATAGGTATTTGTTTTAATCAAGGAATTCATTTTTACAGATTGTATAACAAATTTCTTTTGGAAAAAAGCAGGCCTTCTTATTTTTAGGAAATTTTATTAAATCCCAAAAGACATATGTTCATGAACCTCCGGGATAAATACATAGATATTGCCCGTGAATTCACGGGTAAAGTTCTCCAAAAGTATCCGAATAAAGTGGATGTCATCATTTTATTTGGGTCAACTGCCAGAGGAGAAGCTAGGGAAGAATCTGATATTGATATCCTGGTGGTGGGAGATGTTACTGTGAGGAATTGGTAGACATTTCTTTCCCCATACTCCTGGAATACCGGAAATACATATCCTCCTAGGCATGAAAAAAAAACCATATTTTGAAGAGTTGAATAAAGAAGGTTATTCATTTATTCGTAATGTGATGGATGAGGGTTTGGTTTTATATGAAAGAGAAGAGAATCATCTGGAGAGATCTGAGGAAAATTTATCTGCAGCCAGTGTCCTTTTGAAAATGAAATGTTTAATGATGCATTAAGTGAAGCTATTAATCAAGGTTCATGCAGAAACTATAATTAATGGGATTAATCTTTTTAAGATAAAAAAAAGCACATATACTGCTCTTATAACTTTTTAAAGCGGATATTTTTTTACCTACATTAAAAATACTGTATTGATTATAACAAATCTAAAAATTCTTCAATAGTTAATTTGGCATCTTTAATCAGATTTTTGAGTGTGCCTCTTTTTATTTCTTTATGATTGGGTACAGAAAGTGTTGCAATGTATTCTGCTTTCTCCATGATGATGTGACTACCAGTTTGCCTTTTCACGGTCCATCCTGCTTTTTGGAATGCTTTCACAGTTTTCATTCCAGATATTACAGGGAGTTTAGGCATTATACAACCACTTCTATGGTTTTCCCGTCGATAGTTTGGGTAGCCCTTTCGTTAATAACTTCCATACAGCCGCGTATTGCATCTTTGATGTTTTCAAGAGCTTCTTTTTGAGTTTCACCTTGAGAATGGCATCCCGGTAATGCAGGACAACTCACATTGTATCCCCCATCTTCCAAATCTTCTTTAATAATGACTTTGAATTTCATGTCAACCTCCGGAATATATTTTTTATTATTTAAGTATGTTTACAGATTGTATAATAAATTTCTTTTGACTGATACAATAATTGATTGGAAGATACTTATCCTGACAATCAAATATAATTATTGCTCTAACAATTTCATCTATTTAATCTAGGAAAATGATCACATGTTCACCTATAAAGCATTTGGACTCGAAATCGCATCAGAAATTGAACTACCTGGAATGACCCCAGGTTCTGGTAATGAACTCAGGGAATGTGATCCCGATGTTGTGATCACCCTGGGAGCAGCTGATCCTTCCCAGATTACCGGGGCTGAGGTAGAGGGACCCAACTACCTGGTTACAGGATCTGATGTGTACCTGTGGTGGGATGAGATTGGGAAGGTTAAGATCAGTAAGGGTGAGCAGGTGACTGTTGAACCCATTGCTAGCCTGGAAGGTTCTGATGAACTCAATTTAATCCCATTCCTACTGGGACCGGTGATGTCGCTCATGCTTCACCAGCGAGGTTTTTTAGTGCTGCACGGTAGTGCAGTTAACATGGGTAAGGTGGCCACCAGTGAGATATCATCCGGGGCAGTGGCCTTCCTAGGACACCGTGGTAATGGTAAATCCACCACTGCCATCCACCTCTACGTGGAGGGATACCCTCTGGTGGCCATAAAATTTGATGAAGCAGGAAAACCAGTGGTCTATCCTGGTTATCCACATGTGCGTTTATCAGAGGAAGCTTACAACCAGGTTAAAGAGCACACTGATATTTTAACCCCCCTGAAGACACTGGCGGGTAAGGTTTTCTGCGATGCATCCTACCAGTTTTCCCCGGAACCAGTGAAACTGGAGAGGATATACGTTATTTGGAAAGTTCATGATGGAGCGGGTGGAAAAGTCATTCCAGAAGCAGATAATGCAGAAGCAATTGTTAACACAGGAATATCTGTTTTAAACTCCCAGGAGAACCTGATTGATTTAATCCGTCACTCGGTTGCCAATCGCATCTTCCAGCAAACCACTCAGAAGGAGAACCTGATAAACTGCGCACAACTGGTGAATAATGTCACTGTGAAACAGTTGGTACTGGTTCATTCCTTTGAAGATATTCAGGATATGGTACACTTTATTCACCGGTTTCATACCATTTCGACTTAATTCCTGCTGTGTTTCTCTACAATCAATATCTATAAATATTACGTCTAACAACTTACATTTAGGGTTTTTTATATCGTGAACTAATGGCATTTTCATTTATATCACAAAACATAATATGTAAAAGCCATTATTTAAGTTTTTTCGATATAAAAACCCTTCAAAATCAATATAATCAAATTAAAAAAAGTACTTTAAAAAAACAAACTACCAAACACATAAAAATAAACAAAATAACCAGTTAAATTGCCCAGATTTTCACATTAAATCTAACACCCTATATTTATTATATTTACTGGTTCATCGGCACTGAGTTTGGAGATGAATGTGGATGCTGCCCGAAGAATAAAAAAAGAACAGTATTTCCCCTGAATTTCTCAGAATATAATTTATTAAAAAATAAAATCCATCTTCCGGCAAATTTATCTGAAAGTTTAAGAGATTTGATTTTTAAAGGGGATGAAAGTTCAGTAGCATATGCCTCCCAAAGAGAAATTGAAATGAAAAAAAACCTGATAAAATTAGCTAGATCCCTTGAAAAAGAATGGGAAGATTTTTTATGGGGTAGGGATTTTCCTTTCGGATTGAATATGGAAAAAGAAGAGTTCTATGAACGAATATTCACCATGATAAATCAGGTGATAGAAAAAGATGTGTTTTCTTTACATCCTTTTAATATAAAAACAAGGAATACTATATCTCGAATCATCACTTTTTTAGCTCTACAGGATCCCGGCGGAACCTCTGATGCAAAACTGGGAAATTTATTAGAAAAATCACCAAAATTAATTAGAGAAATACTGAACATACTGGAAAAAACTCACCTGGTTTTCAGTGTAAAGCCCTATGGTACTGCCGGAAAAATGGTAAGAAAACCATGGAAATATTATTTCTTATCTCCCAGCATTAATGCCGCAATGAGATTCAAATTAGGTAAATATGATACCCGGGACAGGAAACTCTTAGGAGTTTTAGCTGAAAATATGGTGGCATCCTATTTCTTCAGGCTAAAAGAAACCTCTTATATTCCTTCTGGAATATTTTATGATCCTGGAAAAAATGGTGTTGATTTTTTACTACAAAGTACAAATGAAGGCCTGATACCGGTGGAAGTAGGTGTTGGAAAAAAGGATAAAACCCAGATAACTAAAGCCACTCGTAAATATAAATCTAATCATGGAATTCTAATATCCAATAGAACCAGCAAAATAAGAAAAGAGGGTAAAATAATCTTTATTCCCATAAGTACCTTTTCTTTTATTTAGGAATCTTCATTAACTTTATTTTAACCCCATAGGCGCTATCTATATTTCTTTTAGTAAATAACCTGAAATTTTTATACAACTATTCTGGTAATTACGGCTAAATTATTCCGGGTCTGGTTAAATAATTACTATTTTTTTCCAGGGAGCTTTTCAGGATTCTCCAGTAAATCCATAAGCATATTACACTCCAACCGGGTGGCAAACTCTAAAGCAGCCTTATCCACCCGGAACTCCGGATGATGATTGAGTTTGGATTCTGCTAAGGGTTTATCCTGGGGTGCTGTACCATAATACATGTACAGGGAGGGTAATTTCTGGGAAAAATGAGAGAAATCCTCGGACTTGGTAGAGGATAAATAGTAGAGCATGTTTTCTGGACCAGCCACCCTTTCCAGGGTGGGTAAAAGGTTCTGGTACAGGGTTTCATTATTAATATTTAAGGGGTAGTGCTGACCATACACCACCTTGGCCTGGCAGCCGTGCATATCAGCTTTCAGGTGGGCCAGTTCCTTAATCCTTTTTATGAGTATATCCCGGTTATCTGGATCAAGGGATCTTACCGTTAGTCCCATATCCGCACCTTCAGGTATGATATTCACCTTAACCCCGCCCCAGAAATAGCCCACGGTTATCACCGCGGCACCCTTTTGCAAATCCACCTCCCGGCTAATTAGAGTCTGCAGAGAATTAATTAAAGATGCACCGGCTACAATTGGGTCTTTACCACTCCAGGGCTGTGAACCATGGGCCTGCTCACCCACTATCCGGATGAATATACTGTCCTGACTGGCATGGGTGGCCCCTTCCCGGACCATAACCTGGCCGGGATAGCAGGTGTTATTAGCATGTAAGGCCAACACAGTTTTAACTTCTGGATTTTCCAGTACACCATCCTTAATCATCCGGATGGCTCCGCCATCAATCCCGGTAGGGGCTCCTTCTTCAGCCGGCTGGAAAAGAAACACCACCTTACCCCTTATTTTTTCCCTTAACTGGCTTAAAACCGTGGCAGTACCCAGGGCAATGGCCATATTGGCGTCATGGCCACATACATGGGACACATCAGTTTCATAACCATTATACATGGCTTTAGCCTGAGATGCATAGGTTAATCCGGTTTCTTCTTTTACCGGGAGGGCGTCCATATCCGCCCGCAGAGCCACACTGAACCCGGACTTTTCACCAGATAAAACTGCTTTTATACCGGTTTTAGCCACAGGATAGGATACCTCCACTCCTGGCAGACTCTCCAGGTACTCCTGGATGTATTTTCCGGTTTTTATTTCTTTATAGGCCAGTTCCGGGTGCTGGTGCAGCCACCGGAATATTTCTATTTGTTTAGATGCAAAGGACTGGGTTAATGATGTTATTTCATTTTTTAAAGGGGTGATGTTAATAACCTCCCGGGATAATTTTTTTATAAGCACGTAATTACTTTTTTTTTACAGGAATTTCTGGTGGGTCTGCCACTCCCCCACCACATAACAGAATAACTCTTTACCAAAATCAGAATACACATCCACTGTATCGGGATAGAAGGGTACGTTATTGAGGTACTCCAAGCGCAGGGCATCTCCTTTTAAATATTCAGGCATAAGGCCGGAGAAGAAAAAGCCCATCTTCTCTATTTCAGCACACATCCACCCGGTTACCGGATCGGTTAAGGGCAAATCCAGGACAATTAGTTCTATTTTATGCTGGCATAAATCCTGCACCTTTAAGGCCAGCTCTTTTAAAAATGATTCACCGTATCGCTCCACCCTTAAAAAGGCACTGGAGGTCTCGGGTATAACATGGATATGGATTAAAGAATCAGTGTAAACCCTCTCCTTTACTACTTTTTTATAAACTCGGTTTAAACCGGCATGTTTATAGATCTTTTTTAATATCTCTGCATGTTGTAGGGGCAGGTACACCTCCTGGATCTCGTCCAGGCCCACCCCAATATAGAATAGGGCCACGGTCCGTCGTAGATGGTCTTTTTTGGTGGTCATCTTCTTGAATATGGCGGTGGGAGGGGAATGGGCTAATATGAAACCAGTCTCAGCTGCACCCATCTTCACATTGGCTCTTTGGGAGGCCTCATGTACGGTGACGGCGCGGCTGTAGAGGCCTTTAAATCCTCTAGCTTTTACTTCAGCCATCATCATCTTTTTCATCCGGGGAAATAATCCCCTTCCCCGGTAACGGGGGTCCACCACTGCCAGGGCAGACTCACCCACCCGGTCTTCTGCTTCATCTATGAATACTCCCAGATGGCCTACCACTTCTCCGGCCTGGTTAAGGGCTATACAGGAGGTTACCAGTCCAGATTCAACCAGAGAGGCAAATAGTTCCGGGTAATAGACGGCTTCATGGGGGTAGGTGTAACCATAGACCCGGTAGATACACCGGGCCAGGTCCACTGCATCAGAGGGTTTCATTATCCTTAAGGTGACTTCCTCTGATGAGGGTGCCACCTCCTCCCGGGTATCATTAAGTCCAGTTTTATCTACAGATTCTACTGGGACGTACTTGATAATCTTAACTTCTTTACCATTTTTACCCCGGTATTTACTTTTAACATCATCACTGTAGGCTTTCATGAGCCGGAAGCCTATTTGCTGCATCTCATCCTGGTTTAAAAGTCCCAGATTAAAGGGTATGCCCTGGTCCTTTACCTTAACCACCATTTTCCCGGGTTTTCTTTTAATCTCCACCTGGTAGCGGCCCTCTTCATCAGGACCATAGGCATGTTCAATAACATTGCTGCAGGCTTCCTCGGTGGCTAACACTAATCCCCGGGTGGTCTTCTTATCAAATCCAAGAATAAGGCTTACATCCTTCACCACTTTAAGCACCGTGGGTAAAAATTCCTTCTGGGCCTTAACATCCAGGTATAGTAGCACTTCTTCATCTTGGGGATTGATATTCACACACCTCTGGGCATCTTAAAAAAGGTAGAAATAATCCTCATAAACTTTTAATTAGCCTATCTACTTATTTACGCTCTAAAGCTATTCTTTGTGTAATATATGGTGTATTATATATAAGAAAATTTCTGTTAATAGGTGGGATTTTGAATCTATTATAAAGGTTGAGTGTTAGCTAAAACCCTGGGGGATTTTTGAAAATTGATTATGAGAAGTGAGGAATTATAAAATTTCTTCAACTATTTACTCTAAAAATAGGGTAACCCTTCTTATAGCTTTACTCTAAAAATAGGGTAATCATTTATATTTACATTTGATATGTAGTAGCTTTGTTACTAAACCATTTGATTAGATATTAGGGTTATCTATCAAATATACGCCCTCATTAAGCGAAAAACTTTTATATTTAATTTTGTATATAATATATTATGTCTACAAAATCTGTTTACAGTATACGAATACCTAAAGATTATAGGGACATGATGGAAGAAATGGATGATATTAACTGGCAAGAAGAAATTAGAAAATTGGCCATGGATTTAATCCAGAAAAAATGTAAACATAAACTTCTAAAAGAAGCAAAAAAGCTGAGGAATGAAATGAAGACTATTGAATCAGCAAAACTCATAAGAGAGGATCGGAGTGCCAGATAAATACGTTCTGGACTCCAGCATTATAGCTGCGGTATTCTTCCAGGAAAAGTCCTCCTCTAAAGCCGAACAAATAGTAAGTACCAGTGAACTTATTACCGTGGATCTAGCTATGGCTGAAGTATCCCATGTGGCCTGGAAAAGGATTAAAATCTTCCAGGATGACCCGGAGATAATTTATGAAGCATTAAAAAATAGTGTGGAATTTATAAAAACTGCCTGCCAGGTGATAAGAACAGAAGAACTAATAGAAGAAGCTTTCTCCATTGCCTTAAATAAAAATGTAACCATTTATGATGCCTTATTTTTAGCTGCTTCCCAAAAAATTACTGTGCCCCTTTTAACTCTGGATAAAAGGCTAGCTAAAACCAGTCTGGAAGTTGAGCTCTTGTAGGTTTTTTTAGAATAAAAAAAATGATTACTAATACATTTTAGAAAAAAATACCAGGATAAAAAAAGATCTCCCGTAAAATTCTAATCATATAATTATTTAACCGGGCATAAGAAAAGCAAAAATTATTAACTATTCCCCTTAAGGTATAAACACACCCCTGCCATAATATTAGATTTTTTTTACCATTCCGGTGATTTAACCATGGACAGTAAGCTTAAAAAGGATATGCTGATGGTGGGAATATTAGTATCATTCCTCACCCCCCCTTTGTTAGATCATCCATTAATCTGGCCTTACCGGACCTGACCCGGGAATTTTATTTATCTGCTTTATTTTTAACCGAGATATCCCTGGTCTATCTACTGGTTAATGCCATACTCTACATCCCCCTGGGGAGGATGGGGGATATCTATGGACGAAAACGTATCTTTCAATACGGACTAATCATTTTTACTATAAGCTCACTTTTATCAGATTTTACCCCTTCCGGAGAAATGTTTTTTATTATCCGGATTTTTCAAGCTACCGGAAATGCCATGATATTTGCAAATTTAAATGCCATGATATCCTCAGTATTTCCTGAAAACCAACGAGAAAAAGCCTTCGGATTAACCTCCATGGGTGTATTAGTAAGAATCCTGAATTAAAGCGCAGAGAACTCAGAGATATAGCCGAACAATTATTTCTGGAGAAAGGATACCAAGAAACCCGGGTTAAAGATATAGTTAAAAAGGCAGGGGTTGCTCAGGGTACTTTCTACTATTATTTCCAATCAAAAGAAGCAATTCTGGATGAAATTACTAATAAATATATCAATATCATCATTGAAAGTATGGAGAAAATCTCAAAACAGGATAATCTAAATGCCCTGGAAAAACTGGTAAAAATATTTCAGTTTTCTTTATCCTTCCAGAATGATACCCGGGGTATCATGCAGTATATCCATGATGAAAAAAACCTTCACCTTCACCATAAATTTGAACAAAGGATTCCTGTTGAAACACTAGGGCCCATATATTTAAACAGGGTGTTGCAGAAGGAATTTTCGATACCCAATACCCTGAAGAGGCCGCCCAAGCATTTAATGGAATCTCAGCCATGGTTTTACAGGGAATAGATAGTGCGGATCATAATTCAAATGAATTTAAAAGAAAATTCATGGCAATTTTCGATTTTGTTGAACAAATTTTAGGTACTCCAAGGGGATCTATACTAAATGCATTTTTAAAAAAATGATTAAAACTACATTTTCATAGGGGAGAATGTATTAATGGAAAAAACACAATTCAAGTTCCCGGTAGGATACCATAAGTTCCACCAGAACCAATTATTCAATTATCAACTAAATCGCTGGTATTCATGGGGTTATGCTAGACTAGAAGATATGGAATATGCCGGTTTAAAAATAGATAATTTCCAGGATTGGAAGAATATAATGATAAAACTGGCCCAAACAGCCCTTCAACAAGACCGGCTAATTAATGCAGCCTTCTATTACCGGGCCGCTGAATTTTACACATTTTCCCATGATCCAGATAAAGAAATACTCTATGATAAGTTCTGTGACCTTTTTTATAATATATTCCAAGATGAAGGATTGGAGAGATTTAAAGTACCGTATCACGATGGATTTTTGCCAGTGATAAAAACATCACCTGAGGGTAAGAGTAAAGGTACCATAGTCCTTCACGGTGGTTTTGATTCATGTATTGAGGAATTTTATTCCTGGATGTGGTATTTTTCCAGTCAAGGATATGAAGTAATAGGTTTTGAAGGCCCGGGACAGGGATTAGCTCGGAAAAAATATGGAATTCCTCTGGATATTGAATGGGAAAAACCTACTGCTGCAGTTCTAGATTATTTCAACTTAGATGATGTTACTTTGATAGGAATATCCATGGGAGGATGGTTTTGCCTTAGAGCAGCTGCATTTGAACCCAGAATAAAGAAAGTTATTGCTCAGGGACATGCCCTGGATTATATGAAAATACCTAATATTTTAGCTCAAAAAATGTTGATTTTCTTTATTAAATATTTCCCTAATTTTTCCAACAAAATAACTCTAAATAACCTTAAAAAATGTGATATGGAAGCATGGACCACCAGTAATCTGATGTACATCACAGATAAAAAAGATGCCCTTAGATGCCATGGGAGACTGCTTTTAAGATGAATGAAGAAAATATGCATCCTGAAAATATTAAACAGGAGTGTATTATTGTTATCAGGAAGACAAGATCACTTTATAGGATTTAAAATGCATAAAAAACAGATTGATGCATTAGTTAACGCCAGATCTATTACAAATAGAGTTTTTACCACAGAAGATCAGGCTCAAAATCATTGTCAAATTAGAAACACGAAATTAGCACTGGACACCATGCTGGAATGGCTTAAATAACATTTTATTTAATTTTTTTATTTTAAGGTCTCCCTCATTCACTTAAAATATATAATTCAGCCCGGTAGTTTTTTTTTATAAAAAAAATGGAGCAGGTACTCCGGTGGTCAAAGGAGAGATAGATATATAAATCTATAAATGAGTTAATTGGAAAATAGGTATATAATAGCTTATAATACTTTTAAATCATAGTAAGTGAGTTTTCATGAATAAAGTGTTCTTGTGGTGGTTAATAACCGGCAGTAAAGGGGGAGAAAATCGGGCCAAAATAATACTTGAACTCCATAATAGGCCCTATAATGCTAATAAACTTGCCAAGAAACTTTCACTTGACTATAAAACCATAAGACACCATATAGATGTTTTAAAAGAAAACAACCTGGTTAAATCTACAGGAGAAACATATGGTGCATTATATTTTTTATCTGATGAGATGGAAAAGGTTTATGATACCTTCCTGGACATATGGGAAGAATTCAAGGAAAATGAGGATAATTAGATAAACGAAGGTAAAGATGATGATAATGGAAATAAATCTATGGGGACTGACTGATAATCTAATAATACTGGTCAAATATTCTGCTTTAATAACCAGTGTGGCCAATATCTGTCTTCTAGTGGGCATGCTCTATGTATACCTGGAAAGATACCAGAAAGTAAAGTCTAAATTCACCACCACCCTGGTTTTATTTACCTCACTTTTCCTGATCCAAAACATTTTATTTTCGATTTATTTCCTATTCAATGTACCACAAACCATTGTAAATGCGGTTCTTCTTTTAATATTTTTAGGTCTTGAATTTACCGCTTTAGCATTACTTTTAATGATAACCAGAGAGTAATCCCCTAGCTTTTTTATTTAAAGCCTTATAATTTATTCCTTTTTAAACCTATTTTTTTTTATTCCTTTTGCAAACCTTTTTTTCAGGGGCTACTAATAACTTTATTTCCTATCCTGAGGCTTTTTTTTTAGGAATTTAGTTTTTATTTTTTTTAAAATAATCCCCTTAATCCTTATTATTTTTGGAGTGAATTTGGAGGCAAATCGGATAATAATTAGAGTAAAATTTGGAATAATTACTTTTAAGGGGTTATACAAGATTTAAGTAGTCGATAACTGGTTTTAAAAAATGAAAAGTTATGGACTAATTAGAAATTAGGTAAAAAAAAATATTAATTTCGATATTTATGGGAGGTTAAATATTATGGTTGATACTAAAGAAATAAAAAATATTAAATTGACTCCTTTTACCCGGATGTCCGCCTCAATATATGCCATTATTGGATTGGTTAGCGCATTAATAATGCTGGTGATCCTCATAATTGTGCAGGCTTCGGGAATTACCACTCAATTGGTGCCTGAATTGGCGAATTTTAACTGGATAACTGCTGTGGGAATACCTTTAATGGTAATCATTCCTCTGGTTTCGTTTATAGTAACCGTAGCGGTAAGTTTTATCTCGGCCACGCTCTACAACCTGTTAGTACCCCGATTGGGTGGAATAAAATTAGAATTAGAAGGTGAAGATCTAGAAAAAATACCGGTAATTGCCTTTTCCTTGATAACATCTGCCATTGGGGCCATATGGGCATTCATCATCGGACTATTAATGGCCGCTTTTTTGAGCCCCTTTTTCTCACTTATAAGTTCCCTACCTATACCTCCGGAAATAACAGCAGATATAAGTAATGCTACTGGAACTGCGATAAATGGCTCGGTAGTGGGATCTGTGGGTATACTGGTGACTTTGCTCCTGGTAATAGGATTACCCATCATGGTATTTGTATTCGGATTTATCTGGAATGCCTTATTTGCATTACTCTACAATTACCTGGTCACCAGGGTAGCTAAAATTAAATTAAATTTCTCAAATATAACTGGAAGCCTGTATGAACTTACCCATATACCGGTTATGCCCACCGCACTTGCCGTGGCCCTATTATATGCCTTATTAGGAATAATATCTGGTATTCTAAATCAGAATTACGGGGAATTTATAACTAATTTCATATGGTATTTCATAGCCACCGCCATAGCGGCCAGAGCATACAACTACCTGGCACCTAAGATTGGTTCTATTAAATTAAATATGGAATAAAATAATTTAAAAGAAATTTCATCGTCTTCCGGCTTTGAAATTTTCATGAAAAACAAAAAAAATAAACCGCTTTCCAGGAACCATATCTTGTTAATTCCCTGTTTGGTGAGATATGTAACCTGGTACTGGTGGGTGTTTAAATATTTCCTGGCCTGATGCCGGCCAGGAGATTTTAAAACTAAAATTAAATAGGGATATAAAATTGTCATTAATTAGTTGAGCGGTAGCAGGATAAAAGGGAAAAGATGGTTTAGAGGGGATATAATGGAAGAAAATAAATCATTAATAGTTTTGTATTCATATCACCACCACAACACGGAAAAAATTGCAAAAACCATGGCTAAAGCACTTAATGCCGAAATTAAATGGCCCCAGGATATAGAACCAGAAGAACTTACCAATTATGATCTGGTGGGATTTGGTTCTGGAATATACAGTGCCCAACATGATGAATCTCTACTGGAACTAGCCAGTAAACTACCAGAAGCAAATGGTAAAAAAGCATTCCTTTTTTCCACTGCAGGAATAACTGGAAAATCAAAAGCCGCCAAAGATCACTCCAAACTTAGAGAAAAACTCAGAATCAAAGGCTATATGATTGTGGATGAATTCCAGTGTAAAGGTTTTAACACCAATAGTTTCCTCAAATTATTTGGAGGAATGAATAAGGGCAGGCCTGATTCTCAGGACTTAAGTAATGCCGAAGAGTTTGCCCTTAACCTTAAAATAGATTATATGGATAAATAAGTGGATATAATCTGACTCTACAAGTTAGGACAGCAAAACTGATTCAAAAACTTAAATAGCAGTTTAATTTTCCCATTTAAATCCAGTAGCTGTATCCCGGGCCTTTCCCCAGTTTTTATCCTTATCAGATAGTAAGACTTCTTCCACCTTATCCAGGGGCCACTCTATCCCGATATCAGGATCATCCCACTGGATACCTCCCTCATCTGATCCATCATAAAAATCACTGCACTTGTAGGTGAACTCTGCCCTATCAGATAATACCAGAAAACCATGGGCCATACCTTCCGGGATGTAGAACTGTTTTTTATTTTCCCCACTGAGTAACACTCCCTCCCACGCTAAATAAGAGGGAGAACCCTGCCTTAAATCCACCGCCACGTCATACACTTCTCCCTGCAGGACCCGGACCAGTTTAGCCTGGGGGTGTTTGTACTGAAAGTGCAAACCCCTTAAAACTCCTTTTTTAGATAGGGACTGGTTATCCTGGAGGAATTTAACCTCCACCCCATTAGTTCTAAATTCATGTTCATGGTAGGTTTCCATGAAGTAACCCCGTTCATCACCAAAGACCGTGGGCTGGATGATATAAGCCCCCTCTAATTTAGTTTCTTGGAAGTGGAACTTAGTCATAATAAATCCCCTTTAGTTAGATCTTCCAGGTAGTTACCATAATCTGTTTTTTTTAAAGTAGCAGCCAGTTCCAGAATCTTTTCTTTACTTATCCAGCCCTGGTGATAGGCAATCTCTTCCAAACAGGCGATGTAGAATCCCTGCCTTTTTTGAACGGCTTCTACAAAATTAGTGGCTTCTAATAGCCCAATATGGGTTCCGGTATCCAGCCAGGCCATACCCCGACCTAAAAGTTCCACCTGCAGCTGGCCCTTTTTAAGGTAGGCCTCATTAAGGGAGGTGATCTCCAGCTCCCCTCTAGCTGAGGGTTTAACCTTTTTAGCCAGCTCCACCACCTGATTATCATAAAAATACAGTCCCGGGACCACGTAGTTGGATTTAGGGTGTTCTGGTTTTTCTTCCAGGGATAAAACCTTACCCTTTTTATCAAATTCCACCACTCCAAAGGCCTGGGGGTTTTTAACATAATATCCGAATATCACCGCCCCTTCTTCTAAGGAGCGGGCCCGTTCTAAAATCTCACTAAACCGGTGCCCATAGAAGACATTATCTCCCAGAACCAGGGCCACCTTCTCATCTCCAATGAATTCTTCTCCTATGATGAAGGCCTCGGCCAGACCATTAGGGTTTTCCTGTAGGGCATAGGATATCTCTATCCCTAAGTCACTCCCATCACCCAGGAGGTCCTGGTACTGGGGCAGGTCCCGGGGGGTGCTTATAACGAGTATTTCCATTATCCCGGTCAGCATCAATACCGACAGGGGATAATAAATCATGGGTTTATCATAGATAGGTAAGAGTTGCTTGGATACGGCCTTGGTTACCGGGTAGAGCCGGGTGCCAGAGCCACCAGCCAGTATTATTCCTTTCATAATAAATGCTCCAATTTAATTTACGTTTTTAATTCAAACAGATCTTTTATAATAAGGATAGGTACTCTTTTAATGCATCTTTATAACTGCGCAGGGGTTTAAAGCCTCCCATCTTCCAGTGGTAATTATCCAGCACCGAATACTCAGGACGAGGGGCGGGGCGAGGAAACTCCGTGGTAGGCACGGGCTTTACCTCCACCTCCACCCCTTTAATCTTAAATATCTCCTGGGCGTATTCATACCAGGAGCAGGAATCACTGTTGGTTAAGTGATAGATGCCGTAGGCTGGTTTTTCTATTAATAACTTTAAGCCCCTGGCTAAATCTTTAGTAAAGGTGGGAGAACCAAACTGATCATCCACCACACTAATGGTATCATTTTCCCGGGCTAATTTGAGCATGGTGGCGGGGAAATTAGGCCCATGTACTCCATACAACCAGGAAGTCCGCACGATGTAAAATTTACTTAAAATATCCTGGATAAAGGTCTCACCCTGGAGCTTGCTTTTACCATACACACTCAAAGGATTAGTTTTATCATATTCCTGGTAGGAGGTCCCTTTAGCTCCATCAAAAACATAATCGGTGCTGATATAAACCAGACGGGCATCTACTTCCAGACACCCCACCGCCACATTACGACTTCCCAGGGCATTTACCTGATAAGCCAAATCCTTTTTTGACTGGCTACCATCCACATCGGTGTAGGCCGCAGCATGGATCACCACTTCCGGTTTTAATTCTTTAATGGTTTCTACTGTTTTATCCAGCTGGGTTATATCCAGGGTTTCTATGGTGGTGGTTTCCACTTCATGGAATGGTTTTAAGGTTTCCACCAGGTCACGTCCTAACATACCTTCTGATCCGATTATCATTACTCTCATAAATTAACTCCCTCACATATTATTTAGCTGAGGTAAAAGGTCTTATTCACCGTGGTGGTTTTAGCTGGATTTCCTTGAGGATGCCAGATGTATTCTGCAGGTAAGGCGATTCTACCATCTACTAGTTCCATGGTGAAGTTCCCGGCCCAGTAGGTATGCACCCCATTTATAACAAATAATCCCTCTAAACCTGCACCTTCATTCATAAAACTGGCATTACCATCCCAACCAGCACAGGTCATATTAAGGGTTCCTTTCAGGGGAGTATTAACCATGACTCCCTTGAAATCTCCACTAATTAAGGCAGAAAGGGTGCCCGGGTTGATATCGATATAATCAATTTTACCAGTCCCATTTAAACCCTCTTCAGTATAGGTTAAAAAACCTTCATCACTCCGGTTTTCATAGGCCTTAGCCGCCCCGGGAATAGCCACATCAAATTTAAAATTAGTTCCCTGGCCATGAATATTCATATAACCGCCCAGAGACCCGCCATCTGGTGAATCCGATGGTAAAGACACATAAGTAGTATAAGTATATGGTATCTGTTCAAAGATGTAGTCCTGCATGGTGAGTACCCCGTAGGCCCCTACCGCTCCCACCAGGATAATACTTCCCAGTAAAATCAAAGCAACTTTTTTATTATTCATTGAATTAGTCCTCAAATATTTTTCTAAGAATATTAAACTGTTGGTATTAATTAAAATCATTTTGGATATTTATCTAATTTTTAACCTATTAATGTAAATTCATTGGTTTTTAAACCTAATAAATCTAAACCTGACACGGGTCTTAATATTTTAATAACATGACACCCCATATATATGATTAAGTCTTTTTTATAAATGGAGAAAATCATGCCCCTTACCCTTTCCCTGGAGGATTACCTGGATATGGATGTAATCCAGGATTTGATGCAGAGCTTCTATGAGATAACTTCTTTACCTTCGATTCTACTTGACCGTAATGGAAATATTTTTAAAAACAGTAAAGGAAGAATCGTAGGGGTAGGATGGCAGGAAATCTGCTATAATTTTCATCGCAAACATCCAACCACCCTTAAAAGGTGCATAAAAAGCGATACGGTCCTTACAGAAAAAATAAAGCAGGATAAATGTTATTCATCATATAAGTGCCTCAACGGCCTGGTAGACATGGCCTTACCGGTTTATATCCAGAAGGAGCATGTGGCCAACCTCTTCACCGGACAGTTCTTTTTAGAAAAACCTGACCGGGAATTTTTCAAAAAACAGGCCCGGGAATATGGTTTTCCTCAAGATGAGTACCTGGAGGCCCTGGATAAGGTGCCGGTTTTCACAGAAGAATACGTGGAAAATAGGGTGTTATTTTTAAAGAAACTGGCGGTGATTATAGGTGAAATGGCCCTTAAATCCATCAAACTCCAGGAAAATAACCTCAAACTCCAGGAGAGTGAGAATAGATTACGTTCAATTTTAAATAACTTGCCTGGTGCAGTTTTTGAATTGAAAGCTAAAAAGGATGGATTCCGGGACGTATCTTATATAGGGCCCAGAATCCAGGAAATGTTTGGTTTTGAACTGGATCAGGATATAAACCGGGACATAACCCGGCAACTCTACCCTGAAGATAGAGAATCATTCATAATTTCTATTGACCAGAGCTTATCTAATGCCCGCCCCTTTAATTATGAAGCACGGTTTATAACCCCCTCCGGTGATGTAAGATGGTTCCAGGTTATTTCCACTCCAGTACATAGTGATGAAGATTTACTCTACCATGGGGTTATCCTGGATGTCCATGACCGTAAGTCAGCTGAAGAAATACTGGAAAAATCACTCCAGGAAAAAAAGCTATTGCTCCAGGAGATCCATCACCGGGTGAAAAATAACCTGCAGATAATCTCCAGTTTGATGAACCTCCAGGCCATGGAGATAGATGATGAAAAAACCCTTAAATTCATCAGGGATAGCCAGAACCGGGTTAAATCCATGGCCATCATCCATGAAAAATTATATGAATCCTCGGACTTATCCCGAATATCATTCAAGGGTTACCTTCACAACCTCCTATCCTACCTCTATGATTCCTACACCATACACCCCGGTAGGGTAAAACTCAAACCCGTGGTAAATGACTTTTCATTCAATATAGATACCGCCATACCCCTGGGCTTAATAATCAATGAACTGATATCTAACTCCCTGAAATATGCCTTTCCCGACAAAAGGGAAGGGGAGCTGTTTATCCACCTGGAAAAAGCTGGGGAAAAATTTAAACTGGTGGTGGCAGATGATGGGATAGGTTTTCCAGATAATGTGGATTTTGAAAACACAACTACTTTGGGGTTGCAGCTGGTTAATAAACTAACTCAGCAATTAGACGGATCTATCACTCTGGATAACAAGAAAGGCTCTAAATTCACCATTAAATTCAGTGAACTAGAATATCGGGAACGGTTAGTAGGGACTGATTAGTTATTTACTGATTAAGAATATCGGGAACGGTTAACAGAGACTTTTTAGTTAATAAATAATTATTATTAGCAAATAATACTTACCACCTTTTTTATAAAAGCTTCTAAAATTCTTTATTTCAAATAAAAACTTGGGGCACTGATTTTTTCACGCTGCTGACTAATTTTTGTAATCTTCACAGCAAGGGGTTTTAATTACTCATTTCTCCATTAAGTTTTACCAAAAATAAGGCCTTGGTGAGGAATTAAATATTAAAAAGCCTTTAAAACTCCGGTTTACCCTCACTATCACCAAAACATAAATAAATTTATATCTCCGGGCTTACATAATAATATTGTTCGTAGAAATATTAAATAAGCACGTAGGAGGTGAAAAAACGAAAAAACAATAATATTTACTACTTTCATTCTTATCTTAGCTCTACTTAGTCTGGGAGCAGTTGCTGCGCAATCACCAGATGATGACCTGTTACCGGACCAGGTAGAAAACAATATAACCAATACTACTTCTTCTTATTCATCACTTAACAACGAAAGTTCCAATAACCTGCCAGACCCTCAGGTATGGAGGGGAGGGCCCTTTTTTTCTTTTTTTTAAAACCATGTTCTTTTAATGATGGCCCATCTTAAGGGATAAGATCCTATTTTTCTAACTTCTTTTAAAAAAATTAATCATGATTTTCCCTCTAAATTTTCGTTATTTTAGTTTTTCTAAACTTTAACTTACTTAACTTTTATTTCTAAACTTAAACTGGTAAATTATAAATTAGACCATTACATAACTATCATATATTTAGAGGTTATAACCATGAAAGAAAATGAATGTCCTTTTTGTCAAAGCCCCCTTTCACCCCGGGCTGAATTCTGCACCAGCTGCGGGAGCCAGTTATATAAAACTGGTTTAATAAACCGTCTTAATAACAGTGTAAATCTTTACAGTATCTACATCTCCCTGATAGGGGCCCTTATTTTAACCTTACCCGTCTTTCTCTTACTGGCCCTGGGCCTTAGTTCTGCTATTATTCCCCTGGATGTGGTGGTGGTAGGTACCGTGTTCTTCCTTTTATTTATTGGTGGTTTTGTAAATGCCCTTCTTACCACCCGCAACCAGAGGGAAGCCATATACAGTGGGGTGTTTCTATTTTTGGTACTATTATTTAACCTGGCACTTTTAGCCGCACTTACCTCCTTTGCTGCGGTTATTACAGCCAGTATGATATCCAGTATCCTGGGAGCAGACAGTGGGATGGACTTCCGGGATTTAGATAGTGGATCTACTTTAATGGATTCAGATAACGGACCGGGTTTTGAGGATTCAGATACGGGATTTAGTGATGTATCCTCCACAAATAATGAATTAGATTTTTCACCCGGGGTTTCCACCACACCCTCCCTGCAGTTTGAGGGGGTTTTTGGTATACTCAAACTACTAATATCATTGGGTTTAATCCTCCTAGCAGCCCCGGGCGGGGGAGTAGTAGGAGTACGTCTAAAAGAACTTCTTAAAAAATAAAACCTATTTTTTTTAGTAAATACATTTAAAATTAATTCAAATAAAAATATTCATTTTTTTTTTTTAATTATAATGCAGGGATTTTAATTATGTCCGGTCCAGGTACTTTATTTCTTTAAAAGTGAGAGTAAAGCAGGTTCCTTTTTCTCTATCTAATTCCCATTTAGCATCCAGCTGATCAGATAAGCTTCTAACCAGTTTCATCCCCAGGGTTTTAGTGTTTTCCACATCCACTTTTCCTAAACCCACCCCATTATCACTAACCTTTAACTGGAATTCTCCCTTAATCTGCTTAAATGAAATTTTAATCTCCCCATTTTCCCTTCCCTGAAAAGCATATTTAAGGGAGTTAGTCACCAGTTCATTTACAATTAAACCCAGTGGTATGGCTGTATCGATGTTAATATAGATATCTTCTATATCCAGCACCGGTTTTATTTCCAGGGGAGATACCCCGTAACTAAAAAACAGATCCTCCATTAACTGTTGGAGATAACTTCCAAACTTAATCTCACTTAAACTGGTGGACTGGTATAATTTTTCATGCACCATGGACATGGATTTTATCCGGCCTTGGCTTTCTTTTAAAACCTCCCGGGTTTTATCTTCAGTTTCATAGTTAAGCTGCAGATTTAAAAGACTGGAGATAATCTGCATATTGTTTTTCACCCGGTGGTGGATTTCCCTTAAGAGCACCTCCTTTTCATGCAATGATTTCTCCATGGCTTTTTCAGCTTCTCTTTTTTCCAGGAGGTTGGTGAAAATCTCCCCTAACATCAACAAAAGATCAATATTTTCCTTACTCCATTTCCTCTCTTTTTTAACCGAATGAAAACCTACCAGTCCCAGAAATTCTCCATGTAGTTTTAAAGCCACCGCGGTCATGGCTTTAATATCCTGACTTTTAAGATAATCTTTATCTGATTCGGCTTCTGGGGGAAGGTCTTCTAAAGATTCGATTTGTACTTGTTCTTCATGTAATTTATCTCCAATCCATTTAAGATCATCCATTTTAACATGCTGCTGGGTATCTATCTGGGGCTCAATTCCCGGGGCACACCACTCATGAGTATTATTTAAGGAATCACCACTTTCACTTAACTCGAAGAGGTAGCTACGGTCCACCTGCATAAACCTCCCTATCTTCTGCAGGGCTTCATTTATAGCATCATCTGCCTTTTCCGTGGATATGTTTATGAAGTTCTTGGATATCTCCATTAACAGATTCTCCAGTTCCAGGCGATAATTTATCTCTTTTTCAATTCTTTTCCTCTCACTTATATCCCGCAGGGTACCCTCTACCCCAATTACCTCTCCATTACTCCCCCTTAAAAGATGGGCATTGATGGAGACATAAACCTTCTCCTGGGCCTTATTTTTCAACACCGCCTCGTAATCAGATACCTCGCCCTGTTCATTTAATAAAACCAGTAGCTTATTCCTATCCTCCGCTTTATGGTATAACAGGTCAACTTTCTTTCCAATTAATTCCTTCCTATGGTATCCTGAGTAGCGATGGATAGAGGGGCTGATATCAAGGATAAGGCCATCATTATCGGCCTGGTAGAACACATCCTGCACATTTTCAAATATCTCCCGGTACTTACGCTCACTCTCTTCCAATTGTTGCTGAGCTTCTTTAAGGGGGCTGATATCAACTACAGAAACCACATATTCATCTAAAAAAGGAATATGGTCCACAGTTATTTGAGAAAGATGAACCTCTCCTCCCCAATCAATAAATCGAGTTTCATAGGTATTGGGGGCTTTTTTTGGATCCTTTTGCCTGATTTTATGGTACTCTATCATCCGGGGCAGGTCCTGGGGGTGGGCAAACTCCATCCACTTCCTTTTGTTTCGCAATTCCTCCCGGGAACAAGCTAAAAATTCCTCCATTTTATGATTAATCAGAGTAAAATATCCTTCTTTATCAAATATTGCAGTAGGAACTCCCGTATTCTCAAATATGGTACGGTATAATGATTTTGATTCTAAGAGTGATTGTTCTATTTCTCTAATCTCACTCATATCCCGTATAATAGCCAGCACTTCATCACTATTCAACTTAATTAAGCGAGCCTCATAATAATTAATCTCACCATCTATTTCCAGTTCGTATTCAAATTCCTCTTTACGGCCTTTATCCAGGGTTCTTTTGATTTTGGCCAGGGCCATCTCCAGAGTAGAAGGAGTCATTCCCAGTTCCGATATATTGCTCCCTATTATTTCCTCTGGTGGGAGGGCCAGCTGGTTTTCCTGGTGAGTTTTAAAATCAACAAGGGTCCCGTCTCGTCTTATAATGAACATCATATCTGGTATGGCCTCTAAAATAGCCCGGCTTTTATGTTCACTGAGTTTTAAAGCATCTTCTATTTTTTTAGGGGAGGTTATATCAGAAAATTTCAATAATCGACCTACCACTCTATCCTGGTAGTCCTGGATTTCCCGGAGCTCCAGGCGCAGCCAGAGCCCCTCTTTTTCTAAAAATATTTCATCATCATGGCCGGTGCCCTGGTAGTAAGATTTTAATGGAGATATTTCTTTTAAGACTTCATCTGCAGTTTTACCTATTAGACTCTCATTTAACCCCAGCATCTCTGCTACAGGGTTAATCTCCACCAGTTCATCCTTAGTATTAAAAATCAGCACCCCACTTTTACTACTACGCAGGAGCAATTTTTGGGCCATCTGATGAATATCCAGTAAATTATAGCGGAAAACCCCTAGAAATAGAAGCACCACTCCTAATATTAAACCAAAGGGAGTTATATCTAATCCCTGGATGGGAAATAGTCCCAGGGCAAAAACCATACTAAAAATTAAGGGTAAAAGGCCACTGGAAATAAAAATATAGATGAGTTTTTTCTTATTTTCATCCACCTCCTGGATGGATTTGAATAATATAAAAGTTCCTAAAAGAAGTAAGCTGTAACTGTAAATAACATTCAAAAAGAATACTGGTCCCAGTTCATATATTAGCAGTGACCCGGGAGTATCTGTAACCGGGGTGATGCTGGGCCATAGAAGACCGTGCTGAGAATTGGTAAAGGCCATGATAATGGTAAAAATAGGTATAATTAATAGCAACCCTACCTTAAATGGTTTGAAGTACTGGTCATATTTGGTAAAACTCATCACAAACAAAAACCAGAAAACAGCCACAGCACTGGCCCCCAGGTAGGTGGCCTGCATCCAGCTAATTTTACTAGCAGGATTAGAACTCAATAATTCCATACCTGAAGCCAGAAACCACAAGAACAAGCCCAGATTCAAACAAATAAAATAAGTATGAAAACGACTTAATGGTCTGCGGAAACTATAAACAGCCAGAGATAAGGTACCCAGTGCAAAAAAAATTAGGATGATGCCTAAAGCCGAGTACTGTATATCCATGATTAAAACTCCTGATATAGATTTATACTAGTTAATCCAGACCATACCGTCCTGAATTTAATTTATTTAGATTACTTTACTCATTTTATTAACATATACACTTATATCTATAATTTGCTATTAATATTATTTGCTATTAATATTATTTGCTGATAGTAAAAAATGGCCTTATTTTTCGTAGTTTTTAGTTTAAAGATTAATAAATCAATAAATGACTTTAATAACCATTAAATTCTCTTAAAATAAAAAAAATAAACTTAATTATTACCTAAAAATTTTAGTAGTAATTCAGGTCAGGGCCCCCACTAATTACTCCGAAACTAAAAATAATTTAATTAAATTCTCATCATACCCTGATGCGGGGTTTACCAAGAACAATTAAAAATTTAAGAAATTAATATGGATTTTGGAGTTAACGGCTATCATAAATCAGTTTATTAAACTGTATCTTAAACTCCGCCCCTTCCCCATTATTAACTTCCATCTGGCCATCTAACTGCCCTACCAGGGATTGCACCAGCTGCAACCCCAGTGTTTTAGGGTTATCCAGGTCTAGTGTGGGAGGTAATCCTGCACCATTATCTTTAACCTTTAACTGGTATCCACCCTCATACTTTTTTAAGGATAGATCAATCTTACCCTCACCCTTTACTTTAAAAGCGTATTTAAGGCTATTAGATACCAGTTCATTGATGATCAAACCCAGGGGTATGGCAGTTTCAATATTTATTTTAATCTCCTCCAGATCCAGGTTCAAATCAACCCCTTGCTGGTTGTAGGTGGCCAGTAAATCCCGGGTGAGGCTGTCTACATAGTGCTGCATATTGATCTGGGATAATTCCTCACTACGGTAAAGTTTCTCATGCACCAGGGCTATGGATTTTACCCGGGTCTGGGCTTCATGCAGTAAGTCCAGGGAATATTCATCATCCACATATCCCCGCTGCAGGGATAATAGGCTGGAGATTATCTGCAGGTTATTTTTCACCCGGTGGTGTATTTCCCGTATTAGAGTCTCCTTTTCATTAAGCGAAGTTTCCAGATTAGATTGTATAATCTCTTTTTCATCCAGAAGCTTTCTTAGTTTTTGCTGGGCTCTTTCTTTTTCTATTACAATATTTTCCAGTTCCAGCTGGATAGTTTTTTGTTCTTCCAGGCAGAGGTACTGGCCACCCAGGAGATATCCCTTTTAGATACAAAATTTAAGGACCATAACTGGGAAGAGGTACAGCAAATAATTAAAGATAAAGGAAAATATGAAGGAGAAGGCCTGCAGAAAGATCGTCATAACCACCTCCTGACGGTACACCTGCACATAAATACATCATGATGAAAATAACCAGCCGGGATACATCATGCTTGCCCGGGATATAAGCCGGCAAAAAAAAGCGGAAGAAAAGACCACAGAACAGAAAATATTCTATGAACAGATCCTCAACAGTATACACGACGGAATCATTGTCACAGATGGTGAAGACCGGATAGAATTTATTAACCAGGGTATGTACCACATAGCCCACTCTAAAGGAGAGGATTATTCTAGGGTTCATATATTAGAAGGTTTTAAAGAAGAAACCATACCAGAATTTGCCCCTTACTATATGAAGGCCAGAAAAACCCTGCAAAATGTGCAATATGATGCCATAAAGGTAGAGACTCCCGGTGGTAGAAAAACCTATCAATCAGGATGGATGATACCTCGCTTGAGAGATGGAGAGTACCAGGGCATGATATGCACCATTAATGATGTCACCAGGCGCCAAAAAGCAGAAAATGCCCAGGAAAAATCAAAAAATTATTATGAAACCCTCTTTGAAAATAACTCATCCCCCTCCCTTATTTTTAATAATAAAGGTCTTATAAAAAAGGTTAATAAAGAAACGGAGACCATCACCGGTTATAGTCGTAAAGAAATGGTGGATATGATGACCTGGATGGAATTGGTATCTGAAAAAGACCTGCCCTATATGAGGGAATATAATAAAAAAGACAAAAAGGGGATAAGGATGTGCCTGGTAAATATTGCTTCCAGTTTTATAATAAGAACAAAGAAAAAGTGGATGCCCTGGCCAGGGTAGTAGTTTTACCTGGAAATAAGGAGGCCATGGTCTCCATTATAGATATCACTGATTACCGGTGAGTAAATATTATTTTAATTAGTTTTTTAAGTAATAATGGTTCTTAAAAATTCATAAAAAGAAGTAAATTAAAGGCACTATAACCTTTTAAACACACCTTCCACTCTTTAATGAGGAATTAGATAAAATTACCTTAAATTACTTATAAAAAAAAATCAAGATATCCCTTTACTAAATCTACTTACTAACCATTTTTTTTAATAATAAAATATTTTACTGATTATTCTGGATTTACCATGGTTTTAAGTAACAGAATATGGGCACTAACTCCTATGCCCACCATAGTAAGTAAAATATATAGATAGCCCTGATTTGTAATTAACATGGAGGCTACCAGCATCACCCATAAAAAAATCAGGCTTTTTATTTTAACATCTTGGGGAACCCCTTTTTTGGTTTTATAATTATTAATATAACTTCCAAAGTAGCGGTTACGAGAAACCCACTTCTCTGCTCTTTTAGAACTTTTACCAAAACAAAAAGCAGAGGCAATCACCAGGGGTGTGGTGGGAAGTACCGGTAAAACAGCACCTACTGCCCCTACACCAAGTAAGATAACCCCCAGACTGAAGAAAAATACTCTTCTAGGTTCCATATTATCAATTACTAATAAATCTGAATTACTGTATCCTATAAATTTAGGCCTCGCCCTAATTAAATATTTCTTTTTCCCTGAAAATTTAATCAAATCCTTTTTTTATAGGTTAAAATTTTAAATTTTATTTTAAAACAGGTTCCTTTAGTTCTATCCAATTCTAGTTCACCATCTAACTGATTTACCAGAACTATTTACCAGTTGAAGGCCCAGGGTCCTGGTTTTAGTTATATCAATATCCCTTTCAATTCCAACACCATCATCCCCAATAAAAAGCTGAAATTGATTATCCCGGCGTTCTAATTTAATCTTAATAGTTCCCTCTTCCTGAGGGAAAGCGTACTTAATACTATTGGTTACCAGTTCATTGATAATTAAACCAAGGGGGATGGCAGTATCCAGGTTGATAGGAATATCATCTATTTCAAAGCTGGTTTTAATGTAATGAGCCATATCAAAAGAGGATAATATGCCCTCCACCAGTTATCGAATATATTCCTGGAAATTTATTTCTAACTCAGCCAGCTTCTTTTCGGTAACATCATTATAAATGGCCACCACTTCCCCGGTGGGGGCCTTGAAAACATAGTTTTCGTACCAGTTACTGTAATTTTCATCCACATATATTTTCTCCGGGAAGTATACTGCTTCACCACTATCCCACACCTTTTTAAATATATGGATAAGGCCGTATTCATCAATATTAGACCTTAAATCATGAAGACTTTTACCTATAACTTCTTCCCGGGACTTACCTTCTATTTTTTGACTGGTTTATTGAATTCCTTTATGATGTAATCCTGACCTTTTTTTTCCCTGATTTTTCACCTCATAAACACCCATTCCACTGGGCATATTGTCAAAAAGACCTCTCAATAAACTTTCACTTAATTTTAAAGCTTTTTCAGCATCTTTGAGATCAGTAATATCTATTACTGCTGCCAGAGCCACCTGATAATTACCAGCACCATCCTGGAGAGGGGTGGTGATGATGGTGGTGTAAATTTTTTCCCCATTTTTTTTTATGAATTCAAAATCATGGAGGTCTTTTAATCCTTTTTTACGCTTTTTTATGTTTTTTTCTGCTAAACGGACACCATTTTCATCCATAAAATCAAATAAATTTTTTCCCATAATCTCTTCAGGATTATAACCTAACATGCTGGCCATTTTATCGTTTACAAATGTAGTATCTGCGTTTTTATCTATTTCCCATATTCCTTCCTGTAAATTTTCAATAAGTAAACGGTACTTATTCTGACTATGCCAGTTCTTTTCCTGGGCTTTTATCTCCGGGGTTATATCATGCAACTTTAAGAGCTTGGATTTTATTTCAGGAAAAGTTTTAATGGGGGATTCAAATAATTCATAGGTTTTTTCACTTGCCGGGGATTTCCACCGGGACGCCCGGGTCTTACCGGCAAAAATTTCCTTATTTTTACACCAGCCGCATACCTCTGGCTTTCCAAATATATATTCATGGCATTTTTTACCATTAGGAGGTCCGAATTCCCTTTCCAGGGCAGGATTAGTATATAAAACCTGGTTATCCTGACTTACAATGCAGATTCTATCTGGCATGGAATCAAGTATAGATTTAAGTTTGTCCCGTTCTTTAAGAATAGCATCTTCTGCTTGCTTTTGAGGTGTAATATCCCGGGCAAACACCGAGACTCCATTTATTTCGTCTTTTTCATTATATAAGGGGTGGATATCCACCTCAAAAAATAATCTCGATAATTCTTCTTCTCCAGAATAAGCATTTACCGTAACTTCTTCACCATTTAAAGCCCTATCTAAATTGGTCTTAGCCTTTAATCAATCTTCTTTGACACTTTGATATTGCAGGATATTCTTTCCCAGTTTTATATCCACACCATAGAGCTCCTTCATGATGAGATGGTGTGCTTTATTAAAACTGGTATAACGGTACCCTGTATCCAGGGAAAATACAGGGGTTTTAATATTATCCATAACTGATTTAAGGACTTCAAACCGGGATTTAAAATCTCCTGTATAGTCATCTTTATAATCATGATCTGGAACAGACAAAATAACACTTCCCAGTTATTTTATATCTAAACTATTATTAGTATTATCTCCTCAGGCGGAGCTTTAGAATCAGAATTAATAAAAATGGTCAAAAATCAGAAATAAATTCTTAAGATCTATTAGTAGTTATTTAATTTAATAAAAAAACAGGATTAAACTTGAATATACTTATAAAAAAAAAATAAATTAGAAGAAAAGACTTTATTTTGCGTATTAGTCTTTTCCTAATTAAAAGGTAATCTCTGCGTATTTACCTTTCATTCTTACGGTGTTGGTATTCCAATTGTTTATAACGCCCAATGAATTCCTCATACTGGCAGCATCAGCTGCGTACCAGGTATTTCCAATTAGTATCTCGCCCCAGACGTGTCCGTAGGTCGCTCCACTGTTAAAGGTACAGTCACCATGTGCATACCGGGCAGGTATACCAGCAGCACGAGTTAGTGCCACTACCAGGTGGGATTGATCCACACAATTACCGGTCCTACTGTTTAAGGTATCAACTGCACCAAAACGGGTATTGTAATAGAAACTGTAACTCACACGGTCTCGAACCCAGTTAAATATAGCTTCAGCTTTACCTAAAGTGGAGTTTATTCCACTGGTAATGGAGTTAGCTTGATTAACTATGGCCCCATTGGTAACCTGACAATTACGGGTTGCTCTTAAATACTGAGCAGTACCTTCACCTTGATAAGGGAAAGTGTACAACTTCACCGGTGATCCCAATCTACTGGTTAAACTATCCAGAGTCACAAAATTAGGTAAATAATTTTCAGTTTTCTGGAAGTTCACGATTTTGGTGAATATGTATACCATTGACTCAAACCTTATATTACCCCTACTACTTTTTGCAAAGTTAGGAGCCTGCTTATTGGCGTCAATAAAGTTGAGTACTCGCTGTGCCAGGTCCAGGTATTCGGTTTTATTCAGGGTTCCACTTAGATCACTACCACTGGAATTAGTGGCAGGAGTAACTAATAGATACTGAATATTACTGTTTACTCCACTGTTTGATTGCAGGATTTCTTTTACCAAGAGGTAAAGGAAGTCACTCATTGATACCTGTACATTGTTAATGGTTACAAAGTTAGGTAACTTTGCATTGGAGTCAGTGTAAGTCTTAACTCTGCTTGCAGCGTCTTTGATTTCATCGAGAGTGAACCGAGGAATATCCGGGTTCACTGGTGGTCCTGCTGGTGGTTGTACTGGTGGTTGTACTGGTGGTTGTACTGGTGCTTGTACTGGTGGTTGTACTGGTGGTTGAAGTATTAGCCCGGATTTTAAATTTCCATCACCAGAATAAGGTACTGCCTAACTTCGTAAGAGTTACCAGTGCAGTTAACCAGGTCAAAGCACCATTACCAGCTGTAGAACCACCAGTACAACCACCAG
>JAHRFX010000014.1 GCA_019084405.1 Methanobacterium sp.
ATCCACGCCCCAGCAGTAGCTGCAATTAGAAGGGCAATCCATAGAAGGAATTATCATTACATGAAAGGCCATTTAAAACACCCCAAAATTTTATAAATTAAATAAAAACCATAAATTTTTATCAGCACTTATAATTATAAATATAATCCTGGCGATAACATATTTTATAAAAAAATTCAAGGTTCATATTTAATTTATACAATTTTGGGGTGTTTTAAATGGCCTTTCATGTAATGATAATTCCTTCTATGGATTGCCCTTCTAATTGCAGCTACTGCTGGGGCGTGGATAAAGAATCAGAATTGATGAGTCTGGAAACAATTGAAGAAACGGTCAAATGGCTGAAAAACTTTAGAAAAGGACCGGTGACCTTCACTTTTCATGGGGGGGAACCTCTTTTAGCAGGATATGATTTTTACAAAAAAGCACTACCTCTCTTTAGTCAGGAACTGAGTCATCTAAAACCTGCCTTTGCTATTCAAACCAATTTATGGCTAATGAATACGGAATTAGCACAACTTTTTGCAGAATATAACATTCCCATCGGATCAAGTCTGGATGGACCCCAGGATATTAATGATTTCCAGAGAGGAACGGGGTACTATGAAAAAACAATGCAAGGATACAAAATTGCCCGGGAAAAAGGCCTGAGAGTAAGTTTCATCAGCACTTTCACCTCCCATTCCATTAAACGCAAAGAAGAAATATTTAAATTCTTCCTGGATAACAATTTAGATCTTAAACTACACCCTGCACTACCCTCCCTGAGAAGTGAAAATCCTGATAAATGGTCTATATCTCCTGAAGAGTATGGTGAATTGTTGGTATATCTTCTGGATGAGTATCTGGAACACATAGAGGATATAGAAATAAAAAATATCGATCATCTCTGTAAAGGAGTTTTCATGCGCCGGGGTGTGGTTTGCACCTATGCTGATTGCGTGGGAGATACCTTTGCCATAGGCCCGGATGGTAACATATACCCCTGTTACCGGTTTGTGGGGATGGAAGAATATGTAATGGGCAATGTAAGTAATCATCCCAACATGGAGGAACTCTCACAATCACCAGCCTGGAAAAGCCTGCATCAATGGATGGATCTGGTGGATGAAGAATGTGGTGAATGTAAATATATTAAATTCTGCAGGGGAGGTTGCCCCTACAATGCCTTAACCCTGGATAAAAAGACCCGTGAAATGAAAATAGATGGGGTTGACCACCAGTGTGAGGCCTACAAAATAATATTTAAGGAAATAAGTGACCGGGCTAACAAAGAATTCTTATCCTCTTCTATACCTCTTTTTGGAGGTTCCAAACCAAAATCAAAAAAGGCAACCATCATGGATATCATGCTTAAATCTTCATAAAAGGCGGTTTTCCAATCAATATCCTGCAGGGTTCATCATAACATATAAGAAATTTTTATTTATTTCGAAAATATAATTAATATTAGAATATATTGAGGACAATTATGCTTCCTTATGAGCCTTTAATTAAAACCATTCATTCTAAAATAAAGTGCTACACCCGAAAAACTAAAAAAAAGACAAAGTCCGGTGAAACACACAGTTATAGTTCTAAACAGTATATCATATCCTTAAAAAATGATCAGCCATTTAGCTGTGATGAGGAGGTTTCTATACTCAAAAGTGGAGATTTTTTCAGGATGAATAATTTGATTAATCAGCGAAGAAGTGATTATGAGGAACAATTACAGCATATAATTTCTTTAGAACAGGAACTGACCCGCCTTAAAAATAAATTAGAATATTATCACAATCTGGAAGTTGATATTAAGTTATTGAAGTTAAAAAGACTGGAAAGGGAACTATCTGATCTGGAAGAAAAATCAAAAAAACAGGAAAAAGAGATAAATGACCTTAAAAAGAGAATGGAAAAAGATGAATTCATAAATAAAGGTAGTGGGGTTCTGGGAAAATTATCTACTTTATTTGTAAATAAGAATGATAAAAATCCCTGAATTTTAATTTAATCTAATTATAATTGGCAGGGTTTTATAAAGTAATATGGATTTTTATATTTTTTTTAATAAGTTGATATAGAGTTTTTAATTAAAAAGAGTGATAATTAAATTTTATTTTACGGGAGTATAGGTTCTAACTGCCAAAAAAGAACCAGTAGCAGCACGATTCAAGTCCTGCTGTATATTAACATCATCACCATTTTCCAACCAGTTATACCAGCTATTTTTGGATTTAATGGCCCCACTTTCCAGGAAAAGATCCAGATTACTGTACGAGTAATTGATACTGGGACTTAAAAACATGGCTCTGGTTTCATAAAGGGCATGATAATAATGTGAGTTTCCACTTTCACTATGTGGGGGGCATAAACCATCAGCTATATAGTGGGTGGCTACCCCATAACAGTAACTGGCATATTCATAGTTTTCTAATTGGTAATTTGCTCGACCCTTTTCCAACCAGTAATAAGCCTTATCCTGTGTTAAGGGGTATATATGGTATTTGAAATCAAAGAACTTAGTATCAGGAGCAATTGATCCATTTAACATTTCTTTTAGACTTAATTTTTCCTGAACATCAGAAGGCATAGCATAATAAGTTTCAGCAGCAATATCCCTGTGGTTGGTAATACCCCAGGCAGCGGCAGGCTCCATATAAGACAGGGCCAGCACTACTATTAATAATGAAAAAATTAGAATTTTTAACATTTTATCGTTGATTATTAAATTATTTTATTTTAAAATTATATTATATTTCCCACTAACAATATCACTATCATTTTATACTTAAAATAGATTTTATTAAAGATATGTGTACCGGGCACACTATTTAAACTTAGTGGTATAATCTAATTATCTCAATAAAACCAGAGTTCTATAAAATAAAATTTTTTTATAATTGTCACATAATTAACTTTATTTGATGCCAATTAGATAAATTGTAATCTATGATGCCTGGCCCTGATTGATATTGATTATAAAAATTTCTTAATTTATTTCAGGAGGGGTCACTGTTAAATATTAGCCATAATGGCCTTAAAATTTTACAAAGGGAATTTATTATGCATTCAAAAAATTATTACAGCCGGGTACGGAATATTCTTATAATTATTCTATTCCTCAATCTAGGGGTATCTTTAATTAAACTGGGTTATGGTTGGTATACTAATTCTTTAAGCATAGTTTCAGATGGGTTCCATTCCTTATTTGATGGTATTTCCAATGTGATTGGAATTGTAGGGATTATAATAGCTTCTCGACCACCAGATAGTGAACATCCCTATGGGCATGTAAAATTTGAGACTTTAACCTCCCTGGGAATAGCCATCATACTATTTTTTACCTGCTTTGAAATTTTTAAATCAGCGGTGGAGAGATTATTTGATCCCACCATTCCGGAAATTAGCTTGGTGAGTTTCATAATTATTGGGATTACTATTTGTATAAACATAGCTATTTCATGGTTTGAAAACCGTGAAGGTAAACGTTTAGGCAGCAGTATTTTAGTTGCAGATTCATTACATACCAGGAGTGATGTATATGGTTCGGTTGCAGTTATACTGGGTTTTATTGCCATTAAACTGGGTTTTGTAATTGCTGATTCAATAGTGGCTATTTTAATTGCATTATTAATTGCCAAGACAGGAATAAGTATAATAAAAAGCAGCTCTGGTGTTCTTTTGGATAAAGCCCCCCTGGAACCTGAAGATATAAAAAAAATTGTTAATGCATTAGAAGAAGTTAAAGATTGTCATAAAATAAGGACCAGGGGACCACCATCAAGCATTTATGTGGATCTGCACATTGAACTGGAGGGTTGTCTTTCTCTGGATGAAGCACATGATATATCTCATAAAGTAGAAGAAAAACTAAAAAAATCCATATATGGGATAAAGGATGTTACAGTACATGTGGACCCCTGTAATGACTAGAATTTATTCAAAACATCGGCGGGTTTTTTAAATTTAATTTCAGGATATATTTAAAGATTTTTACTAAAATAAATTTATTTTAGGGGCAAAATAGTTTTTAGATTCTAAAATTAAAATATAATAAAAAATTGATTTTTAAAAAAATAATATTTATTATAAGGCTACCGGTATTATAATTATACATTAACCTTATCCAGTTCACCATTTAAATTACTGCAGTATATTTCCATGTTTTATATGTTAGACTTAAAAGACCCAGAACCAAAACCATTTAAATTAGTGCAGTATATTTCCATGGGTATATTGAATACTTCTTTTTTCATTTCAGCACTTTCTTTGCAGCAGGGGGGAACCACTAACCAGAAACGCATTCCATTATTAAAACTAAATCTTTTCCATTTTAATAAATTATCTGCGTGAATGGTTTTACAGGTTTCAACTTCTATTATTACTTCTTTCATGTTTTTGAAAGCATAAATATCGGGAGTATAACCTTTAACTGTTCTGGGAGTTCCATTGGGATGATGGATATGGTTAGCCCTAACCATAAATCCTTTACTTTCCAATTGTGTTACTACAGATCTTATTAATTCGTCATGTATTTTATCTGCAGATCCAGAATTTTCAAAGATTTTTTTTCTCATTTATCTCACTTTCTAATTTTTTTTATGAATATGCTCTTGTAAAATTCTTCTGAACATTGTCTATATTTAAGGTTTTAATACTATAAATAGTTATAGGTTTTACTGAAATGTCTGCAAATATACCAATAAATTTTGAATACAATGAAAAATATCCTATTTCTAAATTCTTTTGAACAATGTTTAATTTTGACACTTTGATGTTACACATAATTGGTTGTTTGACTTACATGTTTGTGGATATGGATATGCTTAAGGCGATTTAATTGGAAATATTTATATATGATTTTGGAAATATCATAGTATGGTGATTGTATGGATTTATTAGATGAAGAAACCTTGAAGATGCGCTATATTGCCCTGGTAAAAAAAGGACTAATTGAAACTGATGAATGTACCTCTTATATTCAGAAAATGGATATGAAGCCCTGTATGAAAAGTGAAGTGGAAAAATATCAAGATTTTTTTGTACCGGGAACCGTACTATTAAGTGAAAAAGCTTCCTATCGCTTAAGGGTTGAATATCCCATGGAATAAATTATTAAACTTATTTTTAAATTAAATTAATTTTATATTATTTAATTATATGATAACTATTTTCCCGGCTTGAGTAATGGAATACTTTTCAAACATCTGTGCTTGTTTAACCAGCCCTAATTCCAGGAGGCCGGCCAGGTGTTTGTAAACCATGGCCCGGGAAATACCCACTTTTTTCCCAATAGAAATGGCAGTAAGATTTTCTTTTTCTAAGGTTTCTAAAATTCTTAAACGAGTATCTGAAATATCCATCTTTAAGGCAGGTAACCTGACAGATTCATTATTTAAACAGGTATAAACGCCATCAACTCCTTCTTTATTGGCAACAAATCCTATTAGAGATCCTAAAGGACCTCCGTCATAGCCCACATGGACTTCGCCGTGTTTTTTGGCCCCCCTTATAACGTTGGTTATTTTTTGGCAGGCCTCCAGGGGATTTTCTGATTCAATTCTTACTGAACCTCCTTTAATAAATTTATCCAGACAGGAAGTATCTGATGCATCAGTTTGAATACAAATAAGCCCGTCTATTTGAGTTTTCATAGATACCTCAAATAAACACTTTCCTTTTAAATTACTAATCAGAGTTTTCATTTTCTCAAACCACACCTTAATTTAAGAATATCAACCTATTCTTTTATTAAAAACAGCTTTTTTTTGCTATATTTCTTTTTAGTCTCACTATAATATAGACTTGTCTATTTTTTAAACTTGAAAAAGGCAAAGTTTAAGTTAGTTTTTAACTGACATTATTATTACTAGACAGGGGGATTTAAAAATGCCTGTAAACGAAATTATGATTTCTGGTGATGATCTTACAACTCGCACCATAAATAAAGAAATAAAAAATGGTTTAAAACAAAATCAAACCACATTTTTGATTGAAAACTCGCAAAAATTAGACTCCATTGTAGTCGGCATTCGCGAAGAATCACATATAAAACTTAAAGGAGATTTTGGAGACTTTATTGGCGCTCTAAATGATGGGGCCAAAATAGAGATTCAGGGAAACACAGGACGCTATGTAGGCAATAATATGACTGCTGGTGAAATTATTGTACAGGGATCCACTGATGATGGGGTGGGCTTTGGGACATATAATGGAACCATCGTGATACATGGTAATGCAGGGGATGCAGTGGGACAGCTCAATAAAGGTGGATTGATAATTATAGATGGAGATATTGGAAAGCTGGCTGGACTTTACATGCTCAGTGGAGATATAATTATCACGGGTGATGCTGGAGAGGATACCGGGGACTGGATGATTGGGGGAACTATTTATGTAGGGGGAGACCTCCAAACAGGAACCAATGCCAGGATAACAACACTGGAGAAAAGAGATAAAGAGAAACTTTCTACCATATTCCAGAGCTATGGTATTTCAGCCGATGTAGAAAAATTCCAAAAAATTCAACATAAGGAGGCCCGGCCTTTTTACGGGTAAGGTGGTTATATGGTTCAAATATTATTAACTGATCCGGAAAATTGTGACGGATGTAATGAATGTATCGAGGCCTGTGCCAAAGTAAATCAGGAAAGTGCCTTATTTTTACATAAAATGAATAAAGGATACCAGGCAGTGGTATGTCAACAGTGTGTGGATCCAGCCTGTGCCCGGGGATGCTTCCGGAATGCCATTGAACGGGAAAATGGTGTGGTAAAGATAAACCAGGAATCATGCTCTGGATGCAAATTATGCATGTTAATGTGTCCTATTGGCAGTATAACTTATACTGAAAAAGGAATGCTTAAATGTGACCAGCAATGTATCTCTGCACCGGGAGAAATACCTCATTGTGTATCAGCCTGTGAAAGTGGATGTTTAGAAGCAGTAGATGTTAAAGAATTCGCCACAGGAATGCAGAAAGGCTTTGAATTAAATAATAGTAATTCTTCTTCACATTCCCTCAATCCTGCGTCTCCTTCCAGTGACCTGGCAGCGGCTACTCAAGGGTTATGTGTGTTTTGCGGGACCTGTAGTATAGTATGTCCCACCGATGCCATAGAGATTGTGAATAATAACCCCTTAATTGATAAAAACCGCTGTATCATGTGCGGATCCTGCTTAGCTGCATGTCCGGTGTTAATTCCAAGCGGTGCAGGTAGTATATGGGACCCACGGACCATAGCTGTTATTAGATATACTTCCAAGGCAGGCAAATATGCACTGCGTGGTTTTGGAACTGAAAGACGGCTACCCAACTTTGATGACATAATTATTTTACCAGCCCAGGCATCAATAGCACCGGTTGACAAATATAGGGAAGCATGCAACACCCAAATAGAACTGGGAGGTAGGTTTGCGGAAGAACCACTGGTTTTACAAACCCCGGTGCTTATTGCTGGAATGTCTTTTGGTGCTTTAAGTAAAGAAAGTAAGATAGCCATGGCCAAAGGGACCTCCCTGGTAGGATCCTGTGCCAATACAGGTGAAGGTGGCATGTTACCTGAAGAGCGAGAAATGGCTGACAAGTTAATGGTACAGTATTCCTCAGGAAGATTCGGGGTTTCTGCTGATTACTTAAATGTAGCCGATGCCATTGAAGTTAAAATAGGCCAGGGTGCCAAACCAGGGATGGGAGGACACCTCCTGGCAGAAAAAGTAAGTCCTGAAGTGGCTAAAATAAGAGGAATACCTCTGGGTACTGATGCTTTAAGCCCAGCCCGTTTCCTGGATGCAACCAGAGAAGGAGACCTGGCCAAACACATAGAACTCTTGAGGGAAGTAACTGACTGGAAAATACCTATCGTGGTTAAGCTGGGCCCGGGAAGGGTAGACGAAGACGTTAAAATAGCTGCAGAATCCGGGGCAGATATCATATCCGTGGATGGTATGGAAGGTGGAACTGGAGCTGCTCCAGAAGTGGTTATTGAACACACCGGAATACCTACCCTGGCTTCCCTGGTACAGGCAGTTAATGGTTTAGAAGAAATTGGATTAAAGGATGAAGTGGACCTCATAATTACGGGGGGCATCAGGAGCGGTGCTGATGTGGCCAAAGCCCTGGCCATGGGTGCTGATGCAGCCTACATTGGTACCGGAGCCATGATTGCTATGGGATGCCGGGCCTGTAGAATGTGTTACACTGGAAAGTGCCCGGTGGGAGTAGCCACCCAGGACCCTGCCCTGAGAGAAAGAATGGATCTGGAACTATCTGCCATGAGAGTGGCTAATTATATCAAATCCATGACGGAAGAAACCAAGATGCTGGCCCAACTAGCAGGACATGATGATATTCGAAAATTCTCGGTAAATGACCTGAGAGCACTGGATACTAACATAGCTGCCATAACCGGCTTGAGGTTGATAGGACAGTAAAAAGTCCTGTTAACCATTTTTTTTAATTTTAAATTTAGTTTTATTTTATACTTTTTTTTTTAGAATTGATTGTCATAAATTATTAATGATACTTATATGGAAATTCTAATGATTTTTTTAATATTATTCAGGATTCCTCCCAAAAATTTAATTAAATAATTTTCCAATATATATTAATGGGGTGAATTATGTTTGAAAATCAAAAATCAAATTCCCCTAAAAATTAAAGGCAAAGGAGAATGTAAATGAGTAAAAAGATTGATGAGGATAAAGCATTTGAAGCGGAATTAAAAGGTAAAATGGGCTGGAAATGTGCCTGTTCTCTGGATATTGTGGATAAAAAATCCAGTCTCATAGAACACAGATGCAGTAAATGCGGCAAGGTTTTCAAATCTAACCGGGATAGTGATCTTTGCTTTTCCTGTGAATCCAGTCGCAAATGATATAATTTAACTATATTAGTAAATTAACATTATATTATGATCATATTAGCTATTTCATTAAGATTTAATTATGGTAGCGAACTTAAAGTGTATTTTAGGTAAATAAATCAGGAGATCATAAAATGTTAGTGTATATCATTATTGGAATAATCATAATAGTGTTTTTAGCGGTGCTGGTGGGTTTATACAACAGCCTGGTGAACTTAAGAAACCGGGTTAAAAACTCCTGGGCACAAATTGATGTTCAATTAAAAAGAAGGGCGGATTTAATACCCAACCTGGTGGAAACTGTTAAAGGCTATGCCAGTCATGAAAGAGGAGTATTTGAGAAAGTAACCAAAGCCAGGTCCAGTTTATTGAATGCCGAAACTGTAAAAGAGAATCAGGAAGCCAATAATCAGTTGACCGGTGCTTTGAAGACTTTATTTGCCGTAGCAGAAAATTATCCGGATTTAAAGGCCAGTCAAAATTTTCAGGATTTGCAGATGCAGCTTTCACAAACAGAAGATAAAATTGCTTATTCCCGTCAATTTTACAATGACACTGTACTCATGTACAACAATAAGTGTCAGATGTTCCCCAGCAACATAATTGCCAGTTTATTCAACTTCACCGAATCAGAATTCTTTGAAACAGCAGAAGCAGAGCGATCTGTACCAAAAGTAGAATTCTAAGAAGGGGGAGAATTAATTGGATAAAAAAAAATTAATCTCCTTATTTTTTCTGAGCTTATTTCTGGTTTCCTTTATACCGGGAATGGTATTTGCCCAGGATGATGATAGAAGTTACTCTATTCCTAAAGCCAATATAGATCTTTTTATACAGGAAAATGGGAATCTAAAGGTCAGAGAATCACTTTTTTATTCATTTGATGGTACATACCGGGGTGTGTTCCGGGAAATTCCCCTAAAAGGTAATGAAAGTATAGAAAATCTTAATATAATAACCCGGGGAGCATATTCTTCTTATGAAGTAACCCAAAGAGGGAATTTACAGGTTATAACTATTTTTCTTTATTCTGATCCTCAAAAAACCACTCCTATTACCAGCAGGGATGTGGAAGTCATTATTGAATATGATTTCATAAATGTTATCACCATTTATAATGACGTTGCAGAACTCCAGTATAAGATGTGGGGAGAAGACTGGGAGGTGGATGTGGGAGAGGTAAATACCAAAATCCATTTCCCATCTCAGGAAGGTGTACAGTACTGGTTAAACCCTCCTTACTTTACTAAGAGTTCTGCCTGGCAGGGGAGTATTTTAAATGTGGTCAGTACTTCTATTTCTCAGGGCAACTTCTTTGAAGTAAGAGCGGCTATTCCCTTAAACCAATTCAATAATCCGGTATTTGCCCGCAGAGAGAACATAGACGGCCTTCCGGAAATGGAACGTATCCAGCAGGAATATGAAAATGAATTAAATTTTTTTACCACTTTATATTCTCTTTTGGCAGTAATCATGCTTTTAAGCATAGCTTTACCTGTTTTAATCTACTTTAAATATGGCCGTGAACCTAAAATTGATTACCAGGCAGAATATGAACGAGAACTCCCTACCAGTGACCTCCCTGCGGTGGTTAATGCTATATCTGGAAGTGGGTTTGGAAAAAGTGTGGGAGAACCTAATATGGATGGCTTCCGGGCCACCATAATGGATCTCATTGACCGGAACTACTTGAAACTGGGGGATATTCCTTCCAATCTAGATGCAGATAAAAAAGGAGAATCTATCTACCTGGAAGTAAATCCCAATAAAGATTTAAGCAAACTCCATTTCTTTGAAAAAGATGTTATCAGTTTTTTAAGTAGTTTTGAAAAAGAGGGAGTAATCCCGCTGGATAAAATTAAAAAGGATTTAAAAAATCAAAAAGTGGCCAAGGCTTTCAAAAAATCATATGACTTATGGAGGGATGACTTAAAAAGTCAGTTTTTAGATGATAAAGAGGTTAAAAAATTCTTTATAAGTAAAGGAAACACCTACCTGAAAATCTATGATGGATTAGCCATAGTGGTGGCCATCATCGTGTTCATATTCACCTTACTTGATCCATTACCAGCAGCAGGTTATGCTTTAATAGCTTCAGTGGTGCTGGGAGTGGTGGCTTTTATTTCTCTGGTGATGCCCCAGAAAGTGGGAGGTCGCTGGACACCTTATGGTATGGAATATGATGCAAAATGGCAGAACTTCAAAAGATTCATTCAGGATTTCTCCTTAATCAAAGACTACCCTCCAGGATCCGTTGTAGTGTGGAACCACTATCTGGTTTATGCCACTGCACTGGGAGTTGCAGATAAGGTTAGAAAAACCATGGAAATGAGCTTACCGGCAGATGAACTATCACGAAGTGATATTTACCTCTTCCACTACTACGGAGGTTATGTGATATTATCTTCCAGTCTGGACACGGGAATGTCCACTGCTACTGGAGGTAACAGTGGTGGTGGTGGTGTAGGAGGAGTCGGTGGTGGCTCTGGTGGAGGTGGAGGTGGAGCATTCTAAACTAAACTTCCCTTTTCTTTTCTTTTTAAAATCTTAAACATTTTTTTTGGGTGGGTTTTATGGTTGAAAATAAAAAACAGGGCATGATTCCCGCAATAACCAGTTTTATAATAGTTTCCCTTATCGTTATAAGTGCAGGGTCCTTTGTAATCTACCAGGTAAGGTTGATTGGCCCGGTACTGATTATCCTGGGACTGATACCATTAATACCTTTGAAACTTTCAGGTAGAACCATTAAATCTGCCGGGGCAGATATTGTTTTTGGGGCTATTGATACCGGGATTCTGGGGGTGGCGGCTCTAATAGGGGCCAGTTTTTTTGGTGTATTAGGGGCCATAGTTGGGGGTGCCGTGGGTGATTCCATCACCGATGGATTTGCTGGATTGGTAGAAGGTAAAATTGCATCAACATTAAGAAAACACGGCATTGAAGAGGCCCGAACACCACTTAGTTCTTCCATGGGTAAAATGAGCGGCTGTTTAATCGGGGTGGGTATAACCCTTACCATAGCCTGGACCATACTAAATATCAGTATTTAATAAATTTTAATCTATTTTTTTAAGTTCTAAAAAAATATAATTTTAAAAATCCAGCCATTATCTAACAATAGATTTTAAATAAATCGCCAAAAAAATTCATTTAAAGGAAAATCCACACATTTTTAAATAATATGGGGTTTATCTAAATTAAAGGAGGATTATAATGAAAAAGTTTCCATCCCAGATAATTTTAGGTATCATAATCATTGTAGTGGGAATATTGTTACTACTCCGAAGCACAGGAATTATTGACATGGGTAATGTCATCAGGTTTTTACCTTCCATTTTTATTCTAATTGGAATCTATTCCCTTATTAAAAGCAAATTTAGGAATATAACTGAAAGCTTACTATTTATTACCCTATTTACGGTTATACAATTGTGGATACTAAATATAATTACTCTGGGCAATATTCTAGCCTGGTGGCCAATAATATTGATTATTATTGGAGTGGGCATAATACTAAGTAGATTACGCGGCCCCCCTGGTGAAGAAGATAGCCACCAAAAGCTGGATATTTTTACCTTTTTTGGTGAAGTAAAAAGGAATATTAAATCAAATAATTTTCAGGGAGGAGATATAACTGCAGTATTTGGGGAAATAAATCTTGATTTAAGAGATGCCACCTTATCTGAAACTCCACGGATTAATGTGGTATCCCTTTTTGCGGAAGTAAATATTAAAGTTCCTGAAGAATGGAATGTTAATTTAGATACCCAACAAATCTTAGCCGATGTGCAGGATAAAAGCAAAGAGTCACCTGCCAACGATGAAATAACAGTAGGTGGTCTGGCCATCTTCAGTGAAGTTAATATCCGCAATTAAAATATATTTACTTCAAATCTAATTCTACTCTTTTATTTTTTAAATCAATCAATCCAAGTATGTACATTTCTTTCCATTAACAATGTTATCACTACTTTTATTATAGAGAATCCATGAGAGAATATAGGTACCTAAATTCAGGGCTATATAGGCAAAGAGATATCTGTCAAATATGGCGGTGAAGTTGATTAAAAGGTGCAGTCCCACTGCTATTAGATAGAAGAAAAATGGCCTTTTTTTGGCAATACCATAAGCCACAATAGTGGTGCTGGTGGCGTGAAATAGTATTCCTGGAAGCCGAATGTAAAAGGGAACACCTAATCCAAATACATAAACAAAAAATTCAGCAATACCAAATCCCAGCCCTACTAAAAACCCTAAAGTAATTATGGACTTTTCAGTCTCTCCATGACGATAAAAAAGAGGATAGGCCTTGGCAAATTCTTCAATAAATGGAGTAAATATCACCACCGATAAAATTTGAGCATAGAAAAAGGGCAATACAGAGGTCAGCGTAGTGGTAAAGGTGCCAAAAAATAAGGTTAGTGGAACACTTACAATTATCCCGGAAATAAAAAAGAATAATTTTTCTTTTAAATCTGGTTTATGAGGTTCAATAATCAAACAATTAGATTTATCATCCATTTTAGCGGTTCTCCCTACTTAAACTTAAATTTATTAAATAAATATAGAAATGAGATAATGGAAAATGAGAAATATTTATAATAAATTAATTTTAATTAACTGAAAAAATATTATAGGCTATAGTTTATTCTGGGGGAATATAATTTTTTTGAAATTATAGTGTATAACTATTATATCATATATTTTTTAGCAAATTTTTGAGGCAGACGGCCTTCACATCCAAAAAATTAATTTTTTTTTTAAAAACAAATCTTATTTTTTAAAAAAACAAACTAAATCACCCGTCCCCTATACCAGTTCCTTGAAATTAGCATATTTCATCAAATTATTAATTCTTTAACCACAATTTAGAATTATAAAAGATAAAATTCAATATTAATTATGATACATATAATTATCTAATTCAGGTGGGGTTTATGAATAAAAAGATAATTCTAATAATTTGTGCAATAATCCTGGGAAGTGCTGCTATTTTAGCTTATCAATCAGGGTCTTCTAATAATGATACTACTACAAGAATAATATTGGGTAACCAGAATCTCCCCGAACCTGTTTTAGAGGGAAATATCTCTTTAGAAGAAACCATAAATAATAGGCGCTCAGTTAGAAATTTCAAAAGGGAGAGCCTCAGCCTCAATGAGGTTTCCCAGATACTATGGGCTGCACAGGGTATAACTGATGTTGAAAATAACTTAAGAGCAGCACCTTCAGCCGGGGCAACCTACCCCCTGGAGCTATATATCCTCGTTGGGGAAAATGGAGTCGATGGACTTGAGGCAGGTTTATATCATTATATACCAGAGAGCCATTCTCTGGAAAAAATGGTGGAGGGGGACCTTCGACAAAAACTATATCAATCCTGCAACAACCAGGAATCAGTTCGAAATGCACCGGCAAGTATTATTATAACTGCCTTTGTACAAAGAACTCAGGATAGATATCTTGATCCAGATATAAGTGCTAAATATGTGCATATGGAAGCAGGACATGCTGGTCAAAATATTTTCCTGCAATCAACTGCACTGGGATTGGGAACAGTTTCAGTAGGAGCCATCAATCAGGCCCTGATGAGGGATTTACTTAAATCCGGGCAGGATGAGGAAGCATTATATGTTTTTCCAGTGGGATACCCTTTAAATTAAGAAGAGTTAAATTTTTTCTTCTTTAGCATTAATATACCTGGACTGGATATTCAGTAGCTAATATTTAATTTCGTTTAACCATTATATTACGAGCACTGGGCAAGGAAAAACACAAAATATAATATTATTTACGAAGTTCCATTAAGAGTCCCTATTAAAAAAGAAGTAATAATTTCAAAGTTCTACAAAACCCTGAAACTATTTAAAATAATATCAAAATTCACCCTTTCACTGTTAAATTCATTATCCGGGGCCTGTAGAAGCATCATATAGGTTTTATCATTTTTTACCAGTATTATATGGGATATCTTCATTAATTTGCTAAAATGGGTATCATTAACCAGATAAACATCTTCATAGGCGGTTTTGTTGTCTATCACGAGTTCATTACTTGAAATCTTTTCCCAGCCTGGACTATTCATTTCTCGGAGTTGATTAACCGCTCTATCCTCAGGCATTCCATTGTTATTCCATATCTGTACCTGGAACTGGACATTATTAAATCCAAATTCCTTGCTGGCTGTAATCACATTGTCCCCGGTTGTGTTATCTGCATTGGCAAACCATCCCCAAGGATATTCAAAACTAACTCCATAGGCTGTAATCTGGCCAGTAGAATTAGTGAGATTATCCCCTGATAAGTATCCAGAAGTAAGATCCTCCATAGATATACATCCGGATGTAAGAACAACCAAACATATTAATCCAGTTATAACTCCCCCGTATCTCTTTAAGTTCTTCATCAATTCCCTCCCTTTTTAAATAAAATTATAAATAAATTGATTAAAGTAATATAAAAACCTATTTTAAATTAATACTCTTTTTCAAAACACGCTTTAATGCATTAAAACAATTAACTCTCTGATTATACATTTGAAGCATATAACCTTATTCTTCTCATATTTATCTGCTTATTCGCACTTCTTCTTGCATAGTAATTTACTTTAAAATTTAAATCTCTTTAAAATCATATAATATATTAAACCAATAATAAGGAGTTAAAAAAATGCCAAGAGTAATCCATTTTGAAATACCAGCAGATGATCCGGAAAGAGCAATTGAATTTTATAAGAATGCCTTTGGATGGGAAATAGAAAAATGGGACGGACCATTTGATTACTGGCTCGTAAAAACTGGAGAAGAAGATGAACCTGGTATTGATGGGGCTATATTTACCAGGGAAACAGATGAAATAATTAAAAATATGATTGAAGTTGAATCTTTTCCTGAATTTGCTGAAAAAATTGAAAAATCAGGGGGGAAGATCTTAAGTGATAAAATATATATCCCTGGAATTGGTACTGTGGCTTCCTTCCAGGATACTGAGGGGAATATTTCGGCCATAATAGAACCCGATATCATGGAATAAGTTAAGATAATTTATTGAAATTATATGTGTTATTTAAATGAAAAAACCTTATATCTGGTATTATAATCGTGGTATTAATGGTAGGGGACTGGATTTAATATTAATGGCCGTGTTTTAAATGACTAAAATTCCTGCCAGACATCTTGTTCCATTTAAATCCTATGGTTCCACCCCAAAAACAATCAGGGGGAATAATAACCAGCAGGGGTTGTGTTTATTCATGTAGTTACTGCTCATCTTCACTTATCATGGGTAAAAAGTTCCGATCCCGCAGCCCAGACAATGTGGTGGATGAGATTGAGGAATTAATAGATAACTACCAGATAAGTGATATTGGATTTATGGATGACACTTTCATGCTTAATAAAAGAAGGTCTAATGATATTGCTGATGAAATCAAAGCCCGGGATTTGAATTTGAGTTTTGTTGCATCTTCCCGGGTAGACCGGGTAAACAGGAGTCTACTTCAAAATCTGAAAAGTCCTGGAATGAATACCATATATTATGGTGTTGAATCCGGGTCACAACGTATTCTGGATCTCATGGAAAAAAATATTACTCTTAAAAACGCTGAAGATGCAGTTAATACTGCTAAAAATGCAGGTTTAGAAGTTTTAACATCTTTCATTCTGGGATATCCAGGGGAAACTGAAGATGATATAAACAAAACTATCAATTTCTCAACTAAACTTGATCCAGATTACTGCCAGTATTCCATACTAACACCATTTCCAGGAACAAAAATCTACAATGAACTATTGAAAAAAGACTTAATAGATGAGGATTGGGATGAATATACAGTTCTTAACCCTGTTTTAAAATATGATGAAATGGGTTTGACTAATAAAATAGTGAGAAACAAACTGGTTACAGCCTATTTGAAATTCTATGCAAGACCAAAATATCTTTTAAGTCATCGAAATATGATTAAGATAATATTAAAAACAGTTATTCGAAGTTTTGTAATCCCCAAACTCAGGGGAAGTACGAGCAATGGTTGGTATCAGAATTTAGATAATAAAACTTCGTCAAAGTAAATTTTAATTCCAATTTTAGTTTTAGGGCGGTTTTATTATTAAATAAATTTTACTAATGGAAAAAATATAAGATATCTTAATATTATTCATTTAATCTGTGTTTAGATGAGCCTATCTCTTCTAATATTTTATCATAGTATTTTTCAAAGGTATTTTTTTGTTTAATTATGTAGTCTTCCTGGTTTAATTCATTTTCAGCAGGGTTTAATTCTAATATGACCAATATGTTGTCGTTTCCTTCAGTTTCTAGATTGATATAGGCTTTTTCATTATATTCTGATAATTTATCGTTTATGACAGCTTTCCATTCTTTAGGTGATTCTTCATCTAAAAAAAACATCTTAATGGGTGGGTTTTTCTTCATTCCAGTATATTCTAACATGTTTATCACTATTAATTATTTGATTTTTATATTTTAAGATAATTTCTATTTACTTATTTTATATTCCAATAATCAAATTAGCCACTTTCCATTCAAAAATAGTAATATTTAATATTAACTATTGACATATATAAAAAGTTTAATACTGACCCTCCACATATATAAGGAATCTGCTAAAAAGATGAAAGAGGATGCTAGCAGCAGGATAGAGGAAGTTAAAGAAGATGCTTCTGGGAAAAAAAAGAAATAAAGGATAAATTGGGTGAATTTAAAAAAGAAGCTGAAGACCAGAAAGCAAAACTTGAAAAAGAGAGTAAAAAAGAAGGTATTCCTCCTGCAGGGAAATTGCTGAATGATCTAGTATCTAAATTAAAGGAAGGTAAAGTGCAAATAGATGAGGTAATATCTGATTACACAAAACCTGAAACCCCAAAATCCAAACCATTAGTTGATGTTCTGGAAACCAACGACACCATCATATTAATAGCCGACATTTCCGGTGTTAAAAAAGAGGATATAGATATTGGCATTTCAAAAAATAGTGTAGAAATAACTGCTATGTTCCAAAAAGAACCTGAAATTGAAGGTGCTAAATTCACTCAAAAAGAGAGATGTTATGGTAAAATAAATAGAACTATAAATCTTTCCACGAAAATTAAAGTTAAAGAAGCCACAGCTAAATACAAAGAATGCAAACTGACCATCACTCTCCCTAAAGCGGTAGAAGATATAACTAAAGTAGATATTGAGGATTAAAATCTTGAGATTAAATTTATTTGAAATTATAAATTGATTTTCAGGACTTATTTTTTTTTTTTATGAGGCTGTCTCATAATTAAGTTTTTTATTATTTTTTCTATTATTTTATATTCGTGTTTTTAGGGTTTAGTTTCATATTCTACTAGTACTATATTTTTATTTAGTTATTTATAGTTTTTTAGTTGTGTTTTTCATGGTTTTGAGGGAATATGGGATTGGTCAGACTTGGTTGGTGCCTAAGCGTCTTAGGGATTTTATTCCAGAAAATCATATTTCTTATTTTATAGCAAACCTGGTGGAAGAATTAGATTTTAAAGATATAGACCGTAAATACCGGTACACCCAAGGTAAAGCAGCTTATTCACGTTGAATGTTACTTCGGTTAGTGATTATGGCTTCAATGGATGGAATATTTTCATCTAGACAAATTGCAAAGCATACAGAAGAAAATATGGTTTATATGTATCTTTAAGGTATGGATAAGCCTGATTTTCGCACGATTTGCCGGTTTAAAATCGAATGCGCAGAACAGATTGAAGAAGTATTTAAAATGACGGTAAACGTTGCTAAAAATGCAGGAATAGTTTAATTAAAACATATAGTTATTGATGGTACTAAAATCAAGGCTAACGCTTCATCAACAAATTTAATTAATGAGGAAGAAATAAAAACCGTCCGAAAGATATTAAAGAAGGGAATACAAAATGATGTGGATTCTATAGACGATAATGATATTCTTTTTATCAGGATTTGAAATACCGGGCAAACAACTCTTCTATATCCTCCGGACGGGTTAATACGTCGGTATTATCCATAGCAGCCAGTTTATTTATATTTTCCACGTCTTCTTCTCGCAGGGTTAGTTTAAGGTCCTTTCCATCCGGTAGTTTGGTAATGGTAACCCCTACTTCATAATCAGAAGGCATGATATAGAGGGGTATATCTGCTCTTTGACCCATAATGGCGGAATTGGCCAGCAGGGTATCACCCATACGGAGGGCTATTTTGGCCACGGTATTAGCCGAACAAGGGGCAATTAACATGAATTCATATTTACCCAGCTGTATTTGACCTGCCAGGAAGGGAGAATTAGCATTAATCTCCACCCAGATATTATTAAAATTAGTTTCTATTTCATTGGAGATTCCGTAGTATTTTATTACCTGATCTCCTGATCGGGAGATGTAGACATTAATATCCACTACCTCTTCATATTCTTTTTTGATTTTCTTCATCATTTCCAGGGTTTCTACCATTTTTTCCCCGGCACCGGTAATTCCCCAGGCCACTTTTGGCTTTTTTTCCTTTTTCATAAAAAGTTCCTCCTTTAAATTAGCATCATTCAATATCCACTTTATGAACTTCCTTTTCTATTTTAGGCAATTGAATGGTTAAAATAGAATTATTGAAATCAGCTTTCACTTTTTCCACATCAATATTAAAGGGTAAGGTTAGGGTACGCATGGTTTTACCATGACTGCGCTCCTTCTGAAGGTATTTAACTTCTTCTGCTTTTGCCTCAAAAATTGTTTTAATTATTATCTGATCTTCAGCTATTTTTAAATCAATATCCTCTTTTTTAACACCAGGAAGATCCATTTTCACTACAAGGCCATTTTCAGTTTCTATAACATCAGTCAGTGGCTTTTGAAGTTCGGTTTTATAATCAGATAATTTCTTTCCAAACTCCTCAGTTTTAGTCTGTATATTGTTCAAAACATCTTCTATAAATTTTTCAGCCCCTAAATCGATTTTTTCACTGCTGGAAGTTCCCTTTTCTTTTTTAGATTCTGATTTGCTATTTTCAACTGCCATCTAATTTGTCCCCTTATTAATAATAAACTGGTTAATATCCATAGGTATATTATGTAGATTATTCAATATAAAACTTAAATTTTAATGGATTTTAAGCATATAGTGATAAAATAACTATTTTAAGTGGTCTAATTAAATAATATTCGCTATTTTAAATAATTAAAGCATTTTTAGTGACTAATAGAAATAAATCAAATGATTTATTTTAATTTTTTAAAATAGGATCCTTTTAAAGTTAGACTATGAAAATAGTAAATATAATATATTAAAAAGACGAAAAGACTTATAATCTATATATTAAACTTATAATTAATTATAAAAGGTAAGATAAGATGATTGTCAAGGAATGGTGTATGTATTGTGGGGAATGCGCAGGAGTATGCCCCCGTAATCTAATTGAAGTAAGGGAACTCACTTTGAAGTTTAATGAAGACCAGTGTAAAGAATGCAGTTTATGTATCCAGGTGTGCCCGGTAAAAGCACTGGAAGAGGACAAATAAGGTGATTTATGATGTTAATTGAAACTGATATTTTAGTAATAGGTGCCGGTCCAGCAGGTTCCACCGCAGCCAAACATGCTGCCCAGGGCGGGGCCGGGGTGCTCATGATGGATAAAAAATCAGAAATAGGAGCCCCCAAAAGATGTGCCGAAGGAGTATCCAATGGTGGACTGGAATCACTGGGAATAGAAAAAAATCCACGATGGATCACCAAGGAACTCGATGGAGTAAGATTAATATCTCCCAATAGAACCGATGTATGGCTCACCTCTGATAAAATAGATTTACCTGAAACCGGATGCATTCTGGAGAGAAAAGTATTTGATAAGTACATGACCATGGATGCTGCCCGGGCCGGAGCCCAGATTAAAATTAAAACCCTGGCCACTGGCATGGAAAAAACAGATGATGGATACCTGGTATCTGCTGAATCCATGGGTGAATCATTCCAGATAAAAGCCAAAATAGTCATTGCTGCTGATGGACCAGAATCCAGAGTGGCCCGCTGGGGAGGACTAAATACCACTGCTAAACCAAAGGACATGGAATCTGCCGCCCAGTTTGAAATGGCAGGGGTGGAAATGGAAAACAATAACTGTATTGAGTTCTACTTTGGCAGTGTGGCCCCAGGAGGATATGCCTGGATATTCCCTAAAGGAGATGATATCGCCAATGTGGGACTGGGTATTTTAGCCACCAAAACTGATAAGACTGCCTATGAGCACCTCTTAGAATTTGTAGCCAAGAACCCTGCCACCCAGAATGCTCAGCCGGTAGAATTAAATATCGGTGGAGATCCGGTAGGGGGTATGCCTAAAAAACTGGTTGACGATAATCTGATGGTAATTGGAGATGCCGCCGGACAGGTTAATCCCTTAACTGGTGGGGGAATCATCAGTGGAATGACCGGAGGGATGATTGCCGGTAAACTTGCTGCTGAAGCCATAAGTGAAGGTGACCTATCCAGAAAGAAACTCAAAAAATATGAGGATGAATGCCAGGAAGCCATAGGTAAATCCATTAACAAATACCTCAAAGTAAAAGACTATATGCTCACCTTAAATGATGGTGAACTGGATTCTATTGCAGAAGCTTTCCAGGATGTTGAATTTGAGAAGGTAAGTACCACGGAACTGGTGCAAAAACTGGTAAAGGTATCTCCCAAAGCACTATTAAAACTGGGTAAATTATTCTAAAACCAGTTTTAATTTTTTTTATTCCTTTTAAATTAATTTTCGTACTACTTTTTTTATTTTTATTTTTTATTCAATAACCTGCTATTAAAAATATAATTAAAGCTACCAGGTAAAAGACCAGCACCACTTTATGATATAAAAAATCAGCCCAGCTAATCATTTTATTTTTATCCAGATAATTGGATAGATAGAGGGGTATGGTGGCTATAAAGGGGGGTACAATTACAATTAAAAACTGCATCCAATTCATATCCCCCACCAGAAGGATATAGGTTAATAAAAGACAAAACAGGACAGATAATCCGTTCATCCACTTCTTTTTTTCTTTATACATGAGATAAGTACCCATACCTGCTAGAAACATCAGTAAATAAACACTAAAAGGTACTAAAAACACATTATTTAATAAAACACTGCAGGATGCCATTCTCAACACATTATTGGTCCCGGTACTACTAAAAGGAGCTAGGCTGCTATCTTTTAATCTTAAAGGAGGCAGGGTATAAATTATCTGATTAATTATCATCAATAATAAAATAACAGTAAATGAAGCAGGAAAACTGATAAGGGCCACGGCAAAAACCAGGATAATTAAAAGAAGAATAAATAATACTATTATTTCTAGTCTTATTTTATTCTGGATAAAAGGCCTCTTACTTTTAATTTTATCCTTACTATCACTCTTTAAATCAGTTAGATCATTAAGAGCATAAAGAGCACCCCACATAACTGTGACCAGAATTAATCCACCTAAAATTTTTAAGGGTTGGGTGGTGGTTAAATGAGAATAATAGGCATAAGTAACCACTAAAAGGTACATGTGTATATTTTTAGCTGTCCAGCTAAGTCGGGTTGATTTTAAAAGACTTAATATCATGTTATACCTTAAGGTGGTTCTAAATATTCCAGTATCAAACGGGGCCTACAACCAAATTTATGAATGGCATTATCTATTTTTTCCCGATCAATATCTTTTAAATGGCTTTTAATGATATTAATAGTTTCAGCTGGGGTGTAAGATATTTCCACCACGCAGAATAAATAAGCTAAAAGTTTCACCAGGAGACGGGATAACCATCCCACCTGGGTGAAGATATCATATTTTTTACCTCTCAGCCGCAGTCTCCAGGCAGTCTGGAACACCAGATTCATATTCTGGAACTCGCTATGGAACTGAATATATTCTTTTATACAGATAAGATAGAATATAATTGGCCATAAAGTGTTATTACGGGTCCATAAACTAAAACCAATAAGATTATCCTGGATGAGGTGCGGGTCATGGAATTTATCCGCAAAAAGAACCACATCATATTCTGCTAGTTTTAAGTAGGCTTCTTTTTTAGTCGTAGAACCAGTATTCTTTTTTAAATCCGTGATTAATATCTTAAAAACCTGAGAGGGTGAGGTGTTTATAGAGGGAAGAGTACTGCTTACTTCACAGGTCTCTAAACCGGTTTTTTTTAAGGCCTGGTATATGTTGGTTGATTTACCAGTTCCCGGAGCACCTAAAACATGGACTATGTTACCCTTACTTTCTTTTAATTTTAAAAAGACTTTTTTAAGGTTAAGATAAGAGGTGGTGGGCACAAAATTAGAATTATCACTCCGGGAGTTTACTTTATGTGGTCCGGTATAAATTGCTGTTTTTAGGAGTTCTTCCCGGGTAGGAGTCATATTTTTAATATTGTATTTTCATATATAAACCATGTTTAGAGATATATGAAATTTGATAAACTATTTTTAATATTTTTCAAACCTTAAAACTCCTTATATATGAAAATACAATATTAAAAATATGACTCCTACCCGGGAAGAACTCCTAAAAACAGCAATTTATACCGGACCACATAAAGTAAACTCCCGGAGTGATAACTCTAATTTTGTGCCCA
>JAHRFX010000064.1 GCA_019084405.1 Methanobacterium sp.
AAATACAAATTCAAACCCAGAAAAAACTTTTTGACATTTAACACCCAAGTTTTTGACAGATCCTGAATTAATAATGACGAATATTATTTAAACCATATACAAGCAAAATAATAATTTATGCTATACTGGTTAATCCTGGTGGTCTTATTCTGCATAGCCCTGGTTATAGTAATTAAATCTGCCAATGTATTTGTGGATAACCTGGTTGAAATGGGCCGCTTTTTAGGAATCTCCCCTATAATACTGGGGGTAACTGTAGCAGCAGCAGGGACCAGTTTGCCGGAATTTGGATCAGCCATAATTTCAGTTTTCACCGGAAATCCAGATATGGGGGTGGGAGTGGTTATTGGATCCAATATATGGAATATATGTGGGATAATCGGAGTTTCTGCACTATTACCCTGTGTTATAACTACTAATCAGGAGGAAATAAAAAGAGATGGCTTCATGGGATTATTGGCCGCTCTGGTACTGGCCACATTCATGTTACTGGGATTTATCAATCAAATAACTGCTCTGGTGCTAATTTTAATGTACGGGGCCTATTTGTATTTTTTAATCAAAAATCAGCAGAAATATTATAATATTCACCACCACGTGGATAAAACACCGGATAAACCATTTAATTATAAACAATTAGTCGGGACGATACTGGGCTTTATAGGCCTTATCATTTCCTGCCGTTTACTGGTTTACAGTGCAGTGGAACTGGCCCAGTTAGCCAATATCCCTGAAATGATTGTGGGATTATTTGCCCTGGCCATAGGAACCAGTTTAGCTGAAATGGTGGTGGCCATAACCTCAGCCATGAAAAAAATGTGCAGTTTATCTTTAGGGACAATTTTAGGCAGCAACATATTCAATATACTGATGGGTATCGGCATACCTGCTCTTTTTATAGAAATACCAGTAGATCCACTATCGGTGGTTCTGGATGCCCCGGTTTTAATAGTGGTGACCTTACTACTACTCTATTTTATGAGGAGTGATATGAAGCTGACTCGAAGAGAGGGATCTCTTCTTCTGGGAATTTATGGAGTATATGCATTTTTGAGGATTGCAATATTTTCTTAAAAATTATTCCTTTTTTTAAGTGCTTTTTCAAAGGCATCTTTATGTAAATTAGCAGCCATTTCCTTTTTACACTCATCATCAGTAAATAAACGCATCTTAGGGGCCCTACAGGGGTAGTGCTGGATTTTCAATCCGGCATGAATAGGTAAATTTTCAATGGACTTTCCCTTCATTTCCTGGGCCACAAAAGCAGTAGCCCCACAGGGAGAACATCTTTTAACTTCTATATCCACCACTTTATTGCCATGGCAACTTATTTTCACTTCTGGCCGCCCAAAACGGGAAACAAACTCATCAAAAACAGGATCACCATTTTCTTCCAGGTCGCACATATTCTCCGGTGCAGTGACATTGCCCAGTTGGGTCAGCTGTTTTTTAAACCCTTCTCCTCTCCAGGCTCCTACAATAATCCATCCCACCTGCTGGTGAATCTGTTCCACCAGTTCCTGGGTCAAATCCGGGTGCAGTATGTAGGTGATGACCAGATCAAATTTAGATAGCCTATCCACCAGCCCGGGCTCCAATTCTAAATCATCTACAAACATACCTGCTGGTGCTTCTACCTGAATAAAACTGGTTTCAAATTCCTGAGAAATGGTTTCATAGGCCCGTTCCCCATAAGGCCCGTCACTGACTATGGCAACTTTTAGCAAATAATCTACCTCCTTTATTCTAAGATATTATCATCCTGAAATTCATCTTCAATCCACCGGTATATATCGTCCCGTATTTCCCGGAATAATTTTAGCCGGTGTTGTTTATCCCCTTTAATTCCAGCAGGATCTTTAAATCCCTGATGGATATATTTTTTTCCAGTTAAAAATACCGGACAGGCTTCATCTTCACTGCTGCACAGGCTCACTACCAGATCAAATTCCTGGCCCTGGAATATTTGCAAACTTTTAGATTCTTGAGGAGATGCATCAATTCCTATTTCATCTAAAACTTCAATGGTGTGGGGGTTGATGGGACGGGGATCGCTTCCAGCACTGTAAACTTCAAAATTTTCACCATAGAGGTGCCTTAGAATGGCTTCTGCCATTTGGGATCTTCCTGAATTGTTTTTACAGATAAATAGAACTCTTTTTAAATTAGCATCCAGAGACAAGTGATCACCTTATTCGTCTAATAAATTTTCAATTTTCTTTTTAATTTCCACCACACATTTTTCTCCAGAATCACCCAGCCGGGCTACGGACCCTGGTTCCATTTTATTTTCCTGTAGAGGGCCCATTACATTCATACTTTGGGCTACTTGTACTCCCTTGCTCTTCAGGATTTGATCCACGCAGCCATGTTCACATCCATTAACTGCTATTATGGGATATTTTTTTATTAAATTACGGAAACTTTCTTTATCAGCAGAGGTGGCAGTGATACATATGGATATTTTATCTGAAGATTCTTCCACCATATCAGAACTAGCGGCCCGGGCTATTAATCCGTAGGGGCTCATACCATTACAGGGACACAGGGCTATTTTTTCATCTTTCATTTTCAATCTCCTTGGGGTGTTATTTCTCTTAATTGATTTATTATGCTCATTATTTGGGGATTTTTAAGTTTATAATGGATCCAGAGTCCTTCTTTACGTCCAGCAATAAACCCTGCATTTTTCAATACATTCAAATGATGGGATAGGGTGGACTGTGGCTTATCCAGGGCCATGATCAATTCACAAACACAAAGTTCCCCTCCCTCTAAGAGGTAAATTATTTTTAAGCGGGTGGGATCAGAAAGTGCCTTAAAACTTTCTGATAAATTTTCCAGTATTATTTGTGGAGGGATTTCCCGATTTAAATGGGAGGATCTATTTTTTTCCAGGCAGTATTTATCTTCTTTATCCAATTCTGGCATATTATCTCTCTGTCATGGTGCATTATTTGGTGGATTTTAACTGGATGCTGATTATCTTACCAATTAATCTCTCATCCATCTCCGGTTCGGTAAGTAATGTTGTTTTACTATTTTCATATCCTTTAAAACCAGCCTTTTTTATGATGTTAAGGTATTCTTCTTTTTCCAGGGTCCCGGAGATACAGCTAGACCAGGTCTGGAAATTTTGCATATATCTATAAATCTAAATTTATGGATATAGGTATATATATTTTTTCCCCAGTTAAAATTTAACCATCATTTAAAAACAGGCAAATATTAACCTGCTAAGAGGGACAAATATTTGATTGTTAATGTTTCAAGGTGGACCTGATAAATGAAAATAGTTATAATTGGTGGGGGAGCAGGTGGCCTTTCCACCGCTTCCAATATACGTAAACATGATAAAGATGCTGAAATAACGGTAATAACTCGTGATGAGATTATTGCTTACTCTCCTTGTGCCATACCCTACGTACTATGTGGTGAAGTGGACTGTTTTGAAAATATTATCATGCACCAGGCAGAAGATTACCTGGAAAGAGATATAAAAGTCATAACCCTGGCAGAAGTATTTGAGGTTAAAGCTGATGAAAAAAAGATTGGTTATTATCTGCTTAATCAGAAAGAAGACCTTCATGAAATGGAATATGACTATCTGGTAATAGCTACAGGAGGAACCCCATTCATTCCACCGGTGGAAGGATCGGATCTGGAAGGTGTTTTTAAAATAAGAACCATTCAAGATGGTCAGGACATTACCAGATGGGCTCAAAAAAGTAAAAAAGCGGTGGTTGTGGGAGCAGGATTAATTGGTCTTGAAATCGCCTATGGCTTAAAAAAAAGAGGTCTTGATGTAACAGTTACTGAAATGTTACCTCAGATTGTCCCCCGGTCACTGGACCCGGATATGGCCCTAATTGTTCAAAAATATCTGGAAAAAGAAGGCATTAATTTAATTTTAGGACATCCCATTGAAAAAATCGCAGGCACCACTAAAGTGGAGGGGGTTGTTTTTGGAGATCGATGTATAGATGTGGATATGGTAGTTATGGCCACCGGGGTGCGTCCTGAAACTAAAATGGCCACAATGGCTGGTTGTGAATTAGGAAGATGGTCCATATCTGTTAATGAAAAAATGCAAACCACTGTACCTGATATTTATGCAGTGGGAGATTGTGTGGAAGTTTATGATGCAATAACTGGCCATAATACCCAGTCCCTTTTGGGAACCACTGCCGTCCGGCAGGGAAAAGTGGCAGCTCGTAATATAGTGGGGAAAAAGGCGGAATTCATACCTGTTTTGAATGCCGTGGTTTCTAAAATCGGCAACCTGGAATTTGGAGCCGTGGGATTAACCAAGGTTTCTGCTATTCAAAATGGCATAGAAGTAATATCCGGTAAAAGCAGGGCATTGACCAAGGCCAGATACTATCCCGGGGCAAAAAGAATTGATATAAAAATGATCTGCAATCTCCAAGGGGTTATTATCGGGTGTCAGATAATTGCTGAAGAGAGAGTAGCCGAAAGAGTGGATACCATGTCCCTGGCCATATCCCAAAAATTAACCTGTTCAAAGCTGGCTAATATGGAATTTTCTTATGCCCCTCCCTTATCCATGGTTATAGATCCCATAATACTTGCTGCCGAGGATGCATGTGAAAAATTGAGTAAATTAAATAACAACCATAAAAAATAAGAAAATCTTTTTAAAAAATAAAATTAGAAAAATATTTCTCTCTTAGAAATATCTCTCCAGCAGTCCCTTTAGCATTTTAGCGTGCCTTGCTTCATCCCGGGAACTCTCATCAAAGAAATCATGGGCAGCATCTATATCACATTCTTTGGCCTTTTTAGCAGCTGCTTTTTTCTCCTTGTTAGCCATGGTTTCTCCTTCCAGCATCATTTCCAGGTTTTCTTTGAGAGTGGGCTTTATCACTTCATTCATTTCTGCAAAATGAGAGGCGTGTTCTGCTTCTTCCCAGGCAATGGTCTTTAAGACTTCTGCTACTTCAGGCATTCCTTCTCTCTGGGCTAAACGGGCCATGGCCAGATACATTCCTACTTCCTGACATTCCCCATTAAAATTAGCCTGTACTGCTTTTTCCATATCGGTTCCTTTACAAATTCCTATTTGGTGCTCATTTACTAAATCCATTTTTTATTCCTCCACTACTAATTCATGGGTTAAATATCTATAAAAAATTTTTCACATTTTTTATTTAATTTAAAGTCCCTAATAATATTTAAAATGATTTTAATTCTTTAGCTAATTTTTTACCCATTAAGAAACACTTATTTAGCTCATCTTCATCTGGTACATACATTATTTCATATTTTTCCTGTACCTGGAATCCACATTCTTTTAAATCGCGAGATATTATGCTAGGTGATCCTCCACGACCTCCCATGGAACCAAATGTAATTGCTAACTTTTTTATACCTGTACGGTCAAATTTAAGGCCTCTAAGGTAGTAAATTAAATCTCCAACACTGGGGAATGGTTCATCATAGATGGTGGGTGCACCCACGGCTATGGCCTTACTATCTAGGATGTCTTTTACAATTTCACTTCTCTCATCTTCATGGAGATAATAAATTTTCACATCCACTCCTTCACTTATTATGCCTTCAGCAAGAGCATGTGCCATTTTTTGGGTGGAGTAATGCATGGTATCATAGATAATAGTTACTTTATCCTTACATTTGCCACTGGCCCAGTTAGTGTAAGCATCAATCACTTTCAGGGGGTCTGTCCATATCTGACCATGTGATGGAGCAATCATCTTTATTTTATCCAATAACCCCAGATCAATAACTTCCTTGAATTTTTTCAGTACCAGAGATGACAGAGGAGTTACCAGGTTGGCATAAAATTTTTGGGTAGCATCCATCAGCACATATCCTGGTATTTCTGAATCATATCTCTGAGGAAAACAAAGGTGCTGGCCAAATGCATCATTAGGAAACAGTATTCCATTTTCCATAAGCAGGGTAAACATACTGTCTGGCCAGTGCAGCAAAAATGCTTCTAAAAAGGCCAGTGTTTTTCCACCCAGATTCAGGGTTTCCCCAGTGCCAACGCTAATGAAATTTACGTTTTTAAGGCCATTGAAATGTTTTTTAAGTCCCTCGATAGCAATTTCAGTACAATAAACAGGAGCTTCAGGAAATTTTCTATGTAATTCTACCAGGAGGCCGCTGTGATCTTTTTCTATATGGTTTTGTACCAGTACATCTACTTTAACTTCTCTTTCTTCCTGGGCAAATGCATCCTCTACCCTGGCCATTAATTCTGGAAAATTCCCAGGGTAAGCATTGTCAATAAGTGCTACTTTTTCATCTCCAAAAACAAGATAAGCATTATAACTGGTTCCATTCAAGGTATATCCATGGTAAGATCTTATATCCCAGTCCAGAACCCCTACCCAGTATACTCCGTTGCTGATTTTTTTTGCTTCTGCTTTCATAATTTCACCATAGTTCATATAGATACAAATCAATCATAAGAGTTTAGTCCTATATATTATTTGCTGTTTGCTTTAAGACGAACATTATTTATGGGGGGATGATTGTAAGGTGGTTTTACGAACATTCTTAAAAGGTCGAATTTAAATAAAATATCATAATATAATTATAATTATAAATCATGTGGGAAACATTAAAATCGAGGTTAATTTATGGAACATTTTAAAAAACACACTGATAGTACTAAAAATGAGGATGGAATACATATTCTAGTTTTTTCTACTTCAAAAGGCCTCCAGGTTATTCAAAGCCCCACCAAATCTGTTATACTTTCACTAATCATAACTGAAGAGATTAGTTTTGATGAAATTGTAAAAATAACTGGAAAGTCTAAATCCACTATTTCTGTACATCTTCGGGATCTGGTTGATCAGGGAATAATTGATTCCCTCACAGATAGTGAGGATAAAAGAAAAAAAATATTTTATCTTAATTCACGCTATGTGGGTCGATTCATACCCCAAAAATGGGGTCAAAGGGAAGAAAACTCTGTGGAATTTTTGACGGAGCATATAATTAACCAGGGCAACCCTCATGAGTTTTTCCAGATGATGTTTCACATCTTCCGGGTGGAACTTATTCAGGAAGGGATTAACATTGATCCTCTTCTTAATAGAACCGGGATAAAGATCGGTGAAACCATATACCATCAGCTTAAAGATGAACAAACCGATAAATTAATCCATAATCTCTCCATTTTCTGGAAAAATAATGGTTTGGGCCGGATTGAATTGGAAAAGATAAATCCTCTGACTATCAGGGCTTATGATTGTTTCGAATGCGGACTTTTACCTCAAATTGGAGAATCTGCATGTGCTCTGGATTCAGGGATATTGGAAGCTGTTTTTTCTATACACCTGGCTAAAAAAGTAAAAGTAACTGAAACCAAATGTTATGCCCAGGGAGATGAGTACTGCTGCTTTGAAATTATCTAAAAAATATAAAAATTATTATTTAGAGAATTTCACCAGAGTGGTGGAGAGATATTTTTTATGGTCTACAAAACCAGATTTTACCTCTTCGTCATCCATACTACAGTTTTTAATAGAAATAATTTCTTTTTCCCGGGGGTCGGCCTTAATGGTTTCTTCCAGCAATGCACTGTGCCGGGAAGTTTTCATAATAACGAAGGTATCCCCGTCTTCCAGGATATTTTTCAGCCGGGAATCTACTTTAGGTACAATAACCAGTATATCATCTTTTTCTACCAGAGGAATCCCTGCACTGGAGGCACAACCGGTAAAAGAAGTAATACCTGGAACCATTTCTACCAGATATCCTCTATCTTCAATTTTTCGCTGGATATAAGAGAAGGTACTGTAAATGGAAGGATCACCTAGAGTTACAAAAGCCACATCCTGGCCATTATCCAGGTGCGATGCCACCTGATTGGCAGCGGCATCCCAGTGTTTTTCCAGTAAATCCACATCTTCTTTCATGGGGAACACCGGTTCCAGAACATGGAATCTATCTTCACGAAGATCCAGTACGTTTTTTACTATGGATAGAGCAATACTGGGCCGGTTTTTTGCTGAACGAGGGGCACAAATAACCTCTACTGAAGATAAAACCTTATGCGCTTTAATAGTAAGGAGGTCCGGGTCTCCAGGACCAGTCCCTATTCCAATTAACTTTCCTTTTATCATAAAAACACCTGTAAAATAGTAATAATTTATCTAGAATAATACTGGACAATTACTTTTAGCATTCTATCAATTTTAGATTGATTTTTATAATATAAAAACTTTTGAGCCTGACAAAATAGTTGCCATCTGGTCTCTTATAACCTTTTTATATAATCATCTACTAATATGGTGGCATGGTGTTACCTATTTTTTGCCCGGATTGCGGGATGATGAGAAACCGTTGCATTTGCGGACCTGAAAGTAAAAATAAGTCTGGAAAAAATTCTAAAAATAATTTAAAAGGTTCTGATTCCGGAGAAATTATGGAACATGCTACTACCTTATCCTCCACCAGGCAAAAAGAAATCAAGCGCAACAACCCTCATATACCTGAAAAAATCATTGAAAATTTCCCATTCCCATATCCCCGGGAAGGACAGCTGGAGATAATAGCAGACATCCATCAGGCCCTGGAAGATGGTTTTCGCTATGTGGTGCTTGAAGCAGGTACCGGTACTGGAAAATCAGGAATAGCCACCACATTGGGTCGTATGTATGAGCCCGCCTACATCCTCACCATGACCAAGCAGCTGCAGAACCAGTATGCCCAGGAATTTGATTTTTCCCAGGTAAAAGGACGGGGAAACTTCATGTGCAAAACGGATGATCTGGAGTCCAGCTGTGATATAGGAACCTGCCAAACCACTCCCAGCTCCCAAAAATTTCACTGCCCCTATGGAGTAAGTAAATCATCTACTCTAGGTGCTACCGAAGCATTTGAGGACTCTCATGGGAACCCTATTTATTTTCAGTCCTCAGATCACTGCCATTACTGGGATCAAAAGGCCGATGCAGTAAACAGTCCCATTACCCTGATGAATTATGATTACGCCCTCCTGGAATTAAACCATGTGGGACATTTCGGCTCCAGAAAGCTACTTATTCTGGATGAGGCCCATAACATAGAAGATAAACTCATGCGTAGACTGGAAGTAACCTTATCACGTAAAAGAGTAGAAAAAGATATTAAAAAAGGTATTCCTTCAGGAATGATGGGGGAATTAGATCCTGAGGAATGGATTCTGCAGATAGATGCAATTTGTGATGCTTATAAAGATTTAAAGCTTAAGGATTTGCCTAAAAATAAGGCAGATCGTATAAACCGCACGGTATTCCGCCTGGATGAACTAAAGGATAACCTGGCCAAAGAACCTAAAAACTGGGTCATGGATACTGCACCTGACGGAGTTTCCTTCAAACCTCTTCGGGTACATCATTATGCTCACGAGCATCTATTTCGGCATGCTGATGCTTGCATATTCATGAGCGCTACCATCCTTTCTCATCAAATGTTCTGCCGCTGGCTAGGAATGGATCCCCGGGAGGTATATTTTGTGAAAGTGGATAGTCCCTTCCCTCCATCAAAAAGGCCCATAGAGTTAAAATTGGCAGGTAAGATGTCTAAAAATAGAATCAAAAGAACAGCCCCTGACACCCTTCCTATTTTAAATAAAATATTAAAAAGACATCGCCATGATAAGGGTCTGATACACACCCATAATTACCAGTGCCAGAAATATATTATGGATAAATTACCCCATTCTCGCCTCATAGACCATAATTCCAGGAATAGAGAAACGGTTTTACATAATTTTGAAACCAGTCACAATCCTCTGGTTTTGATAAGTCCTTCCATGAGTGAAGGGGTAGATTTACCCTATGATAAATGCAGATTCCAGGTAATCTATAAAGTCCCCTTCCCTTACCTGGGAGATAAACAGGTTAACATGCGCAGAAAACGTGACCAAAGATGGTATGCCTACAAAACCGTCATGACTCTCATGCAGGCATATGGCCGGGGAATGCGCGCCGAAGACGATGAATGCTATACTTACATCCTGGATGAGAATATTAAAATGTTATTTAATAGTCCTCTCTATCGGTCTTTAATCCCGGAGTTCTTTAAAGAAGCGGTAATTCCTGATGAATAATTATATAATCTCTTTTACAGGATTAAAGTTATTATAAGTGCTATTTTTTTTTTAAAATGCGATAAGTTTACAAAAGAATAGTACCATTAAAATTTCATTATAAATTAAATATAAAATAAGAATTTTTTTTTAGTTCTTTCCAGAGGCCGTAAGAGCGAAAGGATAGATTTTTCAACTTAACTGAAAATCGGCCTCTATAAAGAACTTTTTAATAAACATAAATCATAATAGCGGACCCGGGGGGATTTGAACCCCCGACCTTGGGATCCGAAGTCCCACGTCATATTCCAGGCTAGACTACGGGCCCATATAAATAGACAAAATAACTGTTAGAAGTTTTTCCCTTATAAAGTATTCGCCAATAGTTATCTTAAATAAAAAAATAATAAAAAATAATTATTCAGTAATTTGATGCTCCTCCAATCCTTCCTGATAAATTTGGGATATTAAACGTCCTCCAAATGCATTTAAATAGGAATTAATAAACAGGGCTACCCCTATACTCACTCCGTAAATGATTATTAAATTACCGGTAATCATCTGGGGAATTGATGATATTAAGACCACCAGGAAGCTTAATAAGGAAAAGATAATAATGGCGGCGATGTAACGTCCGGCTCCAAACCCTTGAATTACATTAATCACCGGAGTAAATTCAAAGGAGGCTTTAACACTATTTTCTTTTACCATACGGGCTATTCCCATAAAGCTTACAAAATAGGGTACTATCATTATAAGTAATAGCAGGGAATAGGTTATACCCATAAAGGCATATATTCCCATGCTGGCGACATAACTATAGGCCAGAAACATTATAATCAGGGTCACAATAATTACTCCAATAAATGCCGGAATTCCAAGATAGACTAATAAAACCACTATATATTTTAGTCCATCAGTAAACATCTTTCCCCATTCATTAAAAGGGGGAAGTTCATTAGAACCCTGAAAACTACTTTCAATTATTCTTATATAATATCCCATACTCAGTATGGCAGGGATAATCAAAATATTCAAGGCCAAGAGTATTCCCAGCATAAGCATGCGCTTTAAATTGGAAAGGGGATACTTAAATGATTCAGATAATATTTCACTCAAATTCATTTTTTCATCTCCTGATTTTATGATAATAAAATAGGGGGTTTTATTATTTAAAGCATTAAGTCTTAACCCTGAATTTTCATAGATAGGGGTTTTTAAGTAGTATAAGCGACCATTTTTTAGATATCAAATATTATTTAATTGGAGAATTTTCATGCTGGCAAAAAGAATCATTCCCTGTCTTGATTGCGACCTGCAGGTACCCCATGGACGGGTAGTAAAAGGAGTAGAATTTAAACAAATACGTTATGCTGGAGAACCGGTGGATCTGGCTACCAAATACTACCAGGAAGGCGCTGATGAGATAGTATTTTTGGACATCACTGCCTCCCATGAACGCCGGGAAACCATGGCTGACGTAATCCGGGCCACCACCGAGAATGTCTTTGTACCCATCTGTGTAGGGGGAGGTATCAGAAAACCCCTGGACTATGTAAATATGCTTAAAGCCGGAGCAGATAAATGTTCCACCAATACGGCAGCTATCCACAACCCGGATTTAATAAATGAAGCATCTAAAATTGTGGGATCCCAGGCCTGTGTTATTGGTATTGATGCCAAGAGGAGATACATTGAGGAAGAGAGCGAGGCCAGCGATAAGATAATTGTAGAAACTAAAAAAGGGTTGGCCTGGTTTGATTGTAGTATCTACGGGGGAAGAGAATTTACGGGTATTGATGCTGTTGCCTGGGCCATGGAATGCGAAGACCGGGGGGCAGGAGAAATTCTTCTAACCAGTATGGATCGGGACGGTACCAAAGATGGCTATGACCTGGAACTAACTCGAACCATAAGTGAAAGTGTGGATATTCCAGTAATTGCTTCAGGTGGTGTAGGTAATCCACAACATATTCTGGAAGCTTTCACATTGGGCAAAGCAGACGCTGCTTTAGCTGCCAGTATCTTTCACTTTAATGAGTTTCCTGTACCACAGGTTAAGGCTTTCTTGAAGGAAAATGGTGTTGTGGTCAGGGCAAAATAAACCTGAATTTGTGATTTATTTTGAAAATATCATTCTAAGAGAAAAATGAACCTGCAATCAATCAACAATATCCAAACTATCCAGTTCTTCATAATTCACAGCCACGGCCAGCACAGGTTCATTTAAATCAGATCCTAAAAAATAGGGATTAATCCATATGTGAAGGGCTTTACCAATACTATCTACAGAAACCACAGGCCCAATAGTAATTTTATTAATTATTAAGGTCACGGGTTCGGTCTTGACATTAAAAGTTTTCCCGACCATATTTTCTTCAGGATATTCAGTTTCCTCAAAACATCCGCATTCTTCTATTTTTCCTATAACTTCATCTTTAAGCATTTTTTTATCCCCTTTATATTTCCCTAAATCACAGAATTTTGTTTATTCACTGAGTATAAATATTTCAATAACGATGTTTAATATTATTTTGTTCTTAAACTGTAATTAATTTTCATATCAGAGACTGTAAAGTTTATGGGTGTTGAGGGTTTGCGAAAAAAAATTTGAAAATTTTATTTTCTAGATCCTCTGACCCCATAATTCAAAATTAAAGAGGTTAAATATAAGTATTAAGTGAGAGTAGATATATTAACATGACT
>JAHRFX010000103.1 GCA_019084405.1 Methanobacterium sp.
GTGCGCAAAAAGTTTAAATATCACTAGATTATTAGATAGTGCCGTTATTTATAAAATTCGAACCAGATGGTTAAAGAATGGGAATCAAAGTTCAAACCATATCAACCTGAAAATAGTTAAATGGTTTATATACTTAGTATTTATTTTATTATGATTTAAAAACTTATCCCTCTATATAGCAATCATTGACTATATAACTAAAAAACCGAGATTGATATTTCATCTTTAATCAAATAGATGGTCTTGTGGAAAATCTATAGTATGTTTAAATTTTTTTCAGAGATTTTAACGCATTTTTTAATTCCCCATCCATGTCCATGGATTCCTGAGCATCCATAACCCTTTCCAAATCGGCATTGGTCTCTGGATATCGGGGAACTGCACTGCACCCCCCATCAGGGATAATAGAGATATCGTAGGTGCCTATATCTTTGGCCATATTTTCAATTTCAACCTTGTCCATTCCAATTAAAGGGCTTAAAATTGGTAGTTTTACTGATTGTTGGGTGACCATCAAATTGGGGAGTGTTTGAGATGCTACCTGTCCCATACTACTTCCATCCACAATACCCATTGCCCCCTCTCTACGGGCCACTGTCTCTGCAATGCGATACATTCCTGTTTTACAAAGAACACAGGTCATTTTTTCTGGTGCCTTAACTTTACAGTTTTGCAGATATTCCCCATATTCTACAATCTTTAAATCAAGTTTAACTCCCGGCGAATATTCTCTTATTTTTTCTACCATTTTTTGAACTTTTTCCAGGGCTACATTACTGGTGAAGGGATCATTATTAAAATTAAGTGCAATTATCTGGCAGCCTCTTTTCATCATTAGATAAGTAGCTACAGGAGAATCGATTCCTCCGGAAAGTAAGGCCACTAATTTCCCCTGAGTACCAACTGGCAATCCACCTGGTCCTGATATTTTTTGGTGATAGATGAAAGTTTCATTATCCCTTACTTCCAGGGAAATCTCCAGCTCAGGATTAGTTAAATCCACCGGAGAATTTGTTTTTTTAATAACCACTGAACCGGCATATCCTGCTAATTCTTGACTGGTAAATTCATGTTCACCCACCCTGCGACAGCGAATGGCAAAACTGGTTTCAGAAGATATGGTTCCTTCATCTTCCAGTTGGTCCACATAACCCTCCAGTTTAGAGGTAATCTCTTCCCGGTCTGTTTTCAGGGCAATGGCCGGAGAAAAAGATACTATCCCAAAAATCTTTCTTAATCCCTGCAAGGCCTCTTTAAAGTTATAGGGCTTGATAAAAATTCTGCCCTGGCTAACCCTAACTTCACAATCAAAAGCGCTCTTAATATTGGATAAGAGTTTCTTTTCAAATCTACTGCGAACTTTAGGGCTTTTTAATCCCAATTCACCGTATCGCGCTATAATTAAGTCGTATTTTAACATCATATCCCCCTATTTTCAAATTTTAGCATTTGTAAATGTAAAAAAGACCTTTTTCTATTCTGGTGGTAAGGTCCCTGGTTATTTCCCTGGCTCTTTTTAAATCAGACTGCCGGCAGGCAATGGGAACTTCATAAATCTGGTCTTTTATTTCAAGTTTTGCAGTACCGGTTTTCATTTCAAAGGTTCCCTGGTCGCAGGAATAGGCACACATGCCGCAGCCAAAACATTTTTTAGTATTAAGGCCCTGGTTAAAGGCCATGGTGGGGCACCTTTTTTTTACCAGGCAGGTGGCACAATTAATACATTTTTCAGGATGATAAGTGGGTCGGGCTTGTGTGCCATCCCATAGTTCACCATAGTCCGTATCAGTCAAGGGAAGGTGTCTTCCTTTTATATCTGCAACCGGTAACTTAATATCTGAATTTTTAATGAATGTCTGCTCCAAAACCTCTTGGCTGGTTACAGGAATAGCCATGGCAACTGAATCAAATACTTCCGGGCCTGCAGCTGTTTTAAAACCACCCAGATAATGAGAATCCATATCATGCATATCTGCAGTAAGCATTAAATTAGGTTTTTCAGGGGTGCTTCTGGTTCCAGTCCCGATTATTATTCCTTCAGAACTGTTTAAAAGGATTTTAGATCCGGTGCAGATGGTTTTCATCCCGGGGTCATTTTGTAAGGGATTTAGTTCTCCACAGCCAGAAAAGGATAGTCCCTGGAAAGGGCCTTCCATATCGATGGCGTGAAATATAGAAGACACTGGTTTAGAATCAGGGTTTACAAATGCGGTGTAATTTTTAAATGCCATACGCGTTCCAATCATCCGGGCGGTTCCCATCTCTTCTAAGGTGGTGGATGACTCAATTATCTCACCATGAGTTGATTCAACTTTTATTTCAATTTCTCTACCTGCAACCATATCCTTGAATAAAAAACCTCCACCGTATTCAGAATCATGGATGCTGTGGGCAGTTCCATAGATCATTAAATCAACTGAACCCAACCATTCATTGGGACAGGGCCCAGGAAATCCAGGGACTCCATTTAAATAGATTTTTTTTGCCTTTTTAAATGATCCTGGTTCATCAACCTTTAAATGAAGTAAAGCAGCGGTACCTGACATTATCCCACATGTACCTGTAGTAATTACATCAATTTCACTAACAGATGGATTTTCGCCATCACTAACCATTTTGGTAATTTCTTCTGCTGTGAAAACCCGGGCTTCACCCCGGGAAATTTTATGATTTATTTCTTCTATACTACGATTCAATATACCCCTCTTCGAAATAGTTTCATAGTTAATATTCATATGGCTGCTATTTTTAATAAAGGTTTACCGGGATGTTGTAGATTAAATTATATTAATTTATTAGTAATTAGAACCTTCCTGGTTCAGGGAATTTAAGCTCCCCGTACGAAGTAATCATTTTTTTAGTTAAATTTATTAATCATAGGAAGGAATAGATTATTTTGAAATGATTGGAAAAATAATGTTATTACGGTGATAAAATGAAAGAAAGCAAAAAAATACTCCCCTTTTCGGAAGTTACTCGTTTCCATGGTCATGTATGTCCAGGAACTGCCATAGGATATCGTGCTGGTGAAATAGCTATAAAGGAACTTAGTTCCCCCCGGGCAGTGGATGAGGAATTTCTGGCCATAGTATAAAATGATAGCTGCAGCGTGGATGCTATTCAGGTGGTAACGGGGTGTACTTTTGGTAAAGGCAATTTAATTTTCAAAGATTATGGTAAAAATGTTTACACCTTTGTAAACCGAACCAGTGAAGATGTTTTACGTTTATCCTTGAATAAGAGTATTGACGAAATTGACCCGGAGTTTTCAAATCTACGAAAAAAAGCATTTTCACAAAAGGCCAGTAAACAGGATAAGGCTAATTTTGAAAACCAAAAGGATGAACTATCTCAAAAAATTCTGGATATGGATGCTGCAGAACTCTTTAAAATGGAAAGTATAGATCTGGAAATTCCGGAAGAGGCCCGGATATTCGCTTCAGTAAAGTGTTCTAAATGTGGAGAATTTATTGCAGAACACCGGGCAAGAGTTGAGAATGGGCATTTTGCCTGTATTCCCTGTTTTAGTGAATATTCTCGAAATTAAAATAAATTTTTAATTTAGAGATTAAATTCTATTTTTAGACTCTCCAAGGCGCTATCCAGAGCTTCATTCATTTTATCAGTTTTTGGTCCTGCACCCTGGGCCAGGTTTGGTCTTCCGCCGCCGCCGCCACCCAAGAGGCTTGCAGCTTCTTTTATAATTTCATTTATTTTCACACCAGATTCTTGAGCTTTTTTAGAGGCAGATCCTACAATTTTACCATCCATATTACCCAAAAAAACCACATCAAAATTTCCATCATCCTGGGTTAAATCCAGAACCATTTTTTGCATCTCAGGAAGGTCTGCTTCCATCTGGTATTTTAGTACCTGGAACTTTCCCAGCTTTTCAGCTTTTCCCAGTATGCTTTCCATTTTTAAAGCAACTATTTCCTGTTTTAGGCGGTTGATTTCATTTTTAAATGCTTTCCATTCTGTGAAGAATCTATCACAGGTTTTAGGAAGTTGATCCAGATTTACCTTGAATATTTCTGCACTGGAGCGCAGGTAGTCATCATTCTGCTGCATGGATTCCACTGCAGCTTCACCGGCAGAAAAGTCCACCCTTTCTACTCCATCCTGGACTCTTTCGGTTTTATTGATTTTTATAATGCCAATATCACCAGTGTGGCCCACATGGGTTCCTGCACAGGCCTGCACATCAACTCCAGGAATATCGATAACCCGGATGGAAGAACCTGGCACCACTCCTCCCTGATACAGTATGAAACCATACTTTTTCTCAGCAGCAGTACGATTCATCCAACTTATATTTACCTTAGAATTCAACATTACATACTGGTTAGCCAGTTGTTCAATCTGATTTACTTCTTGGGTGGTGATTCTCTTATAATGGGAAAGATCTATCCGGGATCTTTTTACTCCTTTTTGTGCGCCTGCCTGCCATATATGGTCTCCTAAGACCTTTCGGGCAGCAGCCACTATAAGGTGGGTGGCAGTATGATTACGGGCCAGTGCCATGCGCCTTTCCCAGTTTATACTACCTTTAATTTCTTTACCTGCCAGTTTCTCCAGGGAGGGAGTATCCTCTGGATTAATCTGGTGTAACACCACTTCATCCAGCTTTTGGGCGTGTTTGACCCTGATTTTTTTCCCTTCTATTTCTAAAGATCCTATATCTGAAGGTTGTCCCCCTCCTTCTGGATAAAAAACGGTTTGATCCAGGATAATGTTGTTTTTATAGAGACCCAAAAAGTTAGCCTGGAAGCGGGATTTTTCAAACTGGTCATAGAATAAGAGCCGGGTGGAAGGATAATTCAGTTTTACCGGAACTGTTTCTTCGGGAACTTCTTCTTCATGTTCATTGGCCACCAGAGTATAGAAATTATCTGGAACTGAAACCGGGAAGTCCATAGATTCTGCAATTTCTTTTATTGTTTCCGGAGGTATGCCCTGGGAATCATAAAGTTTTATAAGCATTTCCAACGGTATTTCATCTTTATTTTCTTTTTTGAGATGTTTTATGCTCTTTTTTACCAGATTTTTTCCTTTAGAGGCCGTTTTAGTATATCTTTTTTCTTCCAGGCTAATTATATTGTGAATGTGATCCTGATGTTTCCTTATTTCCGGATAGTGTGAAGATAAAAAGTCAGCCTGAATATCCATAATATCAGAAAGAGACTCTTGCATCTTTAGATCCTGCATAAAACGTATGGTTCTTCGCAATACCAGTCGAGCCAAATATCCCTCTTTAACATTGGAGGGAATCACCCCATCAGCCAGCATGAAAGCCAAACACCGGGTATGGTCTGCTACCACATAAACTGCCTCCATGGGTTCAGCAGATTTTTCCAGTTCTTCAACAGATAAACCCAGCCGGTTAGCGACCTGCTTTCTTAAACTTCTAAGATCAGCGAAAGTTTCAATATCCATCATGCCTGCTACCTGGGCATTTTCAGCCAGTATCTGCTTATCTACATCCACACTGGCCAGATCCTTTAGTTGATCAATAACCGGGCCAAAAGAAGCATCATATGCAGTGGGGGTTCCCTGTGATATCCAGGCAAATCTTTCCAGGCCATAGCCAGTATCAACAATTTTTAAAGGTATTTCTTCCTTTTTTCCACCAGGTAAGGTTCGGTACTGGATGAAAACCAGGGTGGCCAATTCCACCCCCCTTACACAGATCTCATAACAGGGCCCTGCATTTCCTCCTCCCTCCCACCATGATTCTATGAAAGTTATCTCATCCGGGTTGATGCCCACATGTTTTATGAAATCATGACAGTACTTTACTGTTTCATCTTCCCAGTAAACCAGATTATCTGGAGTATTGAATGCATGGTGGCCCCCCATGGTGAAACACGTCATGTGTCTTCCGGTTCTACCCACATTATCCACGTCATTCAACCGGATGGATGGCTGGGCAACAACCAATGGATTGGCCGGTGGTTCCACCATCCCGGAAGATACCCATGGCTGAAAATTATAGATGGATGCTCCTACCAGGAAAACATCATCTCTCCATCTTTTGGCCAGAACAGGATATCGTTTTATGGGAGTATGGCCGTTTTTCTGGAAAAAGTCCTGGAAAGTTTTCTGAATTTGATAGAGGTCATATTTCTTTTTAGTGGCGGGATTTCCAATAAATTCATACTTATCACAGGGGGCGTCCCCACAAGTATTACGATCATTTATGGACCAAAAATCATTACCACAGGTTACACACTTTTTCTTTTTATATCCAAGTTCTTCAAGCTGGTGAGACATAGTAATCAGTTGAAAGGTTATTTATTTCTAAAATTTATGAATTATAAAATGTGATTATAGTTTTATATTATGATTTAAAAAACTTTTTTATTATTTTTAATACTTTAATGAGTATTGATCCTTATAAAACCCCATAAATCAATTTTTTATGAATTTTAATTAGTAATTGGTGAAAAATAAAATCTATTAATTAATTTAAAATCAATTCTAAAATTAAAATAAGTAATAATTAAAAATAAAAAAATAAGGGCAAATTTAGCCCAGAGACTATATTTAAAAAAGATATTTCGAATTTTATTCAATTCTTCTTTAAAGAGTTAAGAAAGTAAAAAGAAAAGAAGTTTATCCGAAGAGAGCGCCTAATCCGGCTGCTGCTTCTTCTTCTTGTTCTTCTTCGTCTTCTTCTTCCTCTTCAGCTTCTTCAGCTTCTTCAGCTACAGGAGCTGCTGCTGCAGGAGCTGCGGTAGCGGCTACGGCAGTTTTTTCCATAGCTTCTTCGATATCCACATCTTCCAGAGCGGCGATTAAAGCTTTGATCCTAGCATCGTCTACTTCGGCTCCAGCTGCATCTAATACCTTTTTTACGTTCTCTTCATTAATTTCCTCACCAGTGGTGTGCAATAACATTGCTGCGTATATGTATTCCATATGATCACCTCAATTTCTCAAATCAAATTTATTTCGCTAAAAACATTTGTTTTTTGCAATAATAGATGGTAAATCTAAAGGACTATCCAAAAAGGGCCCCTAGGCCAGCTGCGGCATCCTCTTCTTGTTCTTCTTCCTCTTCATCTTCATCAGGCTTTTCTTCTTTCTTTTCTTCAGCTGCAGGTGCTGGGGTAGCACTGGAAGCTAATTTTTCAAGAAGTTCTTCATCAACGGCATCAGAATCTTTTCCAGATGCTTCAGCTGCTACTGCTAACATTTGAGAGTAAGCTTTAGATAGTAGCATTTCAGTAGTCTTAGAAGTCAGTACTGAGGCGTTAAATGCCAGATTCAGTGATTTAGTTGCTGCATTCTGTATGATAGCAGGCATAGATTCTTTAGTGTAAATAACTGCATTAACTGAAAGGTTGAATGCCTGAGCAAATGCTCTTTGAATGTCTGAAAGGGTCTGTTCTTCATCTATAGTTAGAAGATCCGCCGTATATACAGTTTCATTCTCATAAGCTGCTTTAAGGTCTATTCCTACTTCCATGGGTTGTATGTCCAGTCGAGTCAGTATACCGGCTACTTTTGCTGATACTTCTTCACCAGCTTTAACCACTACCTGATCCTTTTGTACTACAATTTTACCCTTGTCAATTTTTGCAGGTATGCCTATCTGCTGTAATTCACCCAGAATCGGACCTGGAGGGAATCCAGTGTCTCCCTTAGGAACTACTATATCTTCAGAAGGAACAGCTCCAGCCTTGGCAGGTGCAGCTGTTTTACTATCTTCCAGGATTTTAAATAGCTTAAAGGGATTCATGTCAGTGAATATTAAAGCAGGTTGACCATCCATGTGATTGGACAGGATATTTATATTATCCTTTTTATTATTAGAATCCTCCAGAGCCAAACTGATCAGAGTTTTTTTGGACATCCTGATGGTAGCTTTATCCCACAGACTTTGTCGCATTTTCTGCAGTTGCCGGGCAGGAATATCAGATAAGTTAGCTATTCCAACCACTTCATAACCGTTAATCAGTTCTGTGAGATCTTTGACCTCTTCTTTTTTCCATTCAGCAACGTGAGCCATTAAATCACCCTCACTACTGGACCCATGGTGGTCTTAATATACATGGACTTTATTTGATTTCTTCCTTTCTCTAAGTTGCGGTCAAGAATATTAAGAACTGCTTCAATGTTTTCTACAACCATCTCCGCATCCATATCCTGAGTACCTACCATTGTTTGAATAATAGGCTGATCTTTGATTCTAACCTTAACTGTGCTTCGTAGCCTTTCCAGTATTGGATCTGGCTTGATAGACGCTGGAACTGGTTTAGGCATTTTTTTCCTGGGACCTAAAACCGGACCTAAGAATCTACCTACCAGGGGCATCATATCCGCCTGAGCTACAAAGAAGTTGTGTCGGTTAGCGAGTTTTTTGGCTTCTTTTCTGTTTTTACCCAGATCCTCTAAATCTGCTTTATTGATTATTAGATCTGCGCCAGCATTTTTAGCCTGAACAGCCAGTTCACCATCTGCGATAAAAGCCACATTAACGGCTTTTCCGCGACCATTTGGTAGAGAAACTTCCTCGTCAAATCTATTCTCTGGTTTATTGACGTCTAAATCCTTGATAGTGATAATCACATCAATGGATTGTGTGAAGTTTCTCGACTGGGATTGTTCCGTAGCCTCCTTCACCGCTTCCAATATCTCTTGTTTCATATAAATCCTCCATGAACTTTTAGGTAAAAAGTTCACCATAAGGGACAATTTTTTTTTAAGGTTTTTAGGTGTCAATTAAGTAATTAATCACATAAATATTATTTTATGAATATGATTATGATAGCAGTACATCATCAAAAGTGCCCTGATCAATCTCTTTTTGTACTTCACGAGGATCTTTACCTTCTACAGTTAATCCCATACTCACACAAGTACCTATAACTTCTTTAGCACCACTTTTATAGTCGTTTGCTAAGAGAGAATCAAATTTCATTCGGGCAATTTTCAATGCCTGATCTATGGACAAATCAGCCACCTTATCCAATCCTGGATCCTGGGAGCCTTTTTCAATTTTCAGTTCATCCATTATCAGTGCAGTGGTAGGTGGAGTACCTATTTCTATTTCAAATTCTTTAGTGTCGCTATCTACAATGATTTTAACAGGTACTTTCATTCCTGAAAAATCAGAGGTTTTACTATTTATTTGCTCCACTACTTGCATCATATTAATTCCTAGCGGGCCAATCGCAGGACCTAAAGGTGGACCTGGAGTGGCTTTTCCGCCTTCTATAAGAATTTCAACGGTATCTTTAGCCATTAATCTGCCTCCTTTTGTATTATTCTAATTTGATCAGCTTTAACGGTTACAGGTATAGGAACTGCAGCTTCGATAAGTTCTAAAACTACTTCTTCCCTTGATTCGTCAATACGAACCACTTTTGCTCTTTCTCCTTTGAAAGGACCTGAAATTAGCTCTATAATACTTCCTTTCTGTATAGAAGCAATTATTGGTTCGGGTTTAAGGAATCTTCTTACTTCTTCAAAGGTTATTAAACTTTTACCTTCTACCATACCTCGAAGATGAGGTACCTTTATAGCAGGATTCTGCATGTCTATTTTAGAGGATGATTCCACCAATACATAACCTTTTAAAGATTCCGGGATTAAAATAGCATTGATTTCAATACCACTATCTTTTACCTTCCGAGCTAACATTCTAGCCACATTTTTCTCCTGACCAACAGAGGTCTTGAGAGCATATATGGAGTTTATACTATCTTCCATTAACCACACAACCTTATATATAATTCCATAGGTTTGGTTCATTTGGCCTATTCTTTAAGATAAATATGGTCTACTTTAAAACATTTATAAATAATAGTTTTTAGTTATCCATACCACCAAGACCAGATTGAATACTTCTGGATAAATATCAACTGATAATACTCTAAATAAAACTGTATTTATTTAAATTAATCATAATTCATATAATGTTATCTATTTATATACTTCAATTTTTTTATAATACCTGATTTAGTATTATTCAATTATGTGAACAGATCCTTAAAATTTTTAGTTATGCGCCTAATAATTGGGCCACTATACTAATTATAAACCCTATAATACCTATAACTATTATTCCCAAGCCTGTTATTTTTGCCACATTGATATACTCAACCTTGTCTGGTTTTTTTGAAACATGCAATACTCTTCTACATTGTTTTATAAAACGGAGAGTAGATTCTTTTAAACTCATTAAATCCCTACCTTAATAATGGTAACAATAATAAAAATAAGGAATGTAAATTATTATTTTAACAGATGGTATAGTAGTTATTTTCAAGATTAATAAAGGTTTCCTTTCTAACAGTATGAATGGGGGGTGAGAAAGTATTAAATATTACTAAAAGAGTGAAAATTATCACTATAGCATCAAATATTGGAAGATATAACTCAAATCTTAGCATCATATATTAATTTGCTAAAAGATGATTATCCAATGATTAATAACCTATGCCCTGCTTAACCTTAAGATTAAAAGTTGGCCCATGCTATCACAATATGATAAGTCTTAAGATTTGAGGTCTGAATCTATAAATCAAGATTTTATTTTATTAAAATACTCCATCTATAAATTCTTCCAGAGCAGATTCCTTAACAGATTCACGTTGCCTTTCTTCTGCAAATTCTCGTTCTGCAGGGGTTCCAAAAATGTGAGGAGATTTAACTCCAGCCACCACAATAGTGGTCCGAATAACATTTTGAAGGTCCTCTTGAATTTGAGCTCCCCAAATGATGTTGGCATCAGCATCCAGTTCATCTGCAACAATTTGCACGATTTTCTCAGCTTCCTGCAAGGTTAGATCAGAACTTCCTGAAATATTAATTAAAGCTCCTTTAGCATTAGAAATATCCAGATCAAGTAAAGGACTATTTAAAGCTTCGTGCACAGATTCTAAAGCTCTGTCGCCAGATTCAGATTCACCCATACCAATCATGGCCATTCCTGAGCCTTTCATGATACTTCTTATATCTGCAAAGTCTAAACTAACCAGACCCGGCCGGGTTATTAGTTCCGTTATACCTTTAACTGCTCTTCCCAGTAATTCGTCTGCCACCATAAATGCCTTGTTAAGAGGCAAATTTGGGGCTACTTCCAATAATTTATCATTTGGAATCACGATTACGGTGTCTGCAGCACTTTGAAGTTTTTCTAAACCTTTTTCTGCATTCTCTCTTCTTTTGAGTCCTTCAGCACTAAAAGGCATTGTGGCCACTGCTATAGTTAATGCCCCTGCTTTTTTAGCCATCTTAGATATTACTGGTGCAGAACCAGTACCAGTGCCTCCACCTAACCCACAGGTTACAAAGACCATATCCGCACCATCTAACTTATTCCGGATGTCGTCTTCACTTTCCTCGGCACATTCTTCTCCCACTTCAGGAACACCACCAGCACCAAGACCACCACAAGTTTGCCTTCCAATTAGAAGCTTATGATTAGATTCACTATAGAACAGGTCCTGGGCATCAGTATTTATGGCAAGTGTTTCGGCACCCTCAATTCCTATCTCAGTAAGACGGGAAATGGTATTGTTACCAGCCCCTCCACTTCCAATAACAAATATTTTTGCCCTGCTTTGTTCAATAATTCCTCTCAGGTCTTCGTCAATTTCCGAGTTCGTCTGATTGGGACGTTGTCTATCCATTCTCTTTTCAGATTCCTTTATGGCATCGTTTATGAATTTCACTTACTACCCCCACATTAATCTATGGAATGTGTTATGGCACTAACTAATATTTAAAAGCAACGGTTAATTGCAAATAATTTGCTTGGCTCGACAACATTTCTGACCCTTGAGGTTGTAGTCAAATGTTGGGTGTCACCTCAACTTTATAGAATTTTCATGGGGTGCATTTGAACCAAAAATTAATTGATAAAAAGGGAATGGATTCAAGGTCGTGGCATGGCAATTATTTCATGTATCCTCAAATCGAAAATGCTATTCATATGTGCGGGGGTGAGTATAACTGCAGTATCGGCTCCCCAAGCCGTCCCGCCTATGGCTATTATCTCCTGGTCCATGGGTATTAGCCCTGCATCCGCAACCATGATGCTAATCTCCACACAAACTTTAACTCCCTGAGAAATCATTCTTAATGTTTCAGCCATAATTTCCACAGGAGTGACCCCTCCAAACTTATTGGATATTCCCCTTCCTACACCACTCAATGAATGTGAGCTGGTATAGGTAGGTATGCCTAATTCATTTAATTTTTTTTCCAGTTCAGGATCAGTTTCCAGTTTTCCCTTTTCACGAAATCCAGCATGATGAGTAATGCTTACAATTGAAGAATCCTTTATAGCTTCAGAAACTTTTAAAGCAGTCCTGCCTGAAACAGATGCAACAACAATATTATTTATTTCTGAATCTTCTTTTCTGGATTTAACCAGGTCTATTAGTTTTTCTGTATTCTGTTCCCCTGGATTTTCAAAATAGTAAATTTCTTTCTTCATATTATACCACCAATCAACATTTTATTCAACTTAATTATAATAATTAATTAAAATCTTTAGAGAATTTCTATTATCTCTTGATTTTTAATTCTTTTAAATTTGAGGATTTTTCGAATCCGGATTTAAAGAGTTTAAATGGATTTTAAACAAATATTTATATAGTTTTATGTGTATAGGAGTATTATGAAGTCTTTTGAGAAATATTTCATGAATAAGCAGTATTCTCGTGTGAAGGAGCTTGGTGATAAGCTAGCTGAGATTTGATCCTCTTATTGATTGGGAGTTTTTCAGGCCTATTGTGAGTGGAATGTACGATAATCGCTCTGAACGTGGTGGTAGGCCTAATACTGATGAAATAGTTATGGTTAAGATGTTGGTTTTTGCAATCCCTCAAAATCTTTGATTTTGGGGCATCAAAAATCTATGATTTTTGAAAGCGTGGTATGGTTTGTCGGATCCGGAGTTGGAAAGACAAGCTACAGACCGTATTTCTTTTAAAAAGTTTTTAGGGTTTCCGGA